>NZ_JAVDUC010000008.1:0-173544 GCF_031456125.1 Sphingomonas sp. BE138
ATAGCTTCTATCGACCCCCATGCACCTTGAATGCACAAGACCCGCAGAGCCGCCGCCCACATGTCCCTTCATCTTAACCTACAATGTCAAAGAGCCTGCCGACAACAAACCGGACAACCGATCCTTCCCGCTATCCCTAGCGAAAAAACCGCTGTCCGTCCATGTGGCGACCGCTGCAACCGCTCCGAAAGAGCAGCACCGCTGCGGTGACACGCCCTCTACGGATACCCACCACATCGGTCAACCACTTTTTGCAATTTTATGTCGAGATCGATCGAAAACCGCGGAAATCCGTCATTCTTTATCAGGTCGATCCGACTCCGACCTGTCACAAACCGCGAATCACGCCTGCTGGATGTAGTCGCGCATCGCGCTTGCATCGGCTTCGATGCGGTCGATGCGGTATTTCACCAGGTCGCCGATCGAGACGATCCCGATCAGCACGCCGTGTTCGACGACCGGTAGGTGCCGGATGCGGCGATGGGTCATCAGCGAGAGCGCGGCGAGGACCGAGTCGTCGCGGGTGACGGTCAGCGGCTCGCGCGTCATCAACTCGCCGACCGTTATGCCGAGCAACTGCGCCGCGTCACCCTTCGCCAGCAAGCGGATCACGTCGCGTTCCGAGAAGATGCCGTGGACCGCGCCGCCGTCAACGACGGGAACGGCGCCGATCCGGTGTTCGGCCAGCAATGCGACGACGGTGCCGAGCGGCGTATCGGGCGCGACCGCGATCGTGTCAGAGCCCTTGCGGCCGATGATGGCGGCGATGGTCATGATCCTCTCCCCTGCAATGCGATCGTTGTCGCGGGGCGAGCATCCCATATTCGCCCGCAAAGACAAGCCGATGAAACGACAACGGCCGGCGTTCGCGAACGAACGCCGGCCGTTGGGCGATACGGTGAAGGGGATGGGCCTTATTCGGCCGCGGCAACCTCGGTCGGGGCGGCGCGGACGCGACGGCGGCGCGGCTTGGGCGCCTCCTCGCCAGCCGGCGCGTCGGCGTCGGTGTTCGCACCCAGAGCCGGCGGGAGCCGATCGGCGTCGAACGCGGGGGCGTCGGCCGGGGTGGCTTCCTCGCGGGGCTTGCGCGTACGGCGACGACGCGGCGCCGCCTCCTCGTCGCCCTGCACCGCCGCAACCGGCGCTTCCTCGACCACGGCGACCGGCTGCTGCTCGTCGCTCACGATCGCGGGACGCTCGGCGCGCGGGCGGTCGTCACGCTGCCGCTCGCCACGCGGGCGATCGTCGCGCTGGCGGTTTTCGCGGAAACGTTCCTGGCGCTGCGGCTGCTCGGCCTCGACCGCGCGCGGCTGATCGTCGGCGCGGATCGGCTCGCCCTCGTCGCCATAATCGTCGGCGTCGTCGAAGTTATCGAAATCGTCGCGCTGGCGGCGCATCGGCTGCTGATCGTCGCTGCGACCGCGCTGGTCGGCGAGGACACGGAAATAATGGTCCGCGAACTGCAGGTAATATTCGGTGTTGACCCGATCGCCCGCCATCTGCGCGTCGCGCGCGAGGTTCCGGTACTTTTCGAGCAGCTGGGCGGCATTGCCGCGCGCGCGGCTGTCGATCCGGTTGCCGCTGTCACGCTGCCCGTGACCACCGCCGCCACCCTGACGCTGCTGGCCACCACCACGGCCGCGACGGCGACCGTTCTGACGGTTATTGATCAATTCACTGTCCTCGTCCTGGAACCAAAACCGGCATTCGCTCCCGATGCACGGGTTGCAATCGTTCCCCGGCACCACGACGCCGTTCGCATCGTGGGCCTGCCATGACCGCCGGACCGCAGCGGTTGATGACGAAGGGAGGGCAGGCACGCCATCCAACGCATGTCGGTGAGTTCGCGAGCCCCTGCGCCGTCTCTAGACGCACGGCAGGCGTTCTCAAAGAGAAATGTTGGGGCGCGCGCCGCCAAATTCAACCCGTGACCACGAGGCAACGATCGCGATCTCCCAGATCGCGGCGCACGGCGACCGATAACTCCTGCGCCCGGAACAACTCGGCGGCGGAGCAGCCCTGGGTCGCGCCGATCTCCACGCATGCCACGCCGCCGGGGGCGAGCAGCGCCGGGAGCTGCACGGCGATGCGGCGGTAGTCGTCGAGACCATCGCTACCGGCGAACAGCGCGGCGGCGGGTTCGTAGCGGGCGACCTCGTCGGGGAGCATCGCGCCCGTCTCGATATAGGGCGGGTTGGCCAGGATGACGTCGAAGCGCTCCCCCAATCCCTCCGCCCAGTTGCCGACGGCAAAATGTGCGCGGTCCGCAATGCCGAGCGCGGCGGCGTTCCGGCGCGCATAATCGAGCGCGGCCGGCGAGGCGTCGACGCCCTCCCCGGTCGCCTCGCGCCACTGGTCGAGCGCGGCGAGCAGCAACGTGCCGGGGCCGGTGCCGAGGTCGAGGATGCGGCGCGGACCGGGGGTGCCGGCGAAATGGTCGACCGCCGCCTCGATCAGCGTCTCGCTGTCGGCGCGTGGAATGAGGACGCCCGGGCCGACCTGGAGGTCGATCGTCCAGAAGGCGCGGGTGCCGGTGATATAGGCGACCGGTTCGTGCCGCGCGCGGCGCTCCACGAGGTCGGCGAAGGCGGGCGGCACCGGCTGATCGTCGAGCGTGAGGAGCAGGCGTTCGCGGGGAAGGCCGAGCGCGTGGGCGAGCAGCAGCTCGGCGTCGAGCCGCGCGGTCGGGGAGAAAGCGAAGCGCCGTGCGGCGTCGCGGAGGGCGTCGCGGGGGGTCATGCGCGGCCGGCGAATGTTGCGAATGTTGAGACGATAGCGCGTTGGAGATTCGGGGCGACGGCGGACGAAGTGGTAGAGGTTCTGGCAATAGGCAATTGGTTTTGCCCGTTAGCGCGCGTCTGGCTTACCAAAATGCTGCTGGACCGCATGGTCGCGAATGTTGAGACGCGGGCGCGGCGACTCAACATTCGGAAATGCGCCGCGCGGGGGTGCCTGCGCGGCATGGCGGGCGCGGCGCCGTACCCCGAGGTGAGGGCCCGGACGCTCTGGATTGCTTCGCTGCGCTCGCAATGACGGGAGGGCATATGATCCGCTTAGCAGGAAAAGATTGAGGATAGCGTGAAGCGGGGTGTGTAGGACAGCGCCGCTGTTAGCCTTCCCTTTGTTGGGAAAGGCGCTTGGAGCAACGCCGCGGCGAAGCCGCGTCGTCGTCGGTCGGGTGGCAGGCCACCCGCCGGCCGGCTTTCGCCGAGTCCCGTCGCGGCACGCGACAGGCCGGCTCAAGCCTCGATCGTTGCCAGCCGTTCCGCTTCATCCTCCGCGATCAAGGCCCCGATCAGCTCGTCCATCTCGCCCTGAAGGATCTCCGGGAGCCGGTGGAGGGTCAGGTTGATGCGGTGGTCGGTGACACGGCCCTGCGGGAAATTGTAGGTCCGGATACGCTCCGACCGGTCGCCGGAGCCGACCATCGCCTTGCGCGTCCCCGAGCGTTCCGCCGCCAGCCGTTCCCGCTCCGCCTCGTAGAGCCGGGTCCGCAGCACCTTGAGCGCCTTGGCCTTGTTCTTGTGCTGCGACTTCTCGTCCTGCTGGATCACGACCAGCCCGGTCGGCAGGTGGGTGATCCGCACCGCCGAGTCGGTGGTGTTGACCGACTGGCCGCCGGGGCCGGACGAGCGATAGACGTCGATGCGCAGGTCGCGCGCCTCGTCGATCTGGACGTCGACCTCCTCCGCCTCCGGCAAGACCGCGACCGTCGCGGCGGAGGTGTGGATGCGGCCGCCGCTCTCGGTGACGGGTACGCGCTGGACGCGGTGGACGCCGCTCTCGAACTTCAGCCGAGCGAACACGCCTGGGCCGGTGATGCCGATGACGGCTTCCTTATAGCCGCCGAGCTCGGCCTCCGAGGCGGAGATCAGCTCGACGCGCCAGCCCTGCGTCTCGGCATAGCGTTGATACATGCGCAGCAGGTCGCCCGCGAACAGCGCCGCCTCGTCCCCGCCGGTACCGGCGCGGACCTCGAGCATCGCCGAACGCTGATCGGCGGCGTCGCGCGGGAGCAAGGCCAGCGCGAGCTTGCGGTCGGCCGCCTCCAGCGCGGTGCGGTTGTCGCGAAGCTCCTCCTCGGCCATCGCGCGCAGCTCGGCATCGGCATCGGTCGCCATATAGGCGAGGCTCTCGGCCTCCTGCCGCAGCCGGCGCACTTCGGTCGCGGCCTGTGCGACGGGTTCGAGCTCGGCATATTCCTTCGACACCGCGACGAAGCGGTCGCCGTCGAGATTGCCGGTCGCCATCTGCGCGGCGAGTTCGTCGCGGCGCGCCTCGATCTGGCGGATGCGGTCGATTGAGATGGTGGTCATGCTGACTTCAAAAGATAAACCTCCGGCGCGCCTTGGATGTCGTCCGAAAGCGAGCCGGAGGTGGCACCAAATGCGTCCTGCAAATTCTGCAAGACACGAGCCTTTAGGTCGCGAGTCTCCGCTAGAAGATCCGACACAGGCCTTACCCTGACACGAGCAAAAGCCTCAGGAATAAGGCCATCGCAGTTCACGTTGACCAGCACCGAAGCTCCGGCCTTCTTTGCAACCTCGTACTCCCGCGAAGCCTTCCGCTTGAAGGCCATCGACGCGATTATACCTCTGCGACGTAAGGCGCTTAAGATGCGCGTACCCGCTTCTTCGTCAATTGGACGATCGGGTATAACTACGACCTCGCGCCGCGCCGCCGCCGGTTCCTCCAGCAGCATCGCCAGCCGCTCGACCCCCGCCGCCCAGCCCACGCCCGCGGTTGCCGGACCGCCGAGGCTCTCGACCAGCCCGTCGTAGCGCCCGCCTGCCAGCACCGTGCCCTGCGCACCGAGCCGGTCGGTGACGAACTCGAACGCGGTGTGGCGATAGTAATCGAGCCCGCGCACCAGCCGCTCGTTACGCTGGAAGGCGACGCCCGCCGCCTGCAATCCCTTCTGCACGCTCTCGAAGAACGCGCCGGCCTCGGCGCTCATGAATGCGTCAATGCCCGGGGCGGCGTCGGCGATCGGGCGGTCGCGCGGGTCCTTGCTGTCGAGGATGCGCAGCGGGTTCTTTGCGAGGCGGGTCAGGCTGTCCTCGCTCAGCTCGCCGCGATGCGCCTCGAAATGCGTCACCAGCGCGTCACGCCACGCGTCGCGGGTCGCGGCATCGCCGAGCGTGTTGAGTTGCAGCGTGACGCCATCGGCAACGCGCAGTTCGTGGAGCAACTGGTCGGCGAGCGTCAGCAGCTCCACGTCCGCGGCCGGTTCGGGCGCGCCCAGCACCTCGGCATCGATCTGGTGGAACTGGCGGTAGCGGCCCTTCTGCGGGCGTTCGTAGCGGAACACCGCGCCGCTGGTGACCAGCTTCAGCGGCGCGAACTGCTGCCAGCCGTTGGTGATATAGGCGCGCGCGATTCCGGCGGTGAACTCGGGGCGCAGCGTCAGCAGGTCGTCGCCCTTGTCGGGGAAGGTGTACATCTCCTTGGAGACGACGTCGGTGGTCTCGCCGATCGAGCGCGCGAAGACCTGCGTGTCCTCGAACACCGGCACCTCGACCCGTTCGAAGCAATAGAGCCGGCGGACGCGGTCGAAGGTGTCGAGCACGTGCGCGAAGCGGCGCTGCTCGTCACGGAAGATGTCCTGCGTGCCGCGCACGCGCTGCGGAGTGGGAAAACGGGCCATAAGAAGGTGCGCTATCTAGTCGCGCGCGTCAGGGAGCGCTAGCGGCTGATCGCATGAGCGACGGCGCGCGATGGTGGGGATTGGGACAGCGTGTCGCGCCGCCGCGCTTCGTGCTGTTCGCGGTGGTGCTGGTGGCGGCGGTCGCGCTGCTGTGGGAGCCGCTGGGACGCGGGCGCGCCGCCATGGCGGGGTTCGATGTCGCCGCGTTCGTCTTCCTGGCCAGCATGGCCGGGCTGCCACGCCGCGACAGCCCGGCCATGCTGCGGCGGGTGGCGCAGGACAACGACGCGAACCGCACGCTGCTGCTGGCGATCACCGCCGGGGTGATGCTGGTGATCCTGACCGCGGTCCACGAGGAGTTGCAGGGGCGAGAGAGCGACGCGACGCGGGTGTTGGTGATCGTGACGCTGGCGCTCGCCTGGCTGTTTTCGAACATGATCTATGCCCTGCACTACGCGCACCTGTTCTACATGCCGGGCGACGACGGGCAGGATGCGGGCGGCATCGACTTTCCGGACACCGGCACGCCCGACTATTGGGACTTCGTCTATTTCAGTTTCACGCTGGGGATGACGTTCCAGACCTCCGACGTGACGATCCGGTCGGCCGCGGTGCGGCGGGTGGTGCTGGGGCAGAGCCTGGCCGGGTTCGTCTTCAACATGGGGGTGATCGCGTTCAGCGTGAACGTGCTCGGCGCGGGATGACCGGATAGGGCTGGACGGGGGCCATCGGGGCCGATTAGTCACGACAGTCCCTCTGTCGTACCGGAGCCCTGATGATCCGTCGTCTCGCCTGTGCCGCTCTTCTCGCCTCCGCCAGCCTGTCCCCCACGATCGCGCAAGTTCCCGCCGGCAACAGCGCGCCGCAACCGGTGCCGTTCACCGACACGATCCCGGCACCGCGCGACGTGCGCTTCCCCGGCACGATCAAGCTGAACGTCGACGCCAGCGACCCCTCGCAGGGGATCTTCCGGGTGACCGAGACGATCCCGGTGCCGCAGGCCGGGCATATGGTGCTGCTGTTCCCGAAGTGGCTGCCGGGCGCGCACTCCCCGCGGGGCGAGATCGAGAAGCTGGCCGGGCTGATCGTCACCGCGAACGGCAGGCGCATCGAATGGACGCGCGATCCGGTCGACGTCTTCGCCTTCCACCTCGACGTGCCGGCGGGCGCGAAGACGATCGAGGCGCGGTTCCAGTTCATCTCCGCGACGCAAGGCAATCAGGGGCGCATCGTCATGACGCCGACGATGATCTCGCTCCAGCCCAATTCGGTCAGCCTGTATCCGGCCGGCTATTTCACGCGGCAGATCCCGATCCAGATGACGGTCACATACCCGGACGGCTGGACCGCCGCGGACGCGATCCCGGCGAAGAAGGCCGGCGCGACCTACACCTACGACACCACCAATTACGAGGTGCTGGTCGATTCGCCGGTGCTGGCGGGCCGGTACGGCAAGGTCTGGGCGCTGTCCCCGCGCGTGAACCTCAACGTCTTCGCCGACGACCCCGCCGAGCTGAACGCGACGCCCGAGCAGATCGCGGCGCACCAGCGGCTCGCGGAACAGGCGGTCAAGACGTTCGGCTCGCAGCATTACGATCATTACGAATTCCTGCTGTCGATCACCGACCAGCTCGGCGGGATCGGGCTGGAGCATCACCGCTCGAGCGAGAACGGCGTGACGCCTGGCTATTTCACCAAGTGGAACGACGGCCCGGGCCGCCGCAACCTGCTGCCGCACGAGTTCACGCACAGCTGGGACGGCAAGTTCCGGCGCGGCGCGGACCTGTGGACGCCCGATTTCCGCACGCCGATGCGCAACTCGCTGCTGTGGGTCTATGAAGGGCAGACGCAATTCTGGGGCTATGTGCTCCAGGCGCGCTCGGGGCTGGTCAGCAAGCAGGACACGCTCGACCAATATGCCGCGATCATGGCGCTGTACGACAGCCAGCCCGGCCGCCAGTGGCGGTCGCTGGTCGACACCACCAACGATCCGATCATCTCGGCGCGGCGGCCGAAGGGGTGGACCAGCTGGCAGCGCAGCGAGGATTATTACAACGAGGGCCTGCTCGTCTGGATGGACGTCGATTCGCTGCTGCGCGAGAAGTCGGGCGGCACCAAATCGATCGACGATTTCGCGCGCGCGTTCTTCGGCATCCGCGACGGCGACTGGGGCGAGGTGACTTACACGTTCGACGACGTGGCGAAGACGCTGAACGCCATCGTGCCGTGGGACTGGGCGGGGTATCTGAACCGTCGCCTGACCGAACATGCCGCCGGCGCGCCGATCGAGGGCTTCGCGCGCAACGGCTACCGGCTGGTCTATACCGAGACGCCGACCGCGTCGTTCAAGGCGGTGGAGACCGCGGCCAAGTCGACCAATCTTACCTATTCGGGCGGGATGGTGCTCGACGGGTCGGGCGAGTTGACCGGCGTCACCTGGGACGGTCCGGCGTTCAAGGCGGGCTTCGCGGTCGGCGACCAGATCGTCGCGGTCGACGGGCAGGCGTATAGCGCCGACCGGCTGAAGGCGGCGATCACGGCGGCGAAGGGCACGAAGACGCCGATCGCGCTGACCGTGAAGCAAGGTGAGCGCTACCGCAGTGCAACACTCGACTATCACAATGGCTTGCGTTACCCCCGTCTGCAGAAGGTCGGCACCGGCGATGCGGGGCTCGACCGTCTTCTGGCGCCCCGCTGACGCGGGGCGTTCGCACCTCAAGAGGGGAAGAGCATGCGTATCGATCTGATCCCGGTGGGCAAGGGCCCGCCCGACGACCTGAACGTGGTGATCGAGGTGCCGACCGGCGGCGAACCGGTGAAGTACGAGTTCGACAAGGCCTCCGGCGCCTTGTTCGTCGACCGCATCCTGCACACGCCGATGCGCTATCCGGCGAACTACGGTTTCGTGCCGCACACGCTGTCGCCCGACGGCGATCCGCTCGACGCGCTGGTCGTCGCGCGCTCGCCGTTCATCCCGGGCTGCGTCGTGCGCGCGCGCCCGATCGCGGTGCTGAACCTGGAGGACGAGGCCGGCGGCGACGAGAAGCTGGTGTGCGTGCCGGTCGACTCGACCTTCCCGTATTACGCGAACGTCGGCGAGAAGGACGACCTGCCCGAGATCGTCTTTGCGCAGATCGAGCACTTCTTCACCCACTACAAGGACCTGGAGAAGAAGAAGTGGGTGCGGATCGGCACCTGGGGCGACCGCGAGGAAGCGCGCCGGATCGTGCTGGAAGCGATCGACCGCTACGACGCCGCCCAGGCCGAGGGCGTCGAGCCGCACGACCACGACGTGCCGGGTCGCTGAGGTTACACCATATCGTCCGTAAGGGATGCGTCTGACGTATCGACCGGATCACGCCCTCGCTACTTTTTCCGTCCAAGTACAGGAGAGTAGCGAACATGGCGTACCGGCGTCGTAACGGCAAAGACACGTGGCACTTTTGCACCAATTGTTCCTTGTGGCCGACGAGCGATTACAAGGAACAGCAGAGCAAGCCGACCACCGGCGAATTGTGCAACCAATGTCGGTCGAAGGATAGCGACGGCACCTGCCGTAAGTGACCCATGGGGCGGCGCCTGCACAGCGTCGCTCCATTTGCCGTGTCACCGTCGATCAATGCCCGGCGGTCAGCTTCAGCCCCGCGATGCACGCCACCGCCCCGAGGATCAGCAGCAGTCGGAGCGGCGTCGCCGCCTCGCCGTAGAAGGCAATTCCGATCACCACGGTGCCCAGCGCGCCGATCCCGGTCCAGACCGCGTAAGCGGTGCCCATCGGTATGCTGCGCGAGGCGATCTCCAGCAGCAGCATCGACAGCGAGACCGAGGCCAGGAAGCCGAGCGTCCAGCCGATATGCCGAAAGCCGTCGGCGTTGCGCAGGCAGGTGGTGAACCCGACCTCGAACAGCCCGCCCAGGATCAGCCACAGCCACGCCATCATGCGCTCCCCGCCAGGACGCGCAGCGCATCGCCGTCGACGCGCTGCACCGTCCATTCGTCCTGCGCCACGGCCCCCTTGGCGCGGTAGAAGTCGATCGCGGGCGTGTTCCAGTCGAGCACCCACCATTCGAAGCGCGCATAGCCGCGATCGACCGCGATGCCGGCCAGCGCCTCGAGCAACGCCGCACCGGCGCCCTGTCCGCGCGCCTCCGGCGCGATGTACAGGTCGTCGAGCCAGAGGCCGCGCTTGCCGGTCCACGTCGAGAAGGTGAGGTAGAAGATCGCGAAGCCCACCGCCTGACCGTCCAGATCGGCGATCAGCGCCTCGGCCGCGGGATGCGCGCCGAACAGCGCGTCGTGGAGCGTCGCTTCGGTGGCCTGGACCGCATCGGGCTGCTTCTCGAAGGTGGCGAGATCGCGGACGAAGCCAAGCATGACGGGGACGTCGGCGGGGGTCGCGGGGCGGATCGTAACGGTCATGGGTGGGGGTGTATCGTGTCGGGCGTCGGTCCCCAACCTCTCCTCTTCGTCATTCCCGCGACGGCGGGATTCCAGACGCGCAGGTCTTCGCAAGGGCCGCGCCGTCAGAGGTTCTGGATTCCGCCTTCGCGGGAATGACGATGTGGGTGTGGGTCAGGCCGCCCCCTCCAGCGCGCCTTGCGGCACCGTGCGGCGACGCGCGGCGTAAAGGCAGGCGGCGACGATCACCCCCGCCCCCACCAGCGTCGTCGGCGCGACCATCTCGCCGAAGAACAGCCAGCCGAGCACCGCGGCGTAGACGAACGACGTATATTCGGTCGTCGCCAGGAACCCCGCCTCGGCATGCGCATAGGCCCAGCCGAGCAGGAACAGCGATCCGCTCGCCAGCGCCGCGGCGACCGCGATCTTCCACCAAGCGTCCGGGGGCGGCGTCACCGCCAGCCAGGGCGCGGCGCACAGCAGCAGCGTCGCGGTGACCGCCCACTGCACGAAGGCGATCTCGCGCGGCGCGGCGGCCTGGCTTTGTAGCCGCGCGACGATCAGATTGGCGGCGTAGAGGACCGCCGAGACGAGGATCGCTCCCGCCCCCGCCAACGCCTCCGGTCCGAGTGCCATGCGCGTCTGTCCGGCGAGGATCACCGCCACTCCGCCCAACGCCACGATCGACGCGCCGACCACCCGCGCCCCGACCCGCTCGCCCAGCAGCCACGCGCCGAGCAGGAGGGCCAGCAGCGGCGCGATGTAGGTGAGCGCGATCGCCTGCGCCATCGGCACCCGCGCCAGCCCCCAGAAGAACAGCAGCGCCATCGCGGTGGTGATCGTGCCGCGTGCGACGTGCAGCCCGAGCGCGCGCCTGCCGATCCGCCGCCCGCCGCCAACGCGCCACGCGATCCCGCCGATGACGGTCGACAGCATCGTGCGCCACAGCAGCGCGTTGTAGACGCCCAGCGCGATCACCAGCGACTTCATAAACGCGTCCATGACGGAGAACAGTCCGATCCCGCCCGCGGCAACGCCGAGCGCCAGCGCGGGGGAGAGGTGGCGCGGGATGGTCACCGGATCAGGCGGATGTCGATGCCGAGCGCGGAGTCGATCTCCGCCAGCCGCCGGTCGCTGGTCATCACGGGCAAGGCGTAGCGACGGGCGAGCGCGAGACAGGCCCGGTCGCCCAGCGACGCACCGAGGGCGCGGGTCGGCGCGCGCAGTTGCGCCGCCGCCAGCGCATCCTCCAGATCGAACGGTTCGACCCGCACCTCGTAACCGCGGATGATGGCGAGCACCGCGTCGGCGCTGGCACCACGCTCGACGCCGCGCGCACAGCATTCGGACACGTTGACGGTGGACATCAGGCTGCGCCGGATCACCGCCATCACCTGTTCCGCCCCCGGTTCCCCGAGCATCAACGCCATGACCGCAGAGGCGTCGACGACGACCGTCATTCCTCACCCCAGTCGGCGCGACGCTCCCGCAGGAATTGATCGATGGAATAGCTCTCGCCGAAGATCGCGCGTGCACGCCGTTGCGAGTCGCGTACCGACTGCTCGAACGTCATGATCGACAGGCCGCCTTCCTCGTCCTTCTCGAGGATCAGCGTGTCGCCGTCCTTGATGCCGAACTCGCGCCGCAGGTCGGCCGGGATGACGATCTTGCCGCCGGCAATCACCTTCGCATGATAGGTCATGTCAGGCCCTCCAGGACCTGACATGTAGCACGGGACCTATGCCGCGACCAGCTTCGCCGCGGCGTCGGCTGCCTCGATCTCGGCGGCCTTTGCTTCCACCAGCTTGACGATATGGTCGATCATGTCGGCGTCCTGGACATGGTGGTCGGTGACGCCCGACAGATAGACCATGTGCCGGCCGTTGCCGCCGCCGGTGATGCCGATGTCGGTCTCGCGCGCCTCGCCGGGGCCGTTGACGACGCAGCCGAGCACCGACAGGCTCATCGGGGTGCGGATGTGCTGGAGCCGTTCCTCCAGCGCCTGTACGGTGCGGATCACGTCGAAGCCCTGCCGCGCGCAGCTGGGGCAGCTCACCACGCGCACGCCGCGGTTGCGGATGCCGAGCGCCTTCAGGATCTCGAAGCCGACGCGCACTTCCTCCTCCGGCTCGGCGGACAGCGACACGCGGATCGTGTCGCCGATCCCGAACCACAGCAGCGAGCCGAGCCCGATCGACGACTTCACGGTGCCGCCGATCAGCCCGCCCGCCTCGGTGATGCCGAGGTGCAGGGGGCAGTCGGTCGCCTCGGCCAGCCCCTGATAGGCGGCGACCGCCAGGAAGACGTCCGACGCCTTCACCGCGACCTTGTATTCGTGGAAATCGTGGTCCTGGAGCAGCTTGATATGGTCGAGCGCGGATTCGACCAGCGCCTCCGGGCAGGGCTCGCCGTATTTCTCGAGCAGATCCTTCTCGAGGCTGCCGGCGTTGACGCCGATGCGGATCGCGCAGCCGTTCGCCTTGGCGGCGCGCACCACCTCCGCCACGCGATCGGACGAGCCGATGTTGCCGGGGTTGATGCGCAGGCAGGCCGCCCCCGCGTCGGCGGCTTCCAGCGCGCGCTTGTAGTGGAAATGGATGTCGGCGACGATCGGCACCTTCGCGGCGCGCACGATCTGGCCGAGCGCCGCGGTAGAGGCGACGTCGGGGCAGCTGACGCGGATGATGTCCGCGCCCGCCTCTTCGCAGCGGCGGATCTGGTCGATCGTCGCGGCGGCGTCCTCGGTCGGGGTGTTGGTCATCGTCTGCACGGTGACGGGCGCGTCCCCGCCGACGGGGACGTTGCCGACCATGATCTGGCGGCTGGGACGACGCGCGATATCGCGCCACGGACGGATCGACATGCGTCGCCCTATACGCCGGTCGGATGGCAGTTCAAAGTCGCAGGAAACGACTGACGATGCTAGGCGGCGGCGGATGCAACGGCACTACGGCCTGGACTGGCTCCGCATTGGGGCGTTCGCGATCCTGATCCTCTATCACGTCGGCATGGTGTTCGTACCATGGGACTTTCACGCCAAGCTGCCGGGCGCCTGGTGGGTGGCGGTGCCGATGATGGCGTCGAACCCGTGGCGGCTAGCGCTGCTGTTCCTGGTCTCGGGCTATGCCAGCCGGGCGCTGATGCTGCGCAACAAGGCGCCGTGGCGGTTCGCGCGGCAGCGATCGCTGCGGTTGCTCGTCCCGCTCGTCTTCGGCATCGCGGTGATCGTGCCGGTGCAGCCGTGGGTCGAGCTGCGCGAGAAATACGGCTATGCGATGAGCTTCTGGCACTTCTGGTGCCACGACTATTTCCGGTTCACCACGCTCGGGACACTTTTCCTGCCCGCCTGGAACCACCTTTGGTTCGTCGGGTACCTGTGGGTGTACACATTGGCGCTCGCCGCCGGCGCGGTGCTGATCCCGCGAGCCGTGCGGCGGGGCGCGCAGGCCGGGTTCGCCGCGATGATGCGCGGGCCGGCGCTGCTGGTCGTGCCGATCGGGTGGATGGTGGTCGTCAACTTCGTGCTGTTCCCCGGCGCGCGCGAGACGCATGCGCTGGCGGGCGACTGGGTCGCGCACTTCAGCTACTTCCCGTTCTTCCTGTTCGGCTATGCGCTGGCCTGCGCACCGCACACGCTGGCCGAGCTGGTCAAGCGGTGGCGGACGTCGGCGGCGATCGCGGTGGCGGCCTATGCGCTGGTCGCGGGCATCGAGATCCGCTGGCCCGGCAGCACCATGCCGCATCCATGGGGGATCGTCTTCTCGGCAGCGCGCGCGGTCGAGGCGTGGGCGGCGGTGGCGGCGCTGATCGGCTATGCCGACGGACACTGGAACCGCGACCGGCGGTGGCGGCCAATGCTGACCGAGGCGGTGTTCCCCTTCTACCTGGTCCACCAGTCGATCATCGTGCTGGTGGCGTTCTGGCTCGCGCCGCTGCGGCTGCCGGGTTGGCTGGCGTTCGCGGTGCTGGTCGGCGCGACGGTGGCGGGGTGCTGGGCCTTTTATCTCGTCGGGCGGCGGATCGGGCCGCTGCGGCCGCTGATCGGGCTCAGGCGACATGCGTCGCGGCGGACGCATGTCGATCCGCGGCCGGCGATCGTGTGAGGGGTGCTCACAACCAAGCGCGGGCTCCGGGGCACGTGCTTCGACAGGCTCAGCACGAACGGGCCGGGGGAAGCGAACGGGGTTGGAGACGCGGCGAGCTTACTGACCGAAGGAGCCCGCGCGGTACAGCAGGGTGATCGCGACGCGGCGGTTGCGGGGGTCCTGCGGGTTGTCGGCGATCATCGGCTCGCGGTCCGCCACGCCCTCGATGCGGTTGAAGCGCGCCTCGGGGATGCCGCCCAGCGCCAGACGGCGGCGGGTCGATTCGGCACGGCCCGACGACAGCATCCAGTTGTTCATCGCACGCGGATCGCCGAACGGCAGGCTGTCGGTATAGCCGCGGATCATGATCGGGTTCGGCGTCTCGCGGATTCCCTGCGCGACCAGCCCGATCAGCGCCGAGGCATCGGTGGCGAGCGCGGTCGTCCCCAGCGCGAACATCGAATAATCGGCGTCGTCGACCAGGTCGATGCGCATCCCGTCGGAGGTCATCGAGAAGCGGATGTGCTTGGCCAGCTTCGCCAGCTCGCGGTTGGCCGCGATCTTCTGCATCACCTGCTGGCGCAGCTTGGCGAAGTTCTTCGCATCCTCCTTGGCGATCTGCGACGAGCTGCGCAGCGACCCCTTGGTCCCGAAACCCTTCATCTCGCCGACCGGGTCGGTGGTGACCAGCGCCAGCGCGTGCAGGTCCGACGTGCCCGCCTTGGGCCCGATCTTCTCCTTGGAGGTCAGCGACTCGCCACCGAACATGCCGTTGCCGCCGATCCCGACGCGCTTCTTGTCGATCAGCGTCGGCGCGAAATAATCGGCGATGCCCTTGCGCTGCTTCTCGGTGGTCGCGCCGAGCAGCCACAGCAGGAGGAAGAACGCCATCATCGCGGTCACGAAATCGGCATAGGCGACCTTCCACGCGCCGCCGTGGTGCCCCCCGGCGACCATCGTGATCTTCTTGACGATGACGATCTTGGGCGGCTCGTTCTTGCCGTGCGGTGCCTTGGCCATTTCACTTGGTTCCTTCGGAACAGCGGCACCGGCCCGCTCCCCCACCCGACCGCCCACGATCGTACCCTGATTGGGCGGTCGGGTGGGGGAGCGGGCCGGTGCCGATCATCGGCGTGAGCCGATCGAACATCATTTGCCGCGCAGGCCGTCGAACACCTCGGCGAAGCCGGGCTGGTTCTTGTGGTCGATCCCCGAACGCGCCGCCTCGATCACCAGCGGTTGCGGGTGACCATGGAGCGAGGCGATGATGATCTGCTTGACCACGTGGTAGATCGCCGCGTCGGCCTCCACGACCTGCTTCAGCCGGCCGGCGAACGGATTGACGATGCCATAGGCGAGCAGCACGCCCATGAAGGTGCCGACCAGCGCCGAGCCGATCATGCCGCCGAGCACCGAGGGCGGCTTGTCGATCGAGCCCATCGTCTTCACGATGCCGAGCACCGCCGCGACGATGCCGAGCGCGGGGAGCGAATCGGCGAGGCTCTGGAGCGTGTGCTCGGGGCCCTCCACCTCGTGGTGGTGGGTCTTGATCGCATTCTCCATCACTTCCTCGACCGCATGGACGTCGAGCGTGCCCGAGGAGACGACCACCAGCCGCAGCGTGTCGGCGATCAGGTTGACGAGCGTATGGTCCTTCAGCAGCCTGGGATATTCGGCGAACACCGCCGAGGACTTCGGGTCCTCGACATGCGGCTCGAGCGCGATCGGCCCTTCCATCCGCAGCATCTTCATCAGCTTGCTGACGAGGAAGATGACGTCGAGATAATCCTGCTTCTTGTACTTCGGCCCCTTGAAGACCTTGCCGAGGCCGCCGCCGAGCGCCTTCAGCTCCTTGCCCGAATTGCCGATGACCAGCGCGCCGACCGCGGCGCCGCCGATGATGAGCATTTCGTGCGGGATCGCCTCGAAGACGGGCTCGAGGTTGCCGCCGGTGATGGCGAAACCGCCGAACACCATGCCGAGGAGGATGACGAGGCCGATGGCCGGGAACATGGCACTTTTCCCCAAATGCTGGCGGGATGATTCTTCGGGGGAGTGGTTAACCCGGCAGCGGTGGAGAAGTGGTTACCGGGGAGGGCGTTATGTGCGGTTTACCGGTCGCGAGGTGGTGTGGCCTACCAACCCGTTTCTCCTGCGCTTGGGCGGTCGGTCGACTGACGCGCCATATCGGCTGGGATCGACCGACGTTTAGGTAAGCGACCCAAGATCGCTCCCGCCGTCATTCCCGCGCAGGCGTGAATCCAGACACGCTTTGCCCGCTCATAGAGCCGCAACGGCGGAGGTTCTGGATCCCCGCCTGCGCGGGGATGACGAAACCGCCGTGGAAGGTGAATATCGAGCGGTCCTGGAAACGGATCAGCGCAGGTAGCTGAAGAGCGACAGCTGCGACAGTTTCGAGAAGCTCGATTGCGTCGCGTTGAGGATCGTCATCGTCTTGGCGAATTCCGCCGCCACCGCGGTCATGTCGGTGTCCTCCAGCGACGAGCGCAGCTCCTCGCGGTCGGCCGAGACATTCTCCTGCAACGTCTGTTGCAGGTCGACGCGTGCGGCGCGCGCACCGACCGACGCCTGGACGATCGACACCTGATCGGTGGCGGCGTTGACCTTGTCGAGCATGTTACGCGCCGACTCGCCGGTGGCGTCGCCCTGTTGCAGCGCGGTGGCGAGCTGGGTGAGGATTTGGAGCGTGTCGCCGGCCGGGCCCTGGAAGATCCGTGCCGCGGTCTCGGTCGGCTGGATCGACATGTTGTCGGCGATCGGCACCTCCGACAACGACGGCGCGGTGTTGTAGGTGAAGGTGCCGTCGTCCTTCCTGGTGATGGCGGCCTCGCCGGTCGCGCTGCCGAACAGCGCGCGGCCGTTCGAATCGTTGACGTTGCCGAGCCCCATCAGCGTATCGACGACCGCCTTCAGCTCGTCGCCGATCACCTTGCGGTCCTGGACGCTGAGCGACCCGTTGCCGGCGCGTACCGTCAGTTCGGTCGCGCGCTGCATCTGCTCGGTGATCGAGTTCAGCGTCGTATCGGCCTGCGACAGCAGCGACGACGACATGTTCATGTTCGAGGTATAGGCCTCGGCATCGATGCTCTTGCGCTGGAACTCGGCGAGCTGCTGCCCGACCGCGACGTTCTCGGACGGCGAGGTGAACTTCTTGCCGGTCGCCAGCTGGGTCTGGAGCTTGACCGCGTTCGACATCAGCGATCCCATCCGCGCCGCGGACCGATCGAACATGAGGCTGCTGGAGATCTGCATCGCGCGTTACCTGATCTCGAGGATCGACTGGAAGGTTTCCTTGGCGACCTGGATGACGCGGCTGGACGCCTGATACGCCTGCTGGAACTTCAGCAGGTCGACCGCCTCGTTATCCAGGTTCACGCCGGTCAGCTCGGAGCGCGTGGTGATCGCGCCGTCGCGGATCGTGGTCTGCGCATCGGCGACCAGCCGCCGCTGCTTGAGCGTGGCGGCATTGTCGGTGACCAGCGACTGGACGCGACCCTCGAACCCGACGCTGCTGCGCTTGGCGCCGAGCGCGGCGAGGTTCGAGGCGTCGCGCGTGCCCTTGTCGCGCCCCGCCGCGGCGATCCCGTCGCCGCTGGCCAGCGCGACGGTGAACACGGTCGGGTCGGTGGCGCTGGCGGTGAAGAAATCCTTGCCGTCGTCGCCCTTCAGATCGTCGCCGGCGGCCTGTTGCGCGTTCACCGTCTCGACCAGATCCGTGGCGATGCGGCCGAGCGCGTCGCGGTTCGACGCGATGCGCTGCGCCCCCTCGACCATGCCAGCGAGCGTGCCGCCGTCGGGATCGAACAGGGTCGGCGCGCCGGTCGGCGGACGGACGGCGAGTGCGACATTGTTGCCGGTGCGGCCGTACGCGACTTCGCTGGCGTCGCGCGGATCGACGAGCACCGGGCCGTTGGGGCCGGTAGCGCGCACGGTCGCGCGGCCGACGTCGTCGATCTTCACGTCGATGTCGGTCAGCGCGCTCATCTGCTGGAGCAGGTCGTCGCGCTGGTCGAGCAGCCCGGCCATCGCCGAGGTGCCGGGCGCGGTGCGCACCAGCCCCTGGTTGACCTTCAGCACCGCCTGGTTGAGCCGCGTCAGCTCGGCGGCGGCCTGCCCGGCCTGCCCGTCGAGCTCGGCGGCGGCATCGTCGAGCGCGCGCGCGGTGACGCCGAACGCGTCGGCGACCGAGGTGCCCGCGCTGAGCATTCCCGCACGCAGCGCGGTGGAGGTCGGATCGGCCTGAAGCGCGGTGCCCGCGGCGAAGAAGGCGGTCATGCGCGACGACAGCCCGCCGCTGGCGAGCGCGGTTTCGACCCGCTCCAGCCAGACCGACCCCGCCTCGGTCCGCGACAGGTCCGACGAAGCGGTCCGCAGCGACTGGTCGGCATAGGCATTGCCGGAGCGCAGGATGTTGAACGCCGACGCGCCCATGCCGTTCGGCGAGGAGGTATTATAGCCGGTGCCGCCGCTGATCTCGCGGATGCTGGGGGTGCGCCGCACGTAGGACGCGTTGCCGGCATTGGCGATGTTCTCCGACGTCGTCGTCAGCGCCGTCTGATACGTGCGCACGCCCGAAGCGCCAATGGAGAGCAGGTCAGCCATGCCGACAGGGTGGCACGATTCGGGTTAAGATCGGGTTTATGCCCCCGCCTGCCCGTTTGCGGCGAGGAAGGGCCGGGCCCGTCGAAGCCTCGTGTCGAAGGGCACGCGCCACCACGGCGGCTTCGAGACGGGTCAGGGTTTCGCGCCGGGGGCCGTCCCCGCATCCCCCAGCGCCGGTTGCGCCTGCGCCAGGAACTTGCTCATCGCCGCACCGATGCCCAGCGGGTGGTGTTCGGCCATGTTCTGGACGACCTTCTGGTCGCTCATGTCGCGGAACGTCTCCATCGCCTTGCTGTCGATCAGCGGGTCGGCGAGCTTTGCGGCGCGCATCGACTTCAGCATCATGCCGGTGAAGACAGATTCGAACTGCTGCGCGGCCTTGTCGAGGTTCTGCTTCGTGGCCTGGCGCGACAGGCCGGTGTCGAGCCCGGTCTGGCCGGTGATGCTGCCGTTGATCGCGTCGGTCATCACAGCACCACCAGCTCGGCCTTGAGCGCGCCGGCTTCCTTCAGCGCCTCCAGGATCGCGACGAGGTCGGCCGGGGACGCGCCGATCGCGTTCACCGCCTTCACCACGTCGGCCAGCTTCGGGCCGGGCGAGAGCAGGAACATCGGCTTCTTCTCCTCGGTGACCTGGACGTTGGAGCGGTTCTCCAGCGCGGTCTGGCCGCCGCTGAGCGGGGCGGGCTGGCTGACGCGCTGGCTCTCGTCGATGCGCACCGTCAGCTTGCCGTGCGTCACCGCCGCCGCGCCGAGCCGGACCGCGGAGTTGATGACGACGGTGCCGGTGCGGGCGTTGACGATCACCCTGGCGGGCGGCTCCGCCGAATCGACGCTGAGATTCTCGATCTCGCTCATCAGCATCGCGCGGACGTCGGCGCCGACCGGCGCGCGCACCGCCACCGAGACCGCATCGGTCGCCTGCGCGGTGCCGAAGCCGAGCTTGCGGTTGATCGCCGCCGCGACGTTCTGCGCGGTGGTGAAGTCGGCGCGCGCGAGGTTGTAGGTGAGGAACGGCGTGTCGGCGAAGCCGGTCGCGACCGCGCGCTCCACCGTGGCCCCTTCGGGGATGCGGCCCGTGGAGGGGATGTTGACGACGATCTTCGACCCGTCCGCGCCCTCCGCGCCGAGCCCGCCGACCGCGAGATTGCCCTGCGCCATCGCATAGACCTGCCCGTCCGCGCCCAGGAGCGGGGTGAGCACCAGCGCGCCGCCGCGGAGCGACTTGGCCTTGCCCATCGAGGCGACGGTGATGTCGATCTTCTGCCCGGGCTTGGCGAAGGGCGGCAGGTCGGCGGTGATGAGCACGACCGCGGCGTTCTTCAGCCCCGGGTTGGCGCCGGCGGGCAGCTGCAGCCCGAAGCGCGAGGCGACCGCCTTCACCGACTGCACCGTATATTCGAGATTGTCGTCGCCGGTGCCCGGCAACCCGACGACCACACCGTAACCGGTCAGCTGGTTCGAGCGGATGCCCTGGAAACCGCCGAGATCCTTGATCCGGTCGGCGTGGGCGGGAAACGACACCAGCAGCGCGATCAGCGCGATGAACAGCGTGCGCAGCATCAGAACGGGCTCACCACCTGGAAGAAGCGGGACAGCCAGCCCTGGCGGCTGGCGCGGGCGACGTCGCCCTTGCCGGTATAGGCGATCTGCGCGTCGGCGACGCGCGTCGAGGGCACGCGATTGTCGCGGTCGACGTCGGCGAACCGGACGATGCCCTTGATCTGCACGAATTCGTCGCCGCGGTTCAGCGTCACGCGCTTCTGCCCGCGCACCAGCATCGTGCCGTTGGGATAGACCTCCGCGACCGTCACCGAGACCTCGCCGGAAAGCGAATTGGCCTGGTCGGCGCTGCCGGTGCCGTTGAAGCCGCGCCGCCCGTCCATCCCGACGTCGCTGGGGCTCAGCAAGCCGCCCAGCGGACCGGAGGTAGGCGGCGTGAGCCCGAACGATCCCTTCGAATCGATCTTCGACGCCGACGACTTGGAGGCGGCGGTGCGCTCGACCAGCACGATCGTCAGCGGATCGCCGACGCGGCGCGCGCGCCACCCCTCGTACAGCGCGGCATAGCCGTCCGAGGCCTGGAAGATCGATCCGTTCGCGACCGGGGCGGTCGGCACCGGGGCCAGCGGCTCGACCCGCGCGGCGCTGAAATCCTCGGCCGGCTTCTTCTTGAGCAGCTTGCCGAACACGCTGGCGTGCGCGGGGGCGGGCACCAGCGCGACCGCGGCGGCGGCACCGAGCATGCCGCCCACGAGCATGCGAATTCGGCGAAGGGAAGAGGCAGTCGTCATGATCCGCGTCATGACAGATTTTGGTTAACGTATTTCAGCATGTCGTCGGTGGCGGAGATCATCTTCGAATTGACCTCGTACGCGCGCTGCGTCTCGATCATGTCGACGAGTTCCTCGACGACGTTCACATTGCTCGCCTCCAGCGTGCCCTGCCGCACGCGCCCGCGCCCGTCCTCGCCGGGCACGCCCATGTTGGCCGCGCCGCTCGACGCGGTCTCGAGCAGGAAATTGTCGCCGTTCGATTCGAGCCCGGCGGCATTGGGGAAGCTGGCCACCTGGATCTGCCCCAGGTTCTGCCCCTCCGCCTGCCCCGGCACGGTGGCGGTGACGGTGCCGTCCATGCCGATCGTGATCTGCGTCGCATTCTGCGGCACGGTGATGCCCGGCATCACCTGATACCCCTGGCTGGTGATCAGCAATCCTTCGGGCGAGCGCGAGAAATTGCCGGCGCGGGTGTAGCCGAGCTGCCCGCCGGGCATCTGCACCTGGAAATAGCCGTTGCCGTCGAGCGCGAGGTCGAGGCTGTTGCCGGTCTGGTTCATCGATCCTTGCGTCTCGGTGCGCGACGTACCCTGCACGCGCACGCCGGTGCCGAGGTTCAGCCCGGTGGCATATTGCGTCTCACCGGTCGACTGCGCGCCCGGCGCGGTCACGACCTGATACGACAGCGTCTCGAACGCGGCGCGGTCGCGCTTGAAGCCGGTGGTGGCGACGTTGGCGAGGTTGTTCGAGATGACGCGCATCCGGGTGTCCTGGGCGTCCAGTCCGGTGCGCGCGATGTGCATGGCGGCGGTGGTCATCGGTCAGGTCCTTCCTCAACCCGGCAGGCGCATCACCGATGCGCTCGATTCGTCCATGGAGCGGGCCTCCTTCAACAGGTTGGCCTGCACTTCGTAGCTGCGCTGGTTCTCGATCATGTCGACCAGCGCCTGGGTCATGTTGACGTTGGAGCCTTCCAGCGCGCCGCTGGTGACCCCGGCGTCGAGATCGGCGGGCATCGCGCCGCCGCCGCGCACGCGCATCAAATTGTCGAGCCCCTTCACGGCATCGCTGCCCTTGCTGGAGACGACCTTCAGCCGGTCGACGACGGTGGTCTGCCCGGTCTTGTCGCCCTGCGGCACGATCGAGATCGAGCCGTCGCTGCCAATCGAGATCGAATCGTACGGCGGGATCGTGATCGGGCCGCCCTGCCCCATGACGATGAAGCCATCGCCGGTCTGGAGCGCGCCCGAGGCGGCGACCGTCAGGTCGCCGCGACGCGTGTACGCCTCCGACCCGTCCGAGGCCTGCACCGCCAGCCATTTGTCGGCATCGCCCAGCGCGACGTCGAGCGGGCGCCCGGTCTGCTGGATGACGCCCGGCGCGCGATCGGCGTCGCGCACCTCCTCCGAGGTCGGCTGGCGCGCCGACAGTTGCGACGATCCGTCGGACAGGATGATCCGCTCGAACACCACCCGGTCGGCGCGAAAGCCGGTGGTGGAGGCGTTCGCCATGTTGTTGGCGATCGCGGCCTGCGACTGCATGTGCGCGCGCAGGCCGGTCGCCGCGGTATAGACCAGCTTGTCCACTTACATCCTCTCCGACGGACCGACGGCTCAGCTTAGGCGCGGATGTTGAAGATCGACTGCGACACCTGCGTCGCGGTATCGAGCGCCTTCGAGTTCGCCTGGAAGTTGCGCTGCGCCGCGATCAGGTTGACCAGCTCTTCGGTGATGTCGACGTTCGAGCCTTCGAGCTGGCCCGACTTCAGGCTGCCGAAACCCTCCGCGGCGGCGAAGCCGAGCGTCGCCTTCCCCGAGATACCGGTCGCCTGCCAATAGTTGCTGCCCGCCTGGCGCAGCCCGGTCGGCGCGGAGAACTTCGCGATCGCCACCTTGCCGAGCGGCACGATGTCCGAGTTGGAATAGCTGGCCTTGATGATGCCGGCGTCGTCGACGGTGATGCCGACCAGCTGGCCGACCGCGACACCGTCCTGCACGCGGTTGCTGACCGCCGCCGCCGCCGCGGTCTGCGTCGAGCCGGTCAGGTCGAGCTTGATGCCCTGCGCCGCGGCGCCCGACACCGGGATGAAGTCCTCGAACGTGATCGACGTCGGGGCCACCAGCGCGCCCTTGGTATCATAGGTCTGCGTGACCGGGCCCGGCTGCGTCCCGCCCTTCGGAGTCAGCATCTGGTCGCCGACGAAGGTGAAGACCTGCCACGTTCCCGTGTTCGGCGGCGTACCCGCGGGTTCGCCTTCCTTGGTGCGGACGTAATAGCTGGTCATCGTCATCGGATTGCCGTTCGCGTCGTAGATGCGCGTCGCGACCGAGTTGTTGTAGGTCGAGGTGTCGGTGCGCTTGAAGGCGGCGGGATCCTTGACCGTCGCGGTCGACGGGATCTGCACCTTGGTGGCGACGTTCTTGGTCGCCGAGGGCGAGCCGCTGGTCGGCTGGATCTGCAGGTTGGTCAGCGACTTGTCGCCGGTCGCGGTGACGTTGCCGTCGTTGTCGACCGGATAGACCATCAGGTAGCTGCCCTGCGCGTCGATCACGTTGCGGCTGTCGTCGACGGTGAAGGCGCCGGTGCGGGTGTAGTTGACCTGGTCCGACAGGCCGGTCGACTTCACGACGAAGAAGCCTTCGCCCAGGATCTGCATGTCGAGCGCGCTCTTGGTCTGGTTCGACGAACCGTCCGAGAATTGCTGCACCGTGCCCTTCACCGACACGCCCGAGCCGACCATCTTGCGCGGATCGGTCGACACGTTCGACGAGATGACGTCGGCGAACGCGGTGCGGCTCTTCTTGAACCCGTTGGTGGAGACGTTGGCCAGGTTGTGGCTGATGACCGACATGTCGGTCTGCATGGCCTGAAGGCCCGAAAGCGAGGTGAAGAAGGACATGGGGTGTGCTCCTGGGGGTAATCGGGTGAAAGGGGTGGATCAGGCGACCTTGCGGACCGCGGCGGGATCGACCTTGCCGAGGCCGGTGACGTTGAGGACCGGCTCGCCGCCGGCGACCAGGCTGACGGTCTCGACCGGCGCCCAGACGAGCGGCTTGGCCTCGACGATCGTGCTGCCGTTCGCGGCTTCGACGGTGACGGTGTAGGGGCCGTTCTCGACCTTGTTGCCGGCGGCGTCCTTGCCGTCCCACGTGAAGTCGACGGTGCCGGCGTCCTGTTTGCCGAGCTGGATGTTCTTGACCGCCATCCCGTTTTTGTCGGTGATCGTGACGTCGACGTCGCTGGCCGAATTGGCCAGCTCCACCCCGCCCATGATGCCGCCGGCGGTCCGCTCGTACGCGGTCTTGCCCTCGGTCAGGACGGTGCGCCCCACGAAGCTCATCGCATCGCCGGCGGTGGTGGTGCCGAGCCGGCTGGCGATCCCGGCCAGCGTGCTGCTCATCTCGCTGATCCCGGCGACCTGCGAGAAGGTCGCCATCTGCGCGACCATCTGCGTATTGTCCTGCGGGTTGAACGGATCCTGATATTGCAGCTGCGCGGTCATCAGGCGCACGAAGTCCTTCTGCCCCAGCGACGACTGGCCGGTGGTGGCGGTGGCGTTCGTCTTCGGCTTGGCCTGCGCGAGGCCGGCGGCGGCGTAGATCGCGTCCTGCGCGGCCTTGTCGGTAGCGGAGATGGCGGTGGTCATGGTCAGCGGCCCATCTTGAGGGTGTCGAGGATCAGCGTCTTGGCGGTCTGCATGACCTCGACGTTGTTCTGGTAGCTGCGCGCGGTCTCCATCATGTCGACCAGCTCGCGCGATTCATCGACCGCCGCGTCGAAGACGTTGCCGTCCTTGTCGGCCAGCGGATGGTTCGGATCGTAGCGCTTGGTCGGCTTCTCGCCGGCGGTGACGATCTGCTGCACGTCGACGGTCGACAGGCCCGACGCCTGGTCGAAGCTGGTGCGGAACACCGGCTTCATCGTCTTGTAGGCGCCCTCCTCGGTACCGGCCACGCCGCCGGCGTTGGCAAGGTTCGAGGCGGTGGTGTTCATGCGCGTCAGCTGCGCCGACATCGCGCGCCCGGCGACCTGGAAGATCGACATCGACGGGTTCGACATGCCTTATTCTCCCTTCAGCGCGCGGGTGATCTGGCCGATGCGCCCGTTCAGGAACGCCAGCGTGCTCTGATACTGGACGGCGTTCTCGGCGAAGGCGGTCTGCTCGGTGGACAGTTCGACGGTGTTGCCGTCCATCGACGGGTTGGTGGGGACGCGGTATTTCAGCGCGTCTCCGATGCCGCCGCCCGGCTGCCCCTCGACCGCGTTCAGCGCGGCCTTGAAGTCGATGTCGCGCGCCTTGAAGTTGGGCGTCGACGCATTGGCGATGTTCGACGCCAGCACGCCCATGCGCTGGGCACGCACCTCCAGCGCGGCGGCGTGAACTCCGAACAATCCATCGGCCATCGGGCCCAACTCCTTGCAGTGCACGACAGGTGCACGAGGCTAGTCAGCAAAGGGCGTGCCAAATGCCCGCAAGGGCCGCACGGCCCGCCGTTCGCCGGTGAAGCGGCAAGGGTTTGCCGGTTGCCGGCAATCGCGGTTGCCGCCCGGGCGCGTGCCGCTGCCGCCACACAGCGCGCGAGTCACTTGGCCCGCCGCTTGCAAACCGGGTGGGCATGACCCCCACGTTGTTCTTCGACCCCGTCGCGCTGGCGATCGTGCTGGGCGGCACGTTGCTGGCGACGGCGCTGCGCACCCCGCTGCGCGATCTCGGCTGCGCGCTGCTGGCGCTGCGTGCGCTGCCGCGCCGCCGCTTCCGCGCGGAAAGCCGGCTGGAGCAGATCGTCGCGCTCGCCCGCATCGCGCAGCGCCACGGCGTCCACGCGCTCGACCGCAGCGTGATCCGCGATGCCGACATCGCCGCGGCAATCGCGCTGATCGTCGACGGCGCGCACGCGCCCGCGGTGGTCGCCGCGCTGGACACCGCGCGCCGCCAGCGCGCCGAACGCCACCGGCTGACCATCGAATGCTGGACCGCGATGGCGGAGACCGCGCCCGCGATGGGAATGGTCGGCACGCTGATCGGCCTCGTCGCGATGTTCACGCGGATGAGCGATCCGCAGGCGATCGGCGCGGCGATGGCGGTGGCACTGCTGGCGACGCTGTATGGCGCGCTGCTCGCCAATTTGGTCGCGATGCCGATCGCGGCGCGGCTGCGCACCGCGGCACGCGCCGAACTGATCGAACGCGAGCGGCTGGTCGCGCCGCTTGCCGAGCTTGCCGAGCGCGAGGCGCCGCGCGCGCGCCCTGTGCGGCTGCATGAGCCGGAGGCGCCGGTCGCACCGGTCGAACAGGACGAGGCGGCATGAGCGCCGACCGGACGAGCGACGGGGCGCTGCTGGACGTGGCGCCGGGGCGGCCGCTGTGGCTGGTGACGCTGGCCGACCTCGCGCTGCTGCTGGTCGGGTTCTTCGTGCTGCTCCAGGCCAATCAGACGCTGTCGCCGCGCGAGCTGGCGCGCGGGATCGCGCAAGGGTTCGGGGTGGAACCCGCGCCCGCCGCGATGCCGGTCGCCAGCCACGGCGTCGCGGATTTCGCCCCCGGCTCGGCCGCGCTGCCGCAGCGCCCCGACGCGCTCCTCGGCTGGGCGAAGGGCGAGCTGCGCGATCCGCGCGTGCGGCTGACCGTCACCGGCGGCACCGACGGGAGCGCGCAGGACGTCGACCCCGCCTCGCACAGTGCCACGGTCCTCGCCGCCGACCGAGCGCGCGCGGTCGCCGCCGCGCTGGTCGCCGCCGGCGTGCCGGACGCGCGGCTGCTGCTGTCCACCACCCCGGCGCGCGGGCCGCGCGCGGTGGTCGTCACGCTCGCCTTCGCCGGCGAAACCCCGAACAAAGGAACCGCCCGATGATCGCCCTGCTCGCCGCCGCCGCGCTCAGTTTCCAGGATACCGCCGCGCTCGACCGCGCGGTCGCCGCCTTTACCGCGCGCCCGATCGGCAGCGAGGGCGGCGCGCGCGCGCCGGTCGACCCGCGGCTGCGGCTCGCGACCTGTTCGATGGTCGCGCTGTCCTGGCGCACCGATGCGCATGACGCGGTCGTCGTCGCCTGCGCCGAGCCGGCATGGCGGGTGTTCGTCCCCGTCATCGCAGCCCCACGCGCCGCCACCGCCGCCCCCGCGGTGGTGCGCGCCGGCGCGGTCGCGCCGGTGCCGCGTGCCGAGCCGGTGATCCGGCGCGGCGATCCCGTGACGATCGAGGCGGGCTCCGACGGCTTTTCGATCACGCGCGAGGGCGTGGCGATGGCGGATGCCGCACCCGGCGGCCGGGTGATGATCCGCGTCGCCGATGCGGTGCGCCCGGTGCAGGCGGTGGCGGTCGACGCGGGCCGCGCGACCCTGCCGGGTTGGCCGGAATAAAAAAGTGCTAAAGCCGCACCTCATTTGGTCGTTTCTGCCGGTGTCAGCGGAAACCCACAGGTGTGGACATGGTGGAATCATTAGGATCAGCGACGGCGCGGGCGGGGTTATCCTCCGTCTCGACCGTCCAGCGGACGACGAAGGCCGCAGCCGTCGCGGACGCGGCGCCGGTCGCAAAGGCGGCGGGCCCGGATGCGACGCAGGCGCCCGGCGCGATGGCGAGCGCGATGGCGTCCGCCCCACCGGTCAACGCCGACCGCGTGCAGCAGATCAAGACCGCGCTCGCCAACGGTACCTTCCCGCTGTCGCCCTCCACGATCGCGGACCAGTTCATCGCGCTTCGCTACGATTGGATGTCACAGAATGAACCGGCGTGATGCCCTGGTCCGCGTCATCGACATGCTCCATGCCGAGATCGCGGCGCTGAAGAGCAACGACATGAACGCGCTGGAGCGCGCCACGTCGAACAAGCTGCGTGCGATCGAGGAATTGCAGCAGCTGGGCGACGGCCCGGCCACGCCGGAGCTGCGCGGGCTGGTCGAGGAGGCGGACCGGCTCAACGACACCTGCCGGATCTATGTGAACCTGATGGCGGCAAATGTTCGCCGCCGCCTGCAACTTCTTTCCGGTCAGGGCGGCAACGCCTATGGCCGCGGACCGGCCGCCGCCTACGCCTGACCGGCATCACCGCTGACACCGACACGCCCCGGCCCCACCGCCGGGGCGTTGTGATTCCGGGGTTTCGCCCGCCCATCCCCCTTCGTCATTCCCGCGGAGGCGGGAATCCAGACGCGCAGGTCTTCGCGAGAGCCGCACAGGTCAGAGGTTCTGGATCCCCGCCTGCGCGGGGATGACGGGTGAAAGCGGGCATAACGGACAGAGTGGCACGCGCCTTGCTTCATTGCCGGGCATGACGGTTTCCGCGATCACCTCTGCTACCCAGCGCGTCACGTCCGCGATCCAGCGCGCGGCGCAGCGCACCGGCGTCGACTTCGATTACCTGATGGGTCAGGCGCGGCTGGAGAGCGGGCTGAACGCCAATGCGCGCTCGGGCACCTCCTCGGCGACCGGGCTGTACCAGTTCCTCGACCAGAGCTGGCTGGCGGTCGTCAAGCAGCACGGCGGCGAGCATGGGCTCGGCTGGGCGGCGGACAGCATCCAGAAGTCGGGCGGGCGTTACGTGGTGAGCGGCGGCAACCGCGAGGCGATCCTCGGCTTGCGCAACAACCCCGAGATCTCCGCGCTGATGGCCGCCGAGCATGCCAGCGACAACAAGGGCGCGATCGAAGCGGTCACGGGGCGCGAGGCGACCGGTACCGACCTGTACATGGCGCACTTCCTGGGCATCGGCGGCGCGCGCACCTTCCTGTCGGCGATGCAGAGCAATCCGGATCGCAGCGCCGCCGCCGTCTTCCCCTCCGCCGCCCGCGCGAACCGCAGCGTCTTCTACGAGCGCGACGGCTCGGCGCGGTCGCTGTCCGAGGTCTATCAGCGCTTCGCCGACAAGCTGGGCAACAATTCGGACGCCGCCGCCACCGCCAAGGCGAACAACCAATGGCAGTTCGCCGCGCAGGCGCTGGCGATGGGCGAGGATGCCACCGTCGTCACCGGCACCGGGCAGAGCGCGACCGACGCGCTCGACTGGGCCAGGTCGGCCTTGAACGCGCGCGGCACGGGCGGCAGCCTGCTGCGACCGTCGCCCGATAATGCGCGGCTCGCCTATATGATGCTCGCCGGGCTGGGGCGCTAAAAGATGAAGATCCTCGCCGCCGCGCGCCAGGGTGCGCTCCCCGCCGCGATCCTGCTGCTCGTCGTCCTGATGGTCGTGCCGATCCCGGCCTTCATGCTCGACGTGTTCTTCATCATGAACATCACGATCAGCCTGGCGGTGCTGATGGTCGCGCTGAACGCCGAAAAGCCGCTCGACTTCTCGTCGTTCCCGACCGTGCTGCTGTTCGCGACGCTGTTCCGGCTCGGCCTGAACGTCGCCTCGACGCGCATCGTGCTGGTCCACGGCCACACCGGATCGGCGGCGGCGGGGCATGTCATTGAGGCGTTCGGATCGTTCGTGATCGGCGGCGACTATGTCGTCGGCCTGTTCGTCTTCGCGATCATCGTCATCATCAACCTGATCGTCGTCACCAAGGGCGCGGGCCGCGTGTCCGAAGTGTCGGCGCGCTTCACGCTCGACGCGCTGCCCGGCAAGCAGATGGCGATCGACGCCGACCTGAACGCGGGCCTGATCACGCCGGACGAGGCCAAGAAGCGCCGCGTCGATGTGGCGACCGAGGCCGAATTCTACGGCTCGATGGACGGTTCGTCGAAGTTCGTGAAGGGCGACGCGGTCGCCGGCCTGCTGATCCTGGCCGCGAACATCGTCGGCGGCCTCATCCTCGGCCCGGTCAGCCATTCGCTGACGATCGCCAAGGCCGCGCAGACCTATACGATGCTCGCGATCGGCGACGCGCTGGTCGCGCAGGTGCCGGCGCTGCTGCTGTCGATCGCCGCCGCCGCCATCGTCACCCGCGTGAAGTCCGAAAAGGACCTGGCCGGCCAGATCGGCAGCCAGTTCGGCTCGGCGCGCACCTGGACCCCGGTCGCGGTGATCCTGGTGCTGCTGGGCGTGCTGCCGGGGATGCCGCACTTCGTCATCCTGCCGCTGGCCGGTGCCGCCGGGTTCGCGGCGTGGAAGCTGCACCAGATCGCCAAGCGCCCCGCCTTCGTCGAGCCGCCCGCCCCGGTCGAGGCGCCCGATCCCTCCAAGATCGGCTGGGACGAAGTGTCGGAGACGATGCTGGTCAACCTCGACATCGGCTATGGCCTGGTGCCGCTGGTCGACGAGCGTCGCGGCGCGCCGCTGATGGGCCGCATCACCGGCGTGCGCCGCCAGCTGTCGAAGGAGCTCGGCTTCGTCGTCCCGCAGGTGCGAGTCCGCGACGACATCAACCTGCCGCCCTACACCTATCGCGTGATGCTGGGCGGCGTGTGCGTCGGCGAGGATCAGGTGTCGCCCGACGAGATGCTGGCGCTCGACACCGGCCAGGGCTTCGGCGAGCTGATCGGCAAGAAGGCCAAGGACCCGACCTTCGGGCTCGACGCGACCTGGATCTCGCCGGGCGACGCCGATGTCGCGACCGGCCAGGGCTATCTGGTGGTCGATTCGGGTACCGTGATCGCCACGCACCTGAACCATGCGCTGGGCGCCAATGCCGGCGACCTGCTGGGCGCCGACGAGGTGCAGTCGCTGCTGGACGAACTGAAGGAGCGCGCGCCGCAACTGGTCGCCGCACTGGCCCCGCTGCCGCTCACCTCCTTGGCGACCGTCCTGAAGGGGCTGTTGGCCGAAGGCATCCAGCTGCGCGAATTCCGTCGCATCGCCGCCGCGATCTCGATCGCCGCGCAGCGCACCGGCGATCCGGGCGAGATCATCGAGCTGATCCGCCCCGAGCTCGGCTCGCTCATCATCGCCAAGCTGGCGGGCGTGCGCGAACCGCTGCGCGTGATGACGCTGGAGGGCGGGCTGGAGCAATTGCTCGGCCAAGCCGCGCGGCAGGATCCCGGCCGCCACGTCATCGAACCCGAACTCGGCCGTCGCATCGTCGACGCGCTGCAAGCCGCGGCGCAGCCGCTGATCGCGGAAGCCCGGCCGTTCGCGCTGGTCGTCCAGCCCGCGATCCGCGTCGCCGTCCGCAAACTCGTCCGCACCGTTCTACCGGATACGCCCGTCATGAGCTTCTTCGAAGTCCCAGAGGACAAGGCCGTCGAGGTCGTCGCGATCATCGGCGGCCAGCCGCAGCAGCAGGCGCTGGCGGCATGAGCGCCGAGCCGATGCCGCAGGCGTTCGCCGCCGCGCAGCCCGTCTCCGCGGGGCTCGACGGCGCGCCGCTCACCTACCGGCCGCGCCCGCGCGCGCGCGACGAGAATGCGCTGGTGCGCGAGCACCTCCCGCTCGTCCGGCGGCTGGCGTGGCACGTCCACGGCAGCGTCTCGACCGCGATCGAGGTCGAGGACCTGGTGCAGGTCGGGCTGGTCGCGCTGGTCGAGGCGGTCGCCGCGTTCGAGGATCGCGGGCAGGTGACGCTGAAGCAATATCTGGTCACGCGCCTGCGCGGCGCGATGATCGACGAGCTGCGCCGCCACGCCGCGATGACGCGCGGTGCGATCCGCCGGAAGCGCGAATATGCGCGCGCGGTCAACCAGCTGAGCCACGCCTATGGCCGCGCGCCGACCGAGCGCGAACTGGCCGAGCGGCTGGAGGTGACGCCGGAGAAGCTGCGCACCGAATATGCCGCCGCCGACGCGGTGAAGTACGAATCGATCGACGAGGTCTATGCCGACGACCAGCCATGGTTCGCCAGCAACGAGCCCGACGCCTTCGCGCAGCTTTCCGAGGCGCAGACCCGCGACCGGCTGATCGCCGCGATCTCCGGCTTGCCCGAGCGCGAGCAGCTGGTGATCCAATTGTATCACGTCGAGGAGCTGAACCTGGAGGAGATCGGCCAGGTGCTGAACATCGGCGCGGCGCGCGTCTGCCAGATCAAGAGCGCGGCGCATGCGAAGTTGAAGAAGGCGATGGCGCACCGCTGACACCGCGCGCCATCGTCCGGCTTCCGACCGGCCCGGCTGTTCGCAGCCGGGCCGGTTTTTTTCGTGCCCGGGGCGCGCGGTGGCGCGTTGGAGCGGCTCGAGCAGAGGAGAGCGATGCGATGACCGAGCCCCGCAGCCACCCCGCGCTGAGCGAAAACCAGCGCGATCCCGACGCCGGCGCCGAGCCCGACGACCTGCCCGCGGGCGAGCCGGAGGACAACCCGGACGACCTGACGGTCGCGGGGGAGGAATAGCGGGCATATCTGGGCTCGCGGTCACACCCTTGATCCGTTCGTGCCGAGCCTGTCGAAGCGCGTGCTCCTAGCCGGCTTACCTCAAGGCGCGCGCCCCGGAACACGTGCTTCGACAAGCTCAGCACGAATGGAGATGGCGTGGCTGCGCCAGGCTGGCCTCGTGGCTGCCAATGGTTGCGACCAGCGCTGTCGCCCCTGCGCAGGCGGGCCCATGTCTACCGCGTCGCGCACCGACGCCGCACAAATGCCGACAGATCTGTACCGAGGTTTGGTCAGGACGACACAGCGATGAACCCCTGCCTGCGCAGGGGCGACGGCGTGTGGAAACAACGATCCCGCCGCCGCGCGCGCAAACGAAAACCCCCGCCAGCCTGCGGCTGACGGGGGTCTTCTTGTCCGGCACCGGCCCCGCTCTGATCGGGGGCGAGAGGCCGGTGGTCGGCTGCCGGACTTAGCCGAGCAGCTTCATCACGCCCTGCTGCGACTGGTTGGCCTGCGCCAGCATCGCGGTCGAGGCCTGGCCGAGGATCTGCGCCTTGGCGAGCGCGGTGGTCTCGGTCGAGAAGTCGGCGTCCTCGATACGGCTCTTGGCGTCCGACAGGTTGGTCGCGGTGGTGGTCAGGTTGTTGACCGTCGATTCCAGCCGGTTCTGCGCCGCACCCATCGTGCCGCGAGCAGCCGAGATCTTGTCGAGCGCCGTGTCGATGACTCCCATCGCGGCCGACGCACCGGTCTGCGAAGCGATCGAGATCGCCGAAGTGCTGCCCGCCGTCAGGCCGGCTTTCGCGGCACCCGCGCCGGCCACCGTAATGCCGACACCGTTTTGGGCTTCAAGCGTCACCTGGCCACGCGCGATCGCGGCGGTCGCCGGAGCGGTGGTGATGTCCAGCGCCTCGTTCTGCTTTTCACCGACCTTAGCATTCGACAGCAGGCTGTCGGTGTTGGTGATCGAGATGTTGCTGCCGTCCTTGCTCGTCAGCACCAGCTTGTTGTTGCTGTCGGTGCTCGCGACGATGTTGCTGCCTGAACCAAGTGTCGTGTTGATCTTAGCCGCAAGCGAATTTGCATCCTTTTCGGCCGCCGTCATGACGATGTCAGTGGTGCCAATGACGAATTTCTTGCCGGTTTCAAGCGTACCAACGTCGACGGTCATCTTGTTCTTGGCAGTCGCAACAACGTTTGACGTGGCGGTGGTTGCATTTACTGCATCCGCAATAGCTTTAGCATCCTTTGCGAGGGTGGTGGTGACAATACCTTGACCGTTGATCGTGATCGGCTCAGCGTTTGCGGCGGCGAAAGCGGAGTCGTTGACCGTGCCCCCCTTCGATTGCGCGGCCAAGCCCAGCGTTGAAGCGCGAGTGTCAGTCAGGGCCATCGAGATCGTCTGATCAGCGTTGATGCCGGTCTGCAACTTGACATTGTCCGCGCTGCCGTCGAGCAGGTTGACGCCGTTGAACGAGGTCGTCTTGGCGACGTTGTTGATCTCGGCGGTGAGCTGGGTCATTTCCGACTGGAGCGCGGTGCGGTCCGAGTCCTTCAGCGTACCGTTGGCCGACTGGGTGGCCAGTTCCTTCATGCGGGTCAGCATGTTGGTGACTTCGCCCATCGCGCCTTCGGCGGTCTGCGCCAGGCTGATGCCGTCGTTGGCGTTGCGGACGGCCATCGCCATGCTCTTCGTCTGGCTCGCCATGCGGTTGGCGATCGCCAGGCCGGCGGCGTCGTCCTTGGCCGAGTTGATGCGCTTGCCGGTCGACAGGCGCTCCATCGAGGTCGACAGCGCCTTGCTCGCCATCGTCGAGGCATTGGTGGCGCGCATCGCCGAGGTGTTGGTGTTGATCACGGTCATGGGAATGTCTCCATCTACCGGCCCGTCCCGCCGCCCCCGAATGAGCAGGTGGCCGTGCCGTCACCGCATCAAACGGCTGCCCGCGCCGGACCTTTAGCGCTTTTTCGCAAGCCCTTTTTCGACAGGCCCCACCCGCCCCCCGTCCCATACGTGCACATGCCCACGGGCGCGGGGACGCGCGCGCGGGCCACGCACGTGCCCCCCGCGCGCCCGGAAAATACCTGCCGGCAAGGCGGCAATTATACCGCGCGTTAACCACTCGAGTCGCATCACGGCATCACTGATTCGAGGGATTTCATCGCCATGCGTTCGATCATGCCGACAGCCACCGTGGAGCGCGCGCACCTGACGCTCGTGTCCTCGCTGCGCGCGCAGGGCTTTGCGGTGCAGGCCCCGGCCGCCCGGCCGCAGCCGAACGTCACCTATCTGGTCGCCGAGGGCGAGGCGGTGCCCGCCCCGGCCCGCACGCTGATCGTCGGCAACGCCGGGCGCGAGGTCATCCCGTTCCGCGACGGCCAGCCGGCGCGCATCGCCTACGGCCACGAGGATGCGACGGTCGGCAACGCCTTCGCCCGTGCGCTGGTCGGCGGACCGGAGCTGCCGACCGCCGCCGACCCCGAATCGCTCGCGCTGCTGGCGCTGGCCGAGCGCGTCGCGCAGGCCGACATCACCGTGCTGATCAACGGTCCGACCGGCACCGGCAAGGAAGTGCTGGCGCGCACGATTCACCTGAACTCGGCGCGCCGCGACGGCCCGTTCGTCGCGATCAACTGCGCCGCGCTGCCCGAGACGATGCTGGAGGCGATGCTGTTCGGGCACCAGAAGGGCGCGTTCACCGGCGCGTCGTCGGGCGGCGAGGGTTTCTTTCGCGCCGCCAACGGCGGCACCTTGCTGCTCGACGAGATCGCGGAGATGCCGCTCAACCTCCAGGCCAAGCTGCTGCGCGTGCTCCAGGAGCGCGAGGTGGTGCCGATCGGCGCGACCATGCCGCAGGCGGTCGACGTCCGGGTCGTCGCCTGCGCCAACCGCGACCTGCAGGCCGAAGTGGCCGCGGGCCGGTTCCGCGCCGACCTCTACTACCGCCTGTCGGTGTTCCCGCTGTCGACCCGCGCGCTGGCGGACCGGCCGCAGGACATTCCCGCGCTCGCCGCGACGATGATCCTGCGCCACGCCGGCAACCGTCCGACGGTGCCGTGGCCGAGCGACGAGGCGATCGCCGCGCTGGTCGCGCACGACTGGCCCGGCAACGTCCGCGAGCTGGAGAACGTCATCCAGCGTGCGCTCCTCTTCGCGAACGGCGACACGATCGAGGCGAGCCATATCGTGTTCGACCGCCCCACCGCCCCGCGCGGCGCGCCGGTCAGCGACGACGCGACGCTCGGGCAGGTCGTGCAGTTCAGCGAGTTCGCCGCGATCCGCGAGACGCTGGCGGCGTGCGGCGGCAGCCGGATCGAGACCGCCAGGCGGCTCGGCATTTCCGAGCGCACGCTGCGCTATCGCCTCGCCAAGGCGCGCGAGCAGGGTGACGACCTCGCCGCCGGCACCGGCCGGGCGCTGTCGGCATGAGCGGCATCGGAGGGGTCGGCGGCGTCGACCGGGTGATGGCGCTGCGCGCGCAGATCCTGGAACGCAACGCCGCGCTGAACCGCACCAGCGGCGCCGCGTCCGCGGCCCCGGCGCCGGTCACCGGCGGCGCGGGCAACGCCGCCAGCTTCGCCGACACGATGCAGTCGGCGATCGCCAAGGTGAACGACGGCCAGCAGAAGGCCTCGGCGCTGTCGGAGCAGTATGAACGCGGCGAGACGATCGACATCGCCAAGGTCATGCTCGCCCGCCAGGAAGCGTCGGTCGGCTTCGAGGCCACGCTTCAGGTCCGCAACAAAATCCTGTCCGCGTACAAGGACATCATGAGCATGCCGGTCTGATATGAGCAACGCTCTCACCCCGCAGAACCCCGTGCCGGTCACCCTGGTGCCGGAGAAGTTCGCCAACCCGCTGCGCCAGATCCAGGGCGTGATGGCGCAGCCGGCGGTGCGCCGCGCCGGGCCGATGGCGCTGATGGTCGGGCTGATCGGCGCGGCCGGGCTCGCCTGGTCGGCGCTGTCGACCCCGCCGCAGAAGACGCTGTTCGCCGGGCTGCCCGACGCGGACAAGGCCGCGGTCACCACCGCGCTGTCGGCCGCCAACATCCCCAGCCATATCGACGATTCGGCGGGCACGCTGACCGTCAACGAGGAGGATTATTCCAAGGCGCGGCTGCTGCTCGCCGGGCAGGGCCTGCCGAAAGCGGCGCCGGGCGGCTATGCGATCCTCGACGAACTGCCGATGGGCGTCAGCCGCGCGGTCGAGGGCGAGCGGTTGCGCCAGGCGCGCGAGACCGAACTGGCGCGCTCGATCCAGGAGATCGACGCGGTCGCTGAGGCGCGCGTCCATCTCGCGATGCCCGAGGCGAGCGTGTTCGTGCGCGACAATGCCGCGCCGTCCGCCTCCGTCGTCATCAAGTTGCAGGGGGGCCGCTCGCTCAGCGACGCGCAGGTGCGCTCGATCGTCAACCTCGTCGCCTCGTCGGTGCCGGGGCTGAAACCCGATGCGGTCACCGTCGTCGACCAGATGGGCGGCCTGCTCACCAAGTCGGGCGACGGATCCGACAGCGCCAACGACAAGCGCATCGAGTTCCAGCGCCGCGTCGAGGACAAGTATCGCCAGCAACTGCTCCAGCTGCTGACTCCGCTGGTCGGCGCGGGCAATTTCACCGCCGAGGTGCAGGCCGACGTCAACCTGGACGAGACCAGCGCGACCCGCGAAAGCTACGACAAGGAAGGCCGGCTGCGCGCCGAGACCGGCAACTGGACCGGCAACCTGGGCAATGCGCAGACGCCCGCGGGCATCCCCGGCGCGCTCAGCAACACGCCGCCGCCCGCCTCGCAGCTGTCGACGCCGCAGCCGGCGACCGGCAATCCGGGTACGCCCCAACCGGCGGCGGGCGCCCCCGCGCCCGATCCCGCCAAGCAGTCCGACGCGTTCCAGCGCGCCTACGACCTCAACAAGGAAGTCTCCGTCACGCGCGCCGCGCCCGGCAATATCAAGCGGCTGTCGGTCGCGGTGCTGCTGCGCGATCCCGACAAGGGCAAGCGCACCGCGATGGAGATCCAGCAGATCAACGATCTGGTGAAGAGCGCGGTCGGCTTCGACCAGGCGCGCAACGACAATGTGACGGTCATCAGCCGCAAGTTCGCCGACGCGACCGCCGACGCCGCGGCCGGACCGAAGTGGTACGACAATGCGCTGGTCCCGATGCTCGCGCGCAACCTGACCGCGGTGGTCATCGCGCTGCTGGTGCTGCTGCTGGGCGTGCGTCCGATCGCCAAGGCGCTGATGAAGAAGCGCGAGGATGCGACCCCGGCGAAGGACGCCGCCGCCCTCCCCGACGGCACGAAGGCGGACGGCGCCGATGCCATCGACGGCGAGGCCACGACCGGGCCGGACGGCAAGCCGCTCGAGCAGATCGCGGTGCAGGCGCCGGTCAGCCTCGACCAGATCGAGACCAGCCAGAGCTACGAGGAGCGGATCGACGCGGTGCGCGGCTTCACCCGCGACAACCCGGCGCGCGCCGCACTCGCCGTGCGTGACATGCTGGGCGCGGACGCCAAGCCGTGAGCGAGGCCGCTGCCCCCCGCACCTTCACCGGCGTCGAGCGCGCCGCGGTGCTGATGATGCTGTTCGGCGAGGAGGAAGCCGCCGCGATCCTGCAGAAGCTGGATCCGGAGGAGGTCCGCAAGCTGGGCAGCGCGATGTTCGCAGTCGCCGACGTCAGCGAGGAGGAAGTCGAGCTGGTGCTCGACGATTTCGTCGGCAAGGCGCGCGAGCGTACCGGCATCACCTTCAACCCCGGCCCGAAGGTCGAGGCGGTGATGACGCGCGCGCTGGGCCGCGACAAGGCCGAGAGCGTGCTGGCGCAGATCACGCCCGCCGAGGCGGTGTGCGAGATCGACCTGCTCGACTGGCTCGACGCCAAGGAGATCGCCGCGATGCTCGACAAGGAGCATCCGCAGATCTGCGCGATCATGATCGCCAACCTCGATCCCGCGGTCGGCAGCCAGGTGCTCGAACTGCTGCCCGAGATCGTGCAGCCCGACATCCTGCACCGCATCGCGCGGCTGGGGCCGATCACGCCGGACGCGGTCGAGACGCTGCGCACGCTGATCGCCACGCGCACCGGCGGCGGCAGCGGGACCGGCGGCGGCGCGTCCTCCACCGCGCTGCAACTGGGCGGCGCGCGCGAGGCGGCGAAGATCCTGCAGGGCGCGCGCAAGTCGACCGAACAGCGTGTCATGCCCAAGCTGCTCAAGATGGACCGCGACATCGCGCGGCAGATCGAGGAGGCGATGTTCGTCTTCGACAACCTGCTGGAACTGGACGACAAGGGGCTGGGCACGCTCATCCGCAACATCGACGGCGACACGCTGGCGCGCGCGCTCAAGGGCGTCGACGAGGCGGCGCGCAACCGCATGCTCGGCTGCATGTCCGCACGCGCGGCGGCGGGCATCCGCGACGACATGGAGGCGCGCGGACCGATGAAGCTGAGCGAGGTGCTCGAGGCGCAGAAGGCGATCATCCAGATCGCGCGCAATTTGGCCAAGGACGGCACGATCAACCTGGGGGCAGGCGACGACGATTATGTCTGACGCGGAATTCGTCATCGGCATGCCGTCGCGCGCCGACGCGGCGGCGCTCTCGCGCACGCGCCAACGCTCCGACATCGCGCCCGGCTTCACCCCGGCGGACCTGATCGCGCGCATCGAACAGGCGTTCGGCGCGCGGCCCCCCGCGCCCGAGCCGGAGCCGCCGGTCCACGCCGCGGCCGACCCGACCGGCGACCAGCCGCGCCATTTCTCCCCCGCCGACGCGGAGGCGAACCCGACCGAGGGCTGGGACATGCTCGACGCCGATGCGCCGATCCCGGCGTGCGTCGAGCAGATCGAGGCGGCACGGATCGCAGGCTATCACGAGGGGCTGGCCGACGCCGCGCTCGCCGCCGATGCGGTGGTGTCGCGCGAGCGCGAACTGCTCGAATCCGTCGCCGCCGCGATGAAGGTCGGCGGCGCGATCGACCGCGTCGCGCTCGCCGAGGCGCTGCGCCGCACCGTCACGATGCTGGTCACGCAGCTGGTCGGCGAGATCGGCGTCTCCGCTCCCCTGCTCGCCGCGCGCGTCGAGGCCGCGACCGAGCTGCTCGCCGATGCCAGCGAATCGGCGATGCTGCGCGTGAACCCCGAGGATTTGCCGCTGCTCGAAGGCCGCGTCCCCGGCACCGTCTTCCCGGTCGGCGACGAGGCGGTCGCGCGCGGCAGCTTCGTGATGGAAGCCGCCTCGACGATCGTCGAGGATGGCCCGGCGATGTGGCTCGACCAGCTGGCGACCGCGATCGAGCGTGCGGCGGTGCCCGCGTGCTGACGCAATTCGCGGCGGATTATCTCGGCACGCTGGCGATGGCGGGCGCGCGGCCGAAGGCGCGCGTGTCGGGCCGGCTGTCCTCCTACGACGGCCTGCTGATGGAAGCGGTCGGGCTGTCGCTGCCGGTCGGCACCGTGTGCCGGATCGGCGCGGACGGATCGCAGCAGGTCGAGGCGGAGGTGATCGGCTTCCGCAACGGCCGCACGCTGATGATGAACCTCGGCGGCCCGGCCGCCTTGCTCCCCAACGCCCCCGTCCGCCCGCTCGGCCCCCCGGGCGAGGCGGAGGTCGGCGCGGCGATGCTGGGGCGCGTCGTCGACGGCGCGGGCAACCCGATCGACGGCCTCGGGCCGATCCGCGGCGCGGGGCGCTGGCCGCTCGCCGGCCATATGCAGTCGCCGCTCGACCGCGGGCGCGTGCTGGCGCCCATGGACGTGGGCGTCCGCGCGATCAACGGACTGCTCACCGTCGGCCAGGGCCAGCGCGTCGGGATCATGGCCGGCTCCGGCGTCGGCAAGTCGGTGCTGCTCGGCATGATGGTGCGCGCCGCGCAGGCCGATGTCGTCGTCATCGGGCTGATCGGCGAGCGCAGCCGCGAGGTCGCCGACTTCCTGGAGACCAAGGTCGCGGGTGCGGCGCGCCAGCGCTCGGTCGTGGTCGCGGTGCCCGCCAACCACTCGCCGGTGCTGCGCATCCGCGGCGCGCTGCGCGCCACCGCCATCGCCGAGGCGTTCCGCGCCGAGGGCAAGAGCGTGCTGCTCATCATCGATTCGCTCACCCGCGTCGCGCACGCCGGGCGCGAGATCGGGCTGGCGCTGGGCGAGCCGGCGTCGGCGCGCGGCTATCCGCCGTCCGCGATCGCGATGCTCCCCAACCTGCTGGAGCGCGCCGGGTCGGACGTGAACACCGGCGGGTCGATCACCGGCATCTATACCGTGCTGGCGGACGGCGACGACGGCAACGATCCGGTCGTCGATTCAGCGCGCTCGATCCTCGACGGCCATATCGTGCTCAGCCGCGCGATGGCCGAGCGTGCGGTGTACCCGGCGATCGACATCTCCAAGTCGATCAGCCGCGTGATGAACGACATCGTCCCGCGCGAGCATCAGCAGGCCGCCCGCATCCTTCGCCGGCACCTGGCGACCTATGAGGAGAACCGCGACCTCGTGCTGATGGGCGCCTATCGCAGCGGCAGCGACCCGGCCATCGACGCCGCGATCGCCTATCAGCCCGCGATCATGGAATTCGTGCGCCAGGACACGCACCAGATGGTGTCGCTCGCCGATGCCGAGATGGAGCTGACCGGCGTCTTCGGCGATGCCTGATGCCAAGCGGCTCAAACGCCTGCACCGGGTCCGCACGCTCCAATTGGGGCTGGCGCGCGCCGACGAGGCCCGCACGCAGGCGCAGCTGACCCGCGAGACGCAACTGGCGCAGCGCATCGCGCAACTGGCGGGCGCCGTCGCCCCCGCGCCCGCGAGCTTCGCCGGCGCGGTGAATCTCGCCGCCGCCGCGCATTTCCGCGACCGGCTGCACCGCTCGGCGGAAGCGGCGCAGAACCGCGTCCGCATGGCCGAGGCGCAGGTCGCGCGCAGCGCCGAGGCGACCCGCGGCGCCCGCCGCGACCAGAGCGCGGTCGAGAAACTGATCGATCGCCAGCACGCCGCCGACCTGCGCGCCGAGATGAAGGCGCTCGAAGATGCGCCCGCGCGCCCCAAGCGGTGAGGCCGGGGGCGGTAGCGCCTCCCGCTAGGATCTCGTCGGTACGCCTGACGTCGCTCCGGCGCGTCGCGGCTCCTGCCTGCCCGACGTCAGGCGATCCCGGCCTGCGTGGCAACGACCTCTGACCCGACACGATCGACCGCGCGAGAATGACCCCAATTGAGCGCGTTACGATCACCTCCGCGACCCGACACGCGCCTGCTTCTACCCGCCGTCCGAAAACGGCACGCGGCTTGCAGGTACGTTCGTTGACCTCGTTCACGAAAGCGGCCTCACCTTGACCACGATCGCAAGCCTCCTGTTGACGACGGCGCCGGGCGCGATGCTGCCGGGCGCGGCACCCGCGGCGCCGGGCGCGGGCGGTGCAGTGGGCGACTTCCTGAAGCTGGTCATGCCCGGCTGCGGCAACGGCATCGCCGCCGGCCCGACCGGCGAGCGTGCGCGGCAGGATCTTGCCGCCACCGGCACCGGCTTGCCGCTGGCCGATACCGCGGCACCGACCGGCGAGGCGGCGCTCGCCTGGCTCGCCGACGCGACCGGCGTCACGGTTCCGCCCGCGCCGGTTGCCCCTGCTCCGGTCGCTTCTGCTCCGGTCGCTTCTGCCCCTGTCGCGCCCGCCGCGGCAGGCCTTGCCGCGGCCGCGCCCGCCGCTGTGGCCGGTCACGCATCCGCGCCGGCACCCGTCGATACACCCGCGACATCCCCCGCTCCTCTACCCGCGGCGCCGTTGCCGGTCGGCGGGGTCACCGGCGAAATGGCGCAGGTCGCTCCGATGCCGGCGGGCCCCACGTCCGGCGCGCCGCTGTCCAAGGACGCCTCGCAGCCCGGCACCGTCCGCTCCGCCCCGCCGCACCTGCGCATCGTCCAGTCGGACGTGCCGGTGCAGCTGCCGCTCGGCGACGCGACTCCCGAGATCGAAACCCCCGCCCCGACGGACGACGACGGGCACGACGCCAAGCCCACGCCGGCGGCACCCGACCTGCCGGTGTCGCCGGCAACGGTCGCGACGGATTCCGCCACGGCAACGACGCAGCCGGAGCCGCAACCGCGATCCGATCCCCAGGCGCAGGCCCACTCCCCCTCGCCGTCGCCGTCGCCGTCGCCGTTGCCGTTGCCGTTGCCGTTGCCATCGCCTGCCCTCCATGCCCCCGCGCCGCTCACGGCCGCCCGCTCCGCTGCCGCCTCGGCATCGCCCGCGGTCGGCACCGTTGCGTCCGGCCCGGCGCCGTCGACCGGTACGCTCGCTCCGGACGCGGGCGCCGTCGTTGCTCCCGACGCGGCGGAGCGTTCCGACGCGGTAGCGACGCCCGCACGCCCTGCCGCCGCGCCGGCGGCGGTCTCGCCGCCGCAACCCGCCCCGCTGCCGACGACCCAGGCCGTCCCCGCACCGGCGGATGCGTCGCCCGCCGATCCGAGCCCGGTCGCAGCCCGCGCCGCCGAAGCGCCGCGCGACACCGCATCGCCGCAAGCCGCGACACCGTTCCCCGACTCGGCCGATCGTCGCACCGCGCGCGCCACCGGACCGGCGCTCCCGCCGGCCGGACAACCCCTTGGCGCCGCCCCCGCGGCGATGGCGGTGCCGACACCCGACGCACCGGCGGTTCCGAGCGATCCGCGGACCGTGCCGAGCACCCGTCCCCGCGATCCGGTACCGGCGTCGGACCGTCCGCTGACGCTGTCGACCGACGCGGCCGCTGCGCTCGTCGCGCCTTCCGCAACCGCCGACCTCGCGGCGCCGCATCCGCCCGGGGCGGCGCCCGTTGCCGCCGCACCGCCCGCCGCGGCTCCTGCCGCCGCGGCCCCCGCCACCACGACCGCGCCCCTCCCCGCCGCCACGGCGAGCGCCGACGCCGCGCCAGCCGCTTCGGTGGCCGCGGCACCGCTCGCCGGCACGCAGGCCGCTCCCGCCGCGCCGCTCCCGCGGTCGACCCGCATGGCCGACCGGCAGCCCGCCGCAACCCCGGCCGGCGCGGGAACAGCGTCGATCACGATGCGCCCCGCAACCGCGACCCCGATCGCAACCGCGGCGTCGCCGGCGGTCGCCGCCGCGCCCGCATCGGACACCCGCGCTCCTATTTCGGGCGCGGTCGCGGCACCCGCGCTCCCCGAAGCCGCGCCGGTGATCGCCAGTGCGGCCCCCGCGCGCGTCGATGCGCCGCTGGCTGCCCCGGTCGCGGTGCCAGCGGACACCGGGGCGTCGCGTGACGCCCCCCGCCCGGTCGCAGCGCCCGCTCCGGTCGTCGCCGAACCGCCCGCCCCGGTGGCCGGCCCGGTCATCGCCAGCGCCGCGCGCACCTTCGCCGAGGCGATCCACCGTGCGGTCACCGCCGACGACCGCGCGCGTCCCGCCGACGCCGCCGCGCCGCTCGGCGCACCGCAGGCGACCGCCGCCGTCACCGCTGCCGCGGTCACCGCGACCGGGCAGGCGCAGCAGCAGACGCTCGACATGCGCCAGCCGCACTGGCCGTCCGCGATGATCCAGCACATCGAAAAGCTGCGCGACATGGCCGACGCCAACGACATGCGCATCCGCGTCGTTCCCGACGCGCTGGGCGCGATCGACGTCGCGCTTCGCCGCGAGGGCGACACCGTGCAGGTGCAGCTGACCGCCGAGCAGCCGCAGACCCGCGCGATGCTCGCCGATGCGCAGCCGCGACTGATCGAAATGGCCGAAGCGCGCGGGCTGAAGCTCCAGCACGGCCAGCCCGGCACCGGCACCGGCACGCCGCACGGCGACCGCCAGCCGCCCCAGCAGCAGCGCGCCGCACCGCTTCCCGCAGCTCCCGTGTCGGCGCGCCGCGCCGAGGCGGCGGACGCCGACGACACCGACCAGCGAATCGCTTGATTGAGGAACCGACAAGATGAGTGATGCTCCGGCCGCCGAGGCGGCGCCCAAGAAGAAGGGCAAGATGAAGATGATCGTGATCGGCGTCGTGGGCGCCGTCGTCCTGCTGGGCGGCGGCGTCGGCGCCGGCCTGTATGCCGCCGGATCGGGCGGCGGCGGGGCCGAAAAGGCCGCGGCGCACGAGGATCCGGACAAGCCCAAGCTGGTCCCCAAGAGCGAACAGAAGCACGCCGGCGAGGGTGCCGAGGGCGAGGGTGGCGAAGGCGGCCATGGCGGCGGCGAGGCGAAGGCCGAGGGCGAGGGCGAAGGCGAAGGCGGCGGCGAAGCGCACGGTGCGCCGACCCCCGAGGGCCACGGCGGCGAGCCCTATGCCTCGAACTATTTCGCGATGGAGAAGGAGTTCACCTCCAACCTCCAGGATTCGGTGCATTTCATCCAGATCGGGCTGGCCGTGTCGACGCCGTACGACGACAAGGTCATCACGAACCTGAAGACCAACGACATCGCGATTCGCTCGGCGATCCTGCTGACGCTGGGCGACACGCCCGAGGATCAGGTGTTCACCAGCGCCGGCAAGGTGCAGCTCCAGAAACGGCTCGTCGCGACAATCAACCAGGTTCTGCGCGAAAAGGAGGGCTTCGGAGGCATCAGTAACGTCTACTTTACCAATTTCGTGGTTCAGTGAACGTAGATGGTTAACGCACCCGCCTTCCCCGACTCCGGATTCGATGCCGGTACGCCGATCGGCGCCGCCGCCGCATTGGGCGGGGGGGCAGGCGCATCGGCCAAGCTGCATCCGTTCGGCGACCTCCACACGCTCCAGCACCTGTCGGCGCGCGCCGCGCGCGGCGTGCGGCAGGTGTTCGAGGGCTATTGGCGTGCCGAGACGCGCGCCTGGGCCGAGCCGCTCGAGGTGCTGCGGCTGGCCGATTACCGCGCGGCGCGCGGCGACAAGCTGACCGCCTGGGTCCCGCTGTCGATGGACGGGCGCCCGGCGCTGTGCGTGCTCGACAGCCAGTTCGTGGTCGAGGTGATCGACCTGTTCTTCGGCGGCACCGGCGACTGTTCGCCCGTGCTCGCGCTGGAGTTCACCCCCGCGTGCGACGTGATCGTCGCGCGGATCGCCAAGGCGCTGGCCCGCGCGCTGGAGACCGCATGGGAGCCGCTGGCACGCGCACGCTTCGCCGCCGAGCCGTTCGAGCTGGGCGGGAGCATGATCCCCGGCGTCGAGGCCGACGAGGTGGTGATCGCCACCCGCTTCGCGATCGCGCGCGGCGCCGCCAAGCCGGCGTTCGTCGACATCCTCTACCCGGTCGCGACGCTGAAGCCGCACACGGTCGCCTTGACGGGCAAGGTCGTGGCGAAGCCGAACGAGGTCGATGCCGAATGGCGCACGCAGCTGACGCGTGCGGCGATGGGCGTGCGCTTCCCGGTGCGCTCGGTCCTGGCCGAGCCGACGATCACGCTGTCGAAGCTGATGGACCTGAAGGAAGGCGACGTCATCCCGATCAGCTTCGGTGCCGACGTGCCGATCGTGATCGGCGGCGTCGCACTGGGCCTGGGCACCGTCGGCACCTCCAACGGCCGCGCGGCCATCCGCATCTCCAAGTTCGAAGGACCCCTGCAATGAACGACATGACCGGCGGCTTTGCGATCGACGCCGCGGTGGCCGCCAACCTGCGGCTGCTGCAAGGCGTGGACGTGAAGCTCACCGTCGAGATCGGCTCGACCACCCTGTCGCTACGCGAACTGCTGGCGCTGGGCGAATCGAGCGTGATCGAACTGGACCGGCAGGCGGGCGAGCTGCTCGACGTGCTGGTCAACGGCACGCTGATCGGGCGCGGCGAGATCGTGACCGTCGGCGAGCGCTACGGCGTGAAGATGACCGAGCTGGTCTCGCCCGAGAAGCGCGGCTGACGGACGGGAACCAGGCGCGATGATGTGGACCTATATCCTGAAGCTGGTCGTCATGCTCCCGCTGGTCTGCGGGCTGATGATCGGGTGCCTGTACCTGTGGCGCCGTCTTGAATCGCGGATGCCGGGCAAGCCGGCGGCGCGCGGGATCGCGGTGCGCGAGACGATGATGATCTCGCCGGGCGTCAAGCTGGCGGTGGTCGACTTCGAGGGGCGGCGCCTGCTCGTCTCGGTCAATCGTGCCGGGGTCACGCTGGTCGACAAGTCCGACGTGCGCGTGCCGGTGGAGCCTGCCTCGTGAGCGCCGCGCTGGTACGCGCCGCCGCGCCGATCCGGCCCCGCGCGCGCGCCGCGGGCAAGAGGTCGCACCTGATCCTCGCGCTGCTCGCGATCCTGGTCGCGTTGTGCGTCTCGATGCCGGCGCTGGCGCAGAACTTCCCCGCAGCCCAGCAGCCCGCGGTGCAGGGCGCACCCGCCGCACCCGCGCCGGGCGTCGGCGACGCGGTCGACCGTGCGCTCGGCCAGCTGTCGCGCGGCGATGCCGGGGCGCAGGGCAACAACGGCTCGCTGTCGCTGTCCTTGCAGGTCCTCATCATCATGGGGCTGCTCACGGTGCTGCCGGGCATCGTGCTGATGATGACCAGCTTCACGCGCATCATCATCGTGCTGTCGATCCTGCGCCAGGCGATGGGGCTGCAACAGACGCCGCCCAACCAGGTGCTGATCGGGCTGTCGCTGTTCCTCAGCTTCTTCATCATGGCGCCCGCGATCAACCAGATCAACACGACCGCGATCCAGCCCTATTCCGAAGGGCGTATCGGGGGCACCGCGCTGATCCAGACCGCCGCCGCGCCGCTCCACGCCTTCATGGCCAAGCAGACGCGCGTGAAGGACGTGACGATGTTCGCGGAAATGGCGAAGTCGGGTCCGTATGCGACGCCCAAGGACATCCCGTATTCGGTGCTGCTGCCGGCGTTCGTCACCTCCGAACTGAAGACCGCGTTCCAGATCGGCTTCCTGCTGTTCCTGCCGTTCATCGTCATCGACCTGGTGGTGGCGACGGTGCTGATGGCGCTGGGCATGGCGATGCTGAGCCCGACGATCATCTCGCTGCCGTTCAAGCTGCTGCTGTTCGTGCTGGTCGACGGTTGGGCGCTGACGATGGGCAGTCTGGCCAATTCGTTCGCGACGTAACCGCTTCCCACCACCGTCATTCCCGCGGAGGCGGGGGATCCAGAACCTCCGACGTCCCGATACACACGAAAACCTGCGCGTCTGGATTCCCGCCTTCGCGGGAATGACGGCAACAGAAGTGACCGCTCATGCAACCGCTCGTCGACGCCGATTACTTCCTGACCGTCGCCAACCAGACCATGTGGGTGCTGGCGCTGGCCGCCGCGCCGATCCTGATCCCGGCGCTGCTGTCGGGGCTGATCCTCGGCATGGTGCAGGCCGCCACCTCGATCAACGAGCAGACGCTGAGCTTCGTGCCCAAGCTGATCGTGGTGGCGGTGTCGATCATGGTCTTCGGTGCGATGATCCTGGGGTTGCTCAGCGATTTCACGACCGAGATCTTCGCGCGCATCCCGGATCTGGTGCGCTGATGCGCAGCGCGAGCGCGGCCACGTCCGCGCTTCCTGCGCCAGCACGGCCGGCCCCGGCTTCGCCGGGGTTCGACGACGCGGCTTCGCCGCGTCGGGTGCAGAAGGTAGCGGCGCCGCGGCAAAGCCGCGTCGTCGGACGGGCGCCTCGCGCCCGCCGGCCGCGCTTGGCCCTGTGGCGCGCGGCACGCGCGCTCTCGGGCGCTGCGCGATGCTAGGCTTTGGCCTCAGCATCGAGCCGCAGCTCTGGGCGCTGATCTTCGTGATGATCCGCGTCGGGGCGGCGTTCATCGCGGCGCCGGTGTTCGGCAACGTCTCGGTCCCGCTGCCGGTGCGGATCACGCTGTCCGGCGCGGTCGGCGTGCTGGTGCTCGGCACGACCAATATCCAGCCGCCCGCGACGATCTTCGCCCTCGCCACCTTCGTCGCGGTCGCCGCCGAGGCGTTGGTCGGCCTCGCGATCGGGTTCATCGTCCAGATCGCCTTCGCCGCGCCGTTGATCGCGGGCGAGATCATCGGCGGGTCGATGGGGATCGGTTTCGCCAACATGATCGACCCCAATTCGGGTCGCTCCAGCCCCGCGATCGGCCAGTTCCTCTCGATCCTGCTGACGCTCCTCTTCCTCTCGCTGGACGGGCACCTCGTCCTCGTCGACATCGTGGTGAAGAGCTATGCCGCGCTGCCGCCCGGTGCGGCGTGGATGACCGCGGGGCAGCTGCGCGACATCGCCCTGTTCGGCGGCTACGCCTTCCTCGCCGGGCTGCTGCTGGCGCTGCCGGTCGGGTTTCTGCTGCTGTGCCTCAACCTCGTGATGGGGATGGTGTCGCGCTCGGCGCCGTCGCTCAACCTGTTCTCGATTGGGCTGCCCGCCAGCCTGGCGGTCGGCGTCGTCAGCCTGGCGATCGCGCTGCCCGCGATGGGCGATTACATGCAGGTGATCGTCCGTGAGGGCCTCGCCGCCGCGCGCAGCCTGGTGCTCGGCTGATGTCGGAGGGAGGCGACAAGACAGAAGCCCCGACCCAGAAGCGTCGCGACGACGCCAAGGAAAAGGGCGACGTCCTCAAGAGCCGCGATCTCGCGACCGCGTTCGTCGTGCTGGCGGGCATCACGTGGATGATGTTCTTCGGTCCCGCACTGCTCGCCGCGTGCCGCGAGGTGATGGCGGCCAGCTTCAGCTTCGGGCGCGCCGACGTCGAGGATTTCCAGCCGTGGCGCCCGCTGATCCAGGCCGGGTGGAAGCTGGCCGCGCCGCTCGGCACGCTCTTTGCGATCACGATCGCCGCCGCGGTCGCCAGCCAGGCCGGGCTCGGCTCGCTCAGCTTCAACGGCAAGCTGCTGGCGCCCAAGGCATCGCGGATCAATCCCGGGTCGGGCATCAAGCGCATCGTCGGGATGCAGGGCTGGATCGAGCTGGGCAAGTCGCTGATGAAGGTCACGTTGCTCGGCGCGATCGGCGCGTGGATGCTGTGGCAGACCGCGCATTTCAGCTTCGGGCTCGCCTCCTCCAACCTGCCCGTCGCGCTTGCCGGGCTGGGATCGACGCTGACGCACGTCCTGCTCGTCATGGCGATGGGTCTGGTCGCGATCGGCATGATCGACGTGCCGACGCAGATCATGCAGCTGCTGAAGAAGCTGCGCATGACCAAGCAGGAAGTGAAGGACGAGCACAAGGAGAGCGAGGGCAACCCCGAGATGAAGGGGCATCTGCGCATGAAGCAGCGGGAGATGCTCCAGGGCGGGATGCACAAGGCGCTCGACCAGGCGCACGTCGTGCTGACCAACCCGACGCACTTCGCGGTCGCCCTGCGCTACGACCGCGGGCGCGACGAGGTGCCGGTGGTGGTGGCCAAGGGGCGCGGTGCGCTGGCGCTCGCGATCCGGCAGGCGGCGAAGGACCGCGCGCTGCCGGTGCTCGAATATCCGGCGCTCGCGCGTGCGGTCTATTACACCAGCCGCGAGGGGCAGGAGGTGCGCGACGACCTCTATCTCGCGATCGCCACCGTGCTCGCCTTCGTCTTCGGCCTCAATGCGCAGGCCGGGGGGACGCAGCCGGCGATCGAGGTGCCGGATACCGCACGCTTCGACGAAAATGGCGTCCGTCAGCAGTAAAGAATCGCACGAGCCGGCCGTTTAGGAGAGCATCATGGCGACGATCACCAGCAGCACCAGCAGCACCGCGACGACGACCACCAAGTCGTCGACGACGACGTCGGCCACCGCCACCAAGGGTGCGGCGTCGGTCAACAAGTCGACCGCGAACGCGATCCTGACCTCGCTCGGCTCAGGCTCGGGGGTCGATACCGACACGCTGGTCGGCCAGCTGGTCGACGCGCAGTTCGCCGCCAAGCGCGCGCAGATCACCGCCAAGACCGAGAAGCTGACCGCGCAGATCTCCGACGCCGCGACGCTCAAGAGCTTCGTCAGCGACTTCGCCAAGGCGGTCGACACGCTGGTGACCGGCGGCACGCTCGCCACGCAGCCCAACGTCAGCAACGCGCAGGTCGCGGGCGCCACCGCGATCTCGGGCGCGCCGATGTCGGCCAGCGCCTCGGCGACCGTGAAGGTCGACCGGCTCGCCACCGTGCAGACCGTGACCAGCGGCAAGCTGGCGAAAACGGACGCGTTCGGCACCGGCACGCTGACGCTGAAGATCGGCACCGCGACCTATGACGCGGGCGGCAAGATGACCGATCTGGCGGTCGGCAAGGCGGGCGACGGCAGCGACCTGTCGTTCGACATCGCGATCGCCCCGCCCAACGACACGCCCGCCGCGATCGCCGCGGCGATCAATGCCAAGAACACCGGGGTCACCGCCTCGGTCATCACCGACGCCGATGGCGGCGCGTTCCTGGCGCTGAAGGGGCAGACCGGCACCGCGCAGGCGTTTTCGCTGACCGGCAGCGGCGGCACGCTCGATACGCTGAGCATCGGCAAGGACGCGACCGCAACCTCGAAGATGGCGGTCGTCGGCCAGTCCGGCAACGCCAAGCTGTCGGTCGACGGCGTCACGGTGGAACGGTCGAGCAACGAGATCAGCGACCTGGTGCCGGGCGTGAAACTGACGCTGGCGGGCACCGGCACGACGACGCTGACCGGCACGCGTCCCGACGCAGCGCTGACCAACGCGGTCAAGGATTTCGTCGAGACGTTCAACCAGCTGCTGACCGAGGTCCGCAAGCAGACCAACGCGGTCGACGGCAGCCTGCGCGCCGACCCGGCCGCCAAGCAATTGCTGCGCAACCTTCAGGGGTTCGCCAGCAAGACGCTGCTCCCCGACGCAGCGGTCGGCACGCCGTCGACGCTGGCCGGGATCGGAATCCGCACCAACAAGACCGACGGGTCGATGGAGATCGACGACGCGGCGCTGACCAAGGCGATGAAGGACACGCCCGACGCGATCCAGGCGATGTTCACGCCCAACAGCTTCGGCGCGACCGGGATCAACGCCGCGATGCAGTCGCTGAAACTGTCGTCGGGCAGTTCGCTCTACGGCCTGGGCGCCACCGACCTGAAGCTGCGCAAGGCGCAGGACGAGCTGACCAAGGAAAGCGCAAAGGTCGACGATCAGGCGACGCGCTTCCAGACGCGGCTGACGCAGCAATATGCCAGCATGAACTCGCGCGTGTCCGCCTACAAGCAGACGCAGTCGTTCATGAAGCAGCAGATCGACGGCTGGTACAAGTCGAACTGAGCGGGGAAGACGACAGATCATGGCCTATGCTTCCTCCCTGCTGCGCGACCCGGCGCGCACGTACCGCGAGATCGATCTCGCCGGGCGCACCGCCGCGGCGGACGGCCCGGCGCTGGTCCAGCTGCTCTACGAGGAGCTGACGCAGGCGTTGCGCGTCGCCGCCTGGGCGGCCGACCACAAGCAGTTCGCCACCCGCAGCGAGCGCGTGACCCGCGCCACTGCGATCCTCTTCGCGCTGGAGGCGAACCTCGATTTCGAGAAGGGCGGCGACGTGTCGCGCGCGCTGGCGCGCTTCTACGGCGGGTGCCGGCGGCAGGTGATCGAGGCGAGCATCGGGACCGACGGCGCGCCGTTCCGCGCGGTCGCCGCCGAGCTGGAGGAGATCGCCGGCGCCTGGCGGCAGGCGCGCGCGGCGTAACTCCTGCCGCTCCGTAACGGCCGTCATCCGATCACCGTCGTTCCCGCGCGCGCGGGAATGCCGGAGCGGGGTCGGGCCAGTCAGCCCCGGAACCAGTGGCGCTGGACGAACCAGATGACGATTCCCGCCGCGATCAGCGCGCAGGCACCGGCGATCGCGTCAAACGCCCATGGCTCCTCGGCATAGGGCAACCCTTTGACGTTCATGCCGTACAGCCCGGTCAGGAAGGTCAGCGGCAGGAAGACCATCGCGACCATCGCGATGACCAGGCTGCGCTGGTCGAGCTGTTCGGCGCGCAGGTCGGTCAGTGCCTCATGCATCAGCGCGGCGCGCTCGCGGATCGCCTCCACTTCCTCGGCCATGCGCGCGGCACGGTCGGCGGCGGCGGAGAGGTGGGCGCGGTCGTCCTCGGCGAGCCAGTCGCCCGGCAGGGTCGCCAGCCGTTCCAGTGCGGCGCGCTGCGGGCTCAGGAACCGACGGTAATTGATGGCCTCGGTGCGCATCTGCGTGACGTTTCGACGCAGTTCGAACACGCGATGTGGGCTTAATTTCTGTTCGCAGTCGTCCAGCCCGTCGCCCAGGTCGGCGACGACCGGATCGAGGTCTTCGGTGATCGCGGTGGCGACGGCCGAGATGAGGTCGCCGGGATCGCGCAGCTCGCCATGCGTCATCTGCTCCTCGACGCGCGGCAGCACCACCAGCCGCTTGCGCGACACGGTGATGACGCGGCCCTTGGTCGCCCACATGCGGATCGAGGCGAGCACGTCCGACGCATCGAGCGGCTCGTCGCTGCGCCCGCGCAGGTTGACGAACGCGCCCTGCCCGATCTTGTCGGCGCGCGGGCGGGTCTCGGCGGCGGTCAGCTGGTCGACGGTGAAGGCGTCCAGCCCGACCCGGTCGCGCAGCCACGCCTGCGCCTGTTGCGCGTTGGTGGCCAGGTGCACCCAGACGAAGGCGGCGTCGCCGGTCAGCGCCTCCTCGGGCGTGACGCGCTGCGCCTGTCCCTCCGCGGTCACGCGCCATCCGAAACCGCTCATCGCCGCATCCCGATATCCACGGTCAGTCCCTCGCCAGCCGCGGGCGGTGCGTCGCAGCGCTCACGCTGCGCATCGGCGCGGGCGCGGTCGAGGATCGCGAGCGGCACGTCGGCGCGGTGCGTCACGCGGTCGGCGGCGGCGAGCCAGCGCGCCTGTCGGAGCGTGAGGTCGTCCGGATCGCCGGAGGCGAGTTCGAGCCGCACCACGCCGCCTGGCGCCTGCCCGGCCAGCACCGCCGCCGCCGCGTCGCGGCCGTCGTAATCGCCGAGCGGGTCGAGCGCGGCACCGGGCGCCAGCGCCGCACCGATCGCGCGCCGCCGCGCGCCGCCATCGGGCAGCGCCGCGCGCAACCGCGCCCGCGCGCCGTGCAGCGCCTCGGCCAGCCGCCCGAGCGAGGCGGGGAGCACCGCCTCCAGCCGCTGCCGGACCGCCGCCGCCAGCCCGGCGGACACGCCGCCGGTGCCGATCGCGACCAGCACCGGCATCCGGTCGACGATCGCCGGCAGCGTGAAGTCGCACAATTCGGGACGGTCGACCGCGTTGACCAGCACGCCGCGTGCCTTCAGCCGCGCGACCGCCGCATCGTCATCGGCGACGATCGCGAGGCGTGCGTGCGGGTCGTCCTCGCCGACGACCAGCGCGCCGGCGCGTTCGAGCAGCCGGCGCTTGGGCTCCGCGGCCTCGCCGTCGCCGACGAGGATGACCGGGCGGCCGTCCAGGCGGACGAAGAGCGGGAGGCTGTGGAGGGTCATCGTCATGCCCCCGCTGTCACGCTTGCCAAGGCCGATGGACGACGGCGGGCGGCGCACGAGATGCGGAACCGCCCGCCGACCGGGCCCCGGCCTTCGCCGGGGTGGCGGGAGGGGGTGGAAGTGACGGGCCGACCTACAGCCACTCGGGCACGCGCTCCGCGGCGAGGATCGTCTCGGCGGCGATGCGATCGGCGACCACCGCATATCGGTCGCCGTCGACCAGCACCTCGGGCACCAGCGCACGGCTGTTGTAGGTCGAGGCCATCGTCGCGCCGTACGCACCGGCGGTGCGCAGCACGGCGAGGTCGCCGCCCTGCACCGCGTCCATCTCGCGCGCCATCGCGAAGGTGTCGCCGGTCTCGCACACCGGCCCGGCGACGTTCGCGGTCATCCGCTTGCCGCTCGGGATCACCGCATCGACATCATGCCACGCGTCGTACAGCGCCGGGCGCGCGAGGTCGTTCATCGCGGCGTCGACGATCACATACGGGTGGACGACCCCCGGCTTCACCCAGATCACGCGCGTCAGCAGCACGCCGGCATTGCCCGAGATCACGCGGCCGGGCTCGAACATCAACTGGACGCCCCAGCCCTTCGTGACGCGTTCGACCATCGCGCCATATTCCGCCGGGGTGCGCGGATCGTCGCCGGCCTTGTAGCGGACGCCCAACCCGCCGCCGAGATCGACGCGCGCCACCTGGTGGCCGGCGGCGCGCAGTTCGTCGACCAGCGCCTTCACGCGCCGGTACGCCGCCTCCAGCGGAGCGAGGTCGAACAGCTGGCTGCCGATATGGATCGCGACGCCCTGCATCGACAGGCCGGGGAGCGCGGACAGGCGCGCGTACATCGCCGGCGCCTGATCGATGGGAACGCCGAACTTGTTCTCCTTGCGCCCGGTCGAGATCTTGGCGTGGGTGCCGGCATCGACGTCGGGGTTGACGCGCAGCACCGCGCGCGCGGTCAGCCCGCGTTCGTGCGCGAGTTGCGCGAGGACGACGCCCTCTTCCTCCAGCTCGAGGTTGAACTGGCCGATCCCGGCCTCCAGCCCGCGCAGCAGCTCCGCACGCGTCTTGCCGACGCCCGAGAAGACGATCCCGTCGGCCGGGATGCCCGCCGCGAGCGCGCGCGCCATCTCGCCGCCCGAGACGACGTCGGCGCCATAGCCCTCGGCGGCGACGACGCGCAGCACCGCGACATTGGGGTTGGCCTTGATCGCATAGGCGAGGTGCACGTCGGGCACGCCCGACAACGCGTCGCGAAAGGCGCGCGCCTGGGCACGGAAGGCGGCCGCCGAATAGACGTAGACGGGGGTGCCGACCTCATCGGCGATGCGGGTCAGCGGCACCCCCTCGCACCAGAGGGCACCGTCGCGGTAGTGAAAATGGTCCATGGTCGGTCGTCCGGAAATCAGCGTGGGGGAAGGTCGAAGGGATCGGGCTCACGTTTCTGCGAGCTTCTCAACACTTCGCCCGTGCGCTGCGGACGCGCCTGGACCGAGGGGGTGAGCAGGTCGGCGACGACCGGCTGCTGCGGCGCGCCGTACGGCGTCACCGGCAGGGACTGTCCGGCGGCGGGCTTGAGCGCCTGCGTCGAGCCGCACCCCGCCAGCGGGAGCGCGGCGACCGCCAGCATGGGGATCAGCAGCGCCTTCATGCGCGTGCGGCCCGAATCGCGGCGCGGACGTTATCCGGCGCGGTGCCGCCGAAGCTCCGGCGGCTGGCGACCGAGGCATCGACCGACAGCACGCCGTAGACCGCTTGCGTGATCCGCGCGTCGATCGCCTGCAGATCGGCGAGCGGCACCTTGTCGAGCGTGCAGCCCAGCGCCTCCGCCCGCGCGACCGCGCGGCCGGTGATGTGGTGCGCCTCGCGGAACGGCACGTCGGCCTCGCGCACCAGCCAGTCGGCGAGATCGGTCGCGGTCGCGAAGCCGCTTTCAGCGAGCGCACGCATCCGGTCGGTACGGAAGGTCGCGCTTTCGATCATGCCGGTCATCGCCGCGATCGAGATCGCGAGCAGGTCGTGACATTCGAAGACCGGCGGCTTGTCGTCCTGCATGTCCTTCGAATAGGCGAGCGGCAGGCCCTTCATCGTCACCATCAGGCTGACGAGACAGCCCGAGATGCGGCCCGCATGGCCGCGCACCAGCTCGGCGGCGTCGGGGTTGCGCTTCTGCGGCATGATCGAGCTGCCGGTCGACCATTGGTCGCTCAAGGAGACGAAACCGAACGGCTGCGACGCCCACAGCACGAACTCCTCGGCCAGGCGGCTGAGGTGGAGCGAGCATTGCGCGGCGGCCATCAGGTAATCGAGCGCGAAGTCGCGGTCGCTGACCGAATCGAGGCTGTTGCGGGTCGGCCCGTCGAACCCGAGCGCCGCGGCCGTCGCGTGGCGATCGACCGGAAAGCCGGTGCCCGCCAGTGCCGCCGCGCCCAGCGGGCACAGGTTGCCGCGCGCGCGATTGTCGCGGAAGCGGCTGACGTCGCGGGACACCATCTCGTGATAGGCCATCAGGTGATGGCCGAGCGTCACGGGCTGCGCGGATTGCAGGTGGGTGAAGCCGGGCATCACGCTGTCGGCATGTTCCTCGGCGCGCGTCAGCAAGGCGGCGTCGAGCGCATCCAGCGCCGCCAGCACCTGGTCGGTGGCGTCGCGCACCCACAGGCGGAAGTCGGTCGCGACCTGGTCGTTGCGGCTGCGCGCGGTGTGGAGGCGACCGGCGGCGGGGCCGATCGCGGCCGACAGCCGTGCCTCGGTCAGCATATGGATGTCTTCCATCGCCAGATCGTCGGGGACGCCGGCGTCGGCATAATCCTCGGCGACCTGATCCAGACCGGCGCGGATCGCGGCGGCGTCGTCGGCGGAGACGATGCCCTGTTCGCCCAGCATCGTCACGTGCGCGCGGCTGCCGGCGATATCCTGTTTCCACATGCGCTTGTCGAAGGGGATCGACGCGTTTATCTCGCGCATCACCGCAGCCGGGCCTTCGGCGAAGCGCCCGCCCCACATCTGGTTGGAACCGCTCATGGCATCCCGCGTCGCGATCGTCTGTCTCCTCGGTACCGCGCTGGTGATCGCCGCGTGCGATAGGGCCTCGCCCGGCAACGAGCAAGCCAACGGGCAAGCGGGGGCGCAGGCCGAGGTTGCGGCGAGCAGCGACGAAGTGCCGGCGACGAACGCGCCGAAAGCCGACAAGATCGACCGCAGCCACAAGGGCGAGACCGCGCCCGACGTTTCCTTCACCCCCGCCGCGGGCGGCGCGGCGACGACGCTGGCGGCATTCAAGGGCAAGCCGGTGCTGGTCAACCTGTGGGCGACCTGGTGCGCGCCGTGCGTGAAGGAGATGCCGACGCTGGAGGCGGCCGCCGCGACGCTGGGCGACAAGGTGCCGGTGCTGGCGATCAGCCAGGACATGGAGCCGGCGAAGGCGACCGCGTTCCTGGCGGCGCGTACGTTCACGCATCTGCGCCCGTACCTCGATCCCAAGCTGGGGCTGAGCACCGGATACGGCGCGAACCTGCCGACGACGATCCTGTACGGCGCGGACGGCAAGGAGATCTGGCGCGTGACCGGCGACATGGACTGGACAGGGGCGGAAGCGAAGACGCTGCTGGCGGAGGCGGCGTAGCGCCGCCATCTCGGCAGGCCGTTCGCCCCGCCTCCATCGTCATCCCCGCGCAGGCGGGGATCCAGAACCTTTGACGTTTGTGGCTGCACGACAACCTGCGCGTCTGGATTCCCGCCTCCGCGGGAACGACGAGGAGGCTGCGGGAATGACGAAAGAGAGACCGACATGACCCGCCCCGTCTCCGGCAACAGCACCGCTCCCGCGCTGGTCGCGGTCGTCGTCGCGAATGCCGCGCTGGCGTTCGGGCCGCTGTTCGTGCGCGTCGCCGATACCGGGCCGGTCGCCGCCGCGTTCTGGCGGATGGCGCTGGCGGTACCGGTGCTCGCCGCGATCGCGATCGCGACGCGCCGCCCCGCCGCCGGCGACGCGCCGTCGCGGCGGATGTGGCTGTTCGTCGCGCTCGCCGGGGTCGCCTTCGCCGCCGATCTGGGAACGTGGCACCTCGGCATCCTGCACACGACGATGGCCAACGCCACCTTGCTCGGGAATTCGGCCACCTTCCTCTTTCCGCTGTGGGGGTTCCTCGTCGCGCGGGCGTGGCCGACGCGGATGCAGGGTGTCGCGCTGCTGCTGGCGGCGGCGGGGGCGGGGTTGCTGATGGGGCGGTCGTACCAGCTCGACCCGCGGCACCTGGCGGGCGACCTGCTGTGCGTGGTCGCAGGCGTGCTTTATGCGCTCTACTTCATCCTGATGAGCGACGTGCGCCGCGCGCTGGCGCCGTGGCCGGCGCTCGCGCTGTCGTCGCTGGCCTCGCTGCTGCCGCTCCTCGGCTATGCGCTGCTGCTGGGGGAGCGGGTCGTGCCGGGGCACTGGACCCCGCTGATCGCGCTGGCGGTGGTATGCCAGCTGATCGGGCAGGGGTGCATGATCTATGCGCTGGGCCGGCTGTCGCCACTGGTGATCGGGCTGGCGCTGCTTATTCAGCCGGCGGTCGCGGCGGCGGTGGGGTGGGTCGGGTTCGGCGAGGCGCTGGGCGCGCCCGACTTCGTGGGGATCGCGATGATCGCTGCGGCATTGGTGCTGGTGCGCGATCCGCGCCGCGATGCTACGAAGCCGCCACCCGCCAACCCGGTGCCGGAGGAGATGCGATGACCCCTGACCTTACACCGGGCGACGTGACCCCGGACGACCTGACGCTCGACGAAGTGCGCGCGCGCCTCGCCCCGGCGATCGCCGCCAACGCCGCCTTCGACGGGTGGAGCGACACCGCGCGCGACCTCGCCGCCGAGCAGGAGGGCGTCGATCCGGACGTCGCACGCGTCGCCTTCGCCGACGGGCCGGTGGCGATGATCGACGCCTGGTTCGCGCATGTCGATGCCGCGATGGCGCGCGCGCTGCCGCCCGAGGCACTGGCGGCGATGAAGATCCGCCAGCGGATCACCGCGCTGGTCGAGGCGCGGCTGGCGGTGCTGGCGCCCGACCGCGAGGCGCTGCGCCGCGCGCGCGCGATCCTGGCGCTGCCCACCAACGTCGCGCGCGCGGCGAAGCTCGGCTGGCGCAGCGTCGATGCGATGTGGCGGCTCGCCGGCGACACCGCGACCGACTACAATCACTATACCAAGCGGGCGATGCTGCTGGCGGTCTACACCGCGACGACCACCGTCTTCCTCGACGACGACAGCGAGGAGCAGGCGGACACGCGCGCGTTCCTTGGGCGGCGCATCGACGACATCATGCGCTTCGAGAAGACCAAGGCGCAGTTCGCGCGTCGCGCCAACCGGCGGCCGAGCCTGAGCCGGTTCGTCGGGCGGTTGCGCTACCCGGTGGTGTGATCGCGAATTGATAATCAATCTCACTGCCATTATAGAGGCGGGGTGACCACGCCCATCAGCCTCGAAACGCTCCCGCGGCACCAGGCCGCCGTCGTTGACGATATCGACTGGACGCGGCTCGCCACGCCCGAGGCGCGGCGGCTGCGCGAACTGGGGTTCGACCAGGGCGTGCCGGTGCAGGTGCTGCACCGTGCGCGGCTGGGCGGCGGACCGGTCGCGTGCCGGATCGGGCGGATGACGGTGGCGCTGCGCCGCGCGGTGGCAGGCGCGATTCGCGTGTCGGTCGACCCGCTGCCCGCCGAGTGAGGCGGCGGTCGCCGCTCCGCTGATGGAGATGCCCCCGCTGGTCGCGATGGTCGGCAACCCCAATGCCGGCAAGAGCGCGCTGTTCAACGCGCTGACCGGTGCGCGGCAGAAGGTCGGCAATTACCCCGGCGTCACCGTCGAGCGGCATTCGGGACGCCTCGCGCTCGACGACGGCCGCCCGGTCGAGCTGGTCGACCTGCCCGGTGCCTACAGCCTGGAGCCCTCCTCCCCCGACGAGCGCGTGACGCGCGACGTGCTGCTCGGCGCGCAGGCGGGCGAGCGGCGTCCCGACGCGCTGGTGGTGGTGCTCGACGCCGCCAATCTCGACAACCACCTGCGCTTCGCGATGCAGCTGATCGCACTCGGGCTGCCGGTCGTTGTCGCGCTCAACATGGTCGACCTAGCCGAGCGCGACGGGCTGGTGCTCGACCCCGAAGTGCTGGCGCGCGAGCTCGGCGTGCCGGTCGTCCCCACGGTCGCGGTGCGCCGGCGCGGGATCGACGTGCTGCGCGCGACGCTGACCGGGCTGGTCGGCAGGCCCGCCGCCGCGCCGGCCGCGGCCGAATCGATCGACGACATCCGCACGCTGCAACGCCGCGCGCGACAATTGTCGAAGGCGGCGACGATCAGCGAGACGCCGACGCGCCGCTGGCACCATGCGCTCGACGGCGTCGCGCTCCACCCGGTGTTCGGGCCGATCCTGCTCGTCGCGCTGCTGTTCGTGATGTTCCAGGCGGTGTTCAGCTGGTCCGAAGCGCCGATCGGCTGGATCGAGAACGGGTTCGCCGCGCTGGATGCCGCGATCGACGGGATGATGGCGCCCGGCTTCCTGCGCTCGCTGCTGACCGACGGCGTCATCGCCGGCGTCGGCGCGGTGGTCGTCTTCCTGCCGCAGATCCTGATCCTCTTCCTCTTCATCCTCGTGCTGGAAGCATCGGGCTATATGGTCCGCGCCGCGTTCCTGATGGACCGGTTGATGGCCGGCGTCGGCCTGTCGGGGCGCGCGTTCATCCCGCTCCTCTCCAGCTTCGCGTGCGCCGTCCCCGGCATCATGGCGACGCGCACGATCGACGACGAAAAGGACCGGCTGACCACGATCCTGATCGCGCCGCTGATGACCTGTTCGGCGCGGTTGCCGGTCTATACGATCATCATCGGCGCGTTCATCCCGGCGCGGCAGGTGGCGCCGTTCGTCGGATTGCAGGGACTGGTGCTGCTCGGCCTGTATCTGATGGGAATCGTCGGCGCGTTCGTCGCCGCGCTGCTGCTGCGCCGCACCGTCACCAAGGGCGAGTCGTCGGGCTTCATGATGGAGATGCCCAAGTACCAGCTGCCGCGCTTGCACGACATCGCGATCGGACTATGGAGCCGCGCGGCGATCTTCCTGAAGCGTGCCGGCACCACCATCGCGCTGACGACGGTGGTGCTCTGGGCGCTGCTCAGCTTCCCGCAGGCGCCCGCCGGCCAGAGCCAGACCGAATATTCGATCGCCGGACGGATCGCGAGCGGGCTGGAGGTCGTCGTGCGGCCGATCGGCTTCAACCACGACATCGCGCTGGCGCTGATCCCGGCGATGGCGGCGCGCGAGGTCGCGGTCGCGGCGATCGGTACCGCTTATGCCATTGACGACACGGAGGATGCAGCGGGAGCCAGGAGCCTGGTCGACCATCTGCGCGGGCGCTGGTCGCTGCCGACCGCGCTGGCCTTCCTGATGTGGTTCGTCTTCGCGCCGCAGTGCATCAGCACGATTGCGGTCACCCGGCGCGAGACGAACGGGTGGAAGTGGCCGGCGTTCATGTTGGCTTATCTGTTCGTGACCGCCTATGTCATGGCCGGAATCACGTTTTGGCTGGCGACGTTCGCCGGCCTCTAAGAGGGCTTCATGGCAGGCAGCGTCAACAAGGTCATTCTCGTCGGCAATCTCGGGCGCGATCCCGAGTCGCGGTCGTTCCAGAACGGCGGCAAGGTGGTGAACCTGCGCATCGCAACGTCCGAATCGTGGAAGGACCGCAACAGCGGCGAGCGCAAGGAAAAGACCGAGTGGCATTCGGTCGCGATCTTCAACGAAGGGCTGGCGAACGTCGCCGAGCGCTTCCTGCGCAAGGGCAGCAAGGTCTATATCGAGGGCCAGCTCCAGACGCGGAAGTGGCAGGACCAGCAGGGGCAGGACCGCTATTCCACCGAGGTGGTGCTGCAGGGCTTCAACTCGGTGCTGACGATGCTTGACGGCCCGGGTGGCGGTAATGGCGGCGGCGGGGGTCGCGACGACTTCGGCGGCGGCGACGACTTCGGTGGCGGCAGCGGCGGCGGTTACGGCGGCGGCGGATCGCGCGGCGGTGGCGGATCCCGCGGCGGCGGATCGGGCGGCAGCTCGGGCGGCGGTGCGCGCTCGGGCGGCGGCGGCAGCTATGGCGGCGGCTTCGCGGACGATCTCGACGACGACGTGCCGTTCTAGGATCCACGGCGATGAACGCGCCCTCCGCCACGCTCGACGGTTCCGTGCCGGCCGACCCCGGCCTGATCGACGAGTCGCAGCGGCGCGCCACGATCGATGCCTATAACCTCGTGGCGCTGCGCCGCGCCGCCGCGCTGAAGCAGATCACCGACTTCGCGGCCACGTTGTGCGACGCGCCGATGGCGTTGGTGTCGCTGGTCGAGGAGGACGAGCAATCGTTCCTGTCGGCGACCGGCACCGACCTGTGCGGCACGTCGCGCGCGATGTCGTTCTGCGCCCATGCGATGTGGCGCGACGACGTGATGGTCGTGCCCGACGCGACCCAGGACGAGCGGTTTCGCGACAATCCGCTGCTGGTCGATCCGGGCGTGCGCTTCTATGCCGGGGCGCCGCTGGTCACCGACGAAGGCGTGCCGCTGGGCGCGCTCTGCGTGCTCGACACCGCCTCGCGCCCGGACGGTTTGACCGCGGTGCAGCTCGAAGGATTGCGCGTGCTGGCCGCGGCGGTGATGGCGCGCGTGCACGGCTCGCGCGATCATGCGGTGACGCGCGCGGCCAAGGCCGATGCCGCCGACAGCGAGACGCGGTTTCGCGTTCTGGCCGACACCATGCCGCAGATGGTGTGGTCGACGCTGCCCGATGGCTATCACGATTATTACAACGCACGCTGGTACGACTTCACCGGCATGCCCGAGGGTTCGACCGACGGCGAGGCATGGAACGGGATGTTTCACGCCGCCGATCAGGATCGCGCCTGGGCGGCGTGGCGCCGCTCGCTGGCCACGGGCGAGCCGTATGAGATCGAGTACCGGCTGCGCCACCGCGACGGCACCTATCGCTGGGTGCTGGGCCGCGCGCTGCCGATCCGCGCCCGCGATGGGGCGATCACGCGCTGGTTCGGGACCTGCACCGACATCCACGAGCACAAGCTGGCGATGGAGGAGCGCGAGATCGTCAGCCAGGAGCTGAGCCACCGCATCAAGAACATCTTCTCGGTCGTCGCCGGGCTGATCCATCTCACCGGGCGTACGCACCCCGCGCTTGCCGAGTTGATGACCGAATTGCGCCAGCGCATCACCGCGTTGGGCCGTGCGCACGATTTCGTGCGGCCGCACAGCGACCGCTCGCGTCCGGCGCTGCGCCAGGACAGCCTGCACGGATTGCTGGAGGAACTGTTCGCCCCCTATCAGGCGCGCGCCGGCGAGCGGTTCGCGATCGAGGGCGCGGACGTCACGGTCGACGACCGCGCCGCCACGCCGCTGGCGCTGATCTTCCACGAACTGGCGACCAACGCGAGCAAGTATGGCGCGCTGTCGGCTCCGGGCGGGCACGTGGCGCTGACCATCGCGCATGACGGCGACGACGTGCTGCTGCGCTGGTGCGAGCGTGGCGGTCCGGCGATCCCGGGGTATCCTGAACAGCAGGGGTTCGGGTCGCAGCTGATCGAGATGAGCGCGGCGCGGCAGCTGGGCGGCGCGGTGACCCGGCGCTGGCCGGAGGACGGGCTGGAAGTCGATATCCGGGTGCCGCAGGTGGCGTTCAGCCGGCCGGCAACCACCGGATGAAGTCGGCATTGTCGGACGTGGCCCCGGCCTCGGCCGCGGTGTGCGCGGCGGCGAGGATCGCTTCCTCGTTGAACGGCTTGCGTACGTAGCCGAGCGCGGCGTCACGGTTGGTGATCTGCCCCGGATTGGCGGTGACGAACACCACCTTCACGCCGTAATCACGCGCGATCTGGTGCGCGATGTCGGGCCCGGTCGGTCCGTCGCGCAGATTGACGTCGACGAAGGCGAAGCGGCATCCCGGCGCTGCCCGTAGCGCGGAAGGCGCGTCCGCCGCGATCGCGGCGACCTGATAGCCGGCATCCTCCAGGATCCGCTCGAGATCCAGCGCGACAAAAATATCGTCTTCGACAATCAGCGCAGTCTTCGTCATAGGTCGGTCCCGGCAGCGCGCACCTTAACCCGCGTCAAGATTGCTTTGTTCCCGGCGCAGCAGGAACACCGCATGCTCGGCGAACATATTCGCGGCGGCACCGCCGGTGCGCTTGTCCCCGGAGAGGAACCACGCCCCCTCGACGATCACGCCGCGCTCGGCCAGATGCGCGCGGAAGTCGTCGATCGTCAGGTGATGGATGTTGGGCGTGTCGTACCAGCGTTCGGGCAGCAGCCGCGTCACCGGCATCCGCCCGCCCCATAGCAGCGACAGGCGCACCCGCCAGTGCGCGAAATTCGGGAAGCTGACGAAGGCGTAGCGGCCGATCCGCAGCAATTCGTCCAGCACCCGGTCGGGTGCGCGCGCGGTCTGCAACGTCTGGCTCAGGATCGCATAGTCGAAGCTCTGGTCGGGATAGCCGGCCAGGTCGACGTCGGCGTCGCCCTGGATCACCGACAGCCCGCGCCCCACCGCCGCGGCGACGTTGCCGGGATCGATCTCCAGCCCGCGCACGTCGACCTGGGCGTCGTCGCGCAGCGCCGCCATCAGCTCGCCGTCGCCGCAGCCGACGTCGAGCGCGCGTGCGCCGCGCGTCACATGCGCGGCGATGATCGCCAGATCGGGACGCAGGCTCATGCGCCGGCGCTCAGGAAGCCGTGCATGACGCGGTCGAGCTCGGGCGAATCGAGCAGGAACGCGTCGTGCCCGAACGGGCTCGACAATTCGACGAAGCTCGCCGGTGCCCCCGCCGCCATCAGGGCATGGACGATGCTGCGCGATTCGGCGGTGGGATAGAGCCAGTCGGTGTCGAAGCTGACCAGGCAGAACCGCGTCGCGGTGCCGCGGAAGGCGTTGGCGAGCAGCCCGCCATGCTCCTCGGCCAGATCGAAATAATCGAGCGCGCGGGTGATGTAGAGGTAGCTGTTGGCGTCGAAGCGGTCGGTGAACGCCAGCCCCTGGTGCCGAAGGTAGCTTTCGACCTGGAAATCGGCGTCGAAGCCGAACGACTTCTGCTCGCGCGCCTGCAGCCGCCGCCCGAACTTCTCGGTCAGCCCGGCCTCCGACAGATAGGTGATGTGCGCCGCCATCCGCGCCACCGCCAGCCCGGCGGCGGGCGGATCGCCGTCGTAATAATCGCCGCCGCGCCAGTTCGGATCGGCCATCACCGCCTGCCGCCCGACCTCGTGGAAGGCGATGTTCTGCGCCGAATGGCGCGCGGTCGAGGCGATGACGACGCATTTGGCGACCCGCTCCGGAAAGGTCGCCGCCCAGCTGAGCGCCTGCATCCCGCCCATCGACCCGCCGACCACCGCCGCCAGCCGCTCGACGCCGAGATGATCGAGCAGCAGCGCCTGCGCCCGCACCATGTCGCGGATCGTGATGACCGGGAACGCCATCGCATACGGCCGCCCGGTCGCGGGATCGATGCTCGCCGGTCCCGACGATCCCATGCACGATCCGAGCACGTTGGTGCAGATCACGAAGAAGCGGTCGGTGTCGATCGGCTTGCCCGGTCCCACCATGCGTTGCCACCAGCCCGGCTTGCCGGTGCGCGGGTGCGCGCTGGCGAGATGCTGGTCGCCGGTCAACGCGTGGCAGACCAGCATCGCATTGCTGCCGTCGGGCGCCAGCGTGCCGTAGGTTTCGTACGCGATCTCGACCGGCGCGAGCAACGCACCGCCGTCGAGCCGCAGCGGCCCGGGCAGCACGACGCGCCGCGACAGGCCGAACCGCTGATCGAGCGAGGAAGGCGTGGTGAGCATCGAGCCCCGGCCTTTACCCGGCGCGCGGGTGGAGTGTCGAGATGGCGATCGGCGACGGCACCGCGATCGCTGCGTCCTGCCCGGCCGGCTTTCAGATCCACGTTGCGCAGTTCACCCGGCGCGTTGACCAATCGGTAAGGACTGCTGCCTAGCTCCCGGGCGAGGGCACGGAGGCCATATGGGACTATTGGATTCACTCGCCGGCTTCATCGACAACGAAGGTCTTGCCGAGGCGTTTGCGGTCAAGCCCGACGATCCCGCCAAGGCGCGCCGTCCGCTGCTCGAGGGCATCCAGCGCACGCGCGAACAATATGCGGAACGCACCCCGGGCAGCGTCAAGGCCGGGGGGCGGTGGTGGCAGGTCCAGAACGGTATCGTCGCCTTCACCGTGAAGCTGCCGGGCGGCCCGCTGCCGCTCAACGGATCGGTGACGAACCACCTGCCCGAGGCCATGTTCGCCGCGTTCCTCGACAAGCTGGAGCAGGCAGTGGAGGCCGGCGAGCTCGACGATGCGTTGAAGGTGCATCAGGAGGAACGCGCCCGCTCGCAACCCGCGGGCGGGGGCGCTTCCCGCCGGAAGGAGCGTAGCGGCGAGCGCCACCCCGGCAACGACCGTGAGGATTGGGACACGCTCACCTGGGCGCAACGCCAAAAGGTCAACGCGCTCTACCGTGAAGGCAGGAACCCGGACGGCAGCGTGATCGCCGATGTCGGCTACAAGCCCGACGCGCCGCTCTGACGCGACGAAGGGGGCGATCTGCATCACCGCCCCCTTCCCCCGCGCCCGCCCGCACGCTACCCGCGTCGGCCATGACGAACGCGCCCGTACCCAAGCCCTGGATCATGGACATCGCCCCCTACATCCCGGGGCGCTCGACCACCGACGACGGTCGGACGGTCGCCAAATTGTCCTCGAACGAAAATCCGCTCGGCACCTCGCCTGCCGCACGTGCGGCCTTTGCCTCGGCCGCTGACACGCTGGAACGCTACCCCGACGCCAGCGGGGCGATCGTGCGCGAGGCGATCGCGGCGCGGTTCGGGCTCGACGCCGCCCGCATCATCTACGGCAACGGATCGGACGAGATCCTCCACCTTGCGGCGGGTGCCTTCGCCGGGCCGGGCGACGAGGTAATCTTCGTCCGCTACGGCTTTGCGGTCTACGAGATCGCGGCGCGGCGCGTCGGCGCGACCCCGGTGATCGCGCCCGACCGTGATTACGCCACCGACGTCGACGCGATCCTCGCCTGCGTCACCGAGCGAACCCGCCTGGTCTATGTCGCCAACCCCAACAACCCGACCGGCACCTTCGCGCCCGCCGCCGAGATCGCGCGGCTCCATGCCGCGCTGCCGGCGCACGTGCTGCTGGTGCTCGACCAGGCCTATGCCGAATATCTCGCCGACGCGGACGACGACGGCGGGCTGGCGCTGGCGAAGACCGCACGCAACGTGCTGGTGACGCGCACCTTTTCCAAGATCCACGGGCTCGCCGCCGAGCGGATCGGCTGGGGCTATGCGCATGCCGACATCGTCCAGGCGCTGCACCGCATCCGCCTGCCGTTCAACATCACGATCGGCGGACAGCGTGCCGCCGTCGCCGCGATCGAGGATCGCGCGTTCGTCGAGCACACCCGCGCGCACAATGCCGAGTGGCGCGCATGGTTCGCCGGCGAGATCGGCAAGATGGGCAATGCCGGGCTGCGCGCGATCCCCAGCGAAGCGAACTTCGTGCTGGTGGTGTTCGAGGGCGAGCTGACCGCCGAGACCGCGTACAAGGGGCTGATGGACGCGGGCTATATCGTCCGCTGGCTTCCCGGTCAGGGGCTCGCGCAGGGGCTGCGGATCACGATCGGCACCGAGGAGGAGACGCGCGGCGTCGCCGCGGCGCTGCGCGCGCTGGTCGAGCGGGGTGCGGCGCCGGCACATGCCACCGCCCCCGATATCGGACCGGACGGGGGCATCGAGCGCGGCTGATGCTTCCGTTCTCGCGCGTTTCGATCATCGGCCTCGGGCTGATCGGTTCCTCGATCGCGCGCGCGGTGCGGCAATATATGCCGACCGTCCGGCTGACCGGGCATGACGCAGACGCGACCGTGCGCGAGACCGCGCGGCGCATCGACCTGCTCGACGACGTCGCCGACCATGCCGGGGCGGCGGTGACCGATGCCGACCTGGTCATTCTGTGCGTGCCGGTCGGCGCGATGGGCGCGGTCGCCGCAGAGATCGCCGCGGACCTGCCCACCGACGCGATCGTCAGCGACGTGGGCAGTTGCAAGGGCTCGGTCGCGCAGGCGCTCTCGGCCGTGCTGCCCGCCGCACGCGTCGTTCCCGCGCACCCGGTCGCGGGCACCGAGCAGAGCGGGCCGGAGGCGGGGTTTGCGACGCTGTTCCGCCGCCGCTGGTGCATCGTCACCCCGCTGGCGGACAGCGACGAGGCGGCGACGGTCCGGGTCGAGGAATTCTGGCGGCGGCTGGGCGCGGATGTCGAGCGGATGGCGCCCGATCACCACGACCTGGTGCTGGCGGTCACCAGCCATTTGCCGCACCTGATCGCCTATACGATCGTCGGCACCGCGGACGACCTGCAACAGGTGACCCAGTCGGAGGTCATCAAGTTTTCCGCGGGCGGATTCCGCGACTTCACCCGCATCGCCGCGTCGGACCCGGTGATGTGGCGCGACGTGTTCCTGTCGAACAAGGAAGCGGTGCTGGAGATGCTCCAGCGGTTCAGCGAGGACCTGAGCCAGTTGCAGCGTGCGATCCGCTGGGGCGACGGCGACGCGCTCCACGACCGCTTCGCGAAAACGCGCGCGATCCGGCGGTCGATCGTCGATCAGGGGCAGGATGATGCGGCGGCGGACTTCGGGCGCAGGCACGACTGAACTTCCGCTCCTCGTCCGTTCGTGCCGAGCCTGTCGAAGCACGTGCCCAAGGGGGCGCCCTTCGACGAGCTCACAGCGAACGGAGTAGATCGCTCAGATCAGCGCCAGTTCGCTCAGCTTCCCAACCAGCGCAGGGGGCATCGCGGCCAGCCCGTCGGCAGCGTCACCCCCAAGGTCGACCGGCGCATCGCCTGCCTCCAGGTACCGCCAGCCCTGATGCGCGCGGCGCGGTTGCGCCAGCACCAGCCGCAAGTCGGGGTCGATATGGATCGCGACCCGTCCGCCCTCCGCGTCGCCGAACGCCAGGATCGGCGAGCGTGCGACCAGCTGGTGCTTGATGATCCAGTAGAGCGATCCCTGCCCCGCGACCTCCGCGTGGCGCTTGGGCAGGTAGCGCGTGGTCAGGAACACCGGCCCGGCGACGGCGCGCGCCCGCAGGCGCTCGGCGAGCAGGTCGACGCTCGCCGCCCCGAACGCGACCTTGGTGAGATGAAGCGGCATGGAGCCGGCGATGTGGGTCGCAGCCCCTCGGGCCGCAAGATCAGCGCAGCGGCGTCGCGACCAGCCGCGCGATCTTCGCCTTCATCGCGCGGATCGTCGCGGCGGGCAGCGTCTGCAGGCTGCTCATCGAGATCGCGCGCGGGTTCACCGGGCGGCCGTTCTGCCACACTTCCCAATGCAGGTGCGGGCCGGTCGAGATGCCGGTGGACCCGACATAGCCGATCACCTGCCCGCGCCGCACGCGCGCGCCGGTGCCGACCGCGAAGCGGCTCATATGGCCGTAGCCGCTCGCCAGCCCGCCGGCATGCGCCAGCTTGACGAAATTGCCGTACCCGCCCGAGCGCCCCGCGAATTGCACCACCCCGTCCATCGCGGCGTAGATCGGGCTGCCATAAGGCGCGCCGATGTCGGTGCCCTTGTGCATCCGCATGAAGCCGAGCAGCGGGTGCATCCGCATCCCGAAGGTGGAGGTGACGCGTCCGGCGACCGGCATCCCCATCGTGCCCTGCCGCTCCACCTGCCCGCCGGGATCGGTCAGCGTCCCGCCCTCGCCCCCGTCATCATCGGCGCGGTCGCCCCAGCGCACCAGCGTGACCTTGCGGCGGCCCTGGTCGAGCCCGGCATATTGCAGCGCGCCGACCTCGACCTCGCCGGTCGCGGCGCGCTGCTGGTCGGCGACGATGTCGAACGTGTCGCTGGCGGCGATACGCTCGATCGGCATATGCGCGCCGAGCGCCTTGAGGTAGCTCTCGACCACCCGCGCCGGCACCCCCGCCGCGCGTGCCGAGCGGTAGAGGCTCGCCCCGACGATCCCGCGGACGTGGAGCGGGGTGCGGTCGATCGCGATCGGGCGATGCACGACGGTCAGGCCGTCGCCGGCGCGCAGCACCGTCATGTTCAGGTCGAACGCGGCGCGGAAATCGAGCTTTTCGAGCGGCCGCGGCTGGTACTTCGTCGGCCGCCGACCGAGCGTCAGCGACAGCACCGTGCCCGGACGCGGCGCCGCACCGCCGACCAGCGCCGCGACGCGCGCCGCCTCGCGCCCGCCGACCCCGGCGCGCTGCAAGGCACCGGGCAGCGTGTCGCCGTCCGCGATCGCGGCGGTCAGCTCGATCTGCGGCCGCTCGGGCGTTTCGGCGAGCGGGCGCACCAGCGCGCCGGCCGCCATCCGCCGCCCGGTGGTGGCGCCGAGCGCCAGCGGCGCGAACGACTGCGTCCGCGCTTCCTCGAACGCCGCCTCCGTCATGGCCGGCGCGCCCGCCCCGACGATCGGCCGCCATCCGGGCGACAGCCACCACGCGCCCGCGCACAAGGCGGTGCAGGTGGCCAGGCCGCGCCACCACGTCCGGCTGCCGATGTCGCGGCCCAGATCGGGTACCCAGTCGGTCTGCGTCGCGCCGACGCGCACCCGCTCGCGCAGCCGCTCGCGCAACGGATGCTGCGCCGGTGCCGCGGGGAAGCGCGTCGCGGCAGCGCCCGCGCCGCCGGCGCCCGCGCCGCCGGCGCCCGCCCATTCCAGCCCCTGTTGCTCGCGCAAGAACACGTCGGCCTTCAGCCCCGCTACCGAAAAAGCCCGCCGGTCCGGCGGCCTGTGGTTCGCCCAGCGTTGTGGACGCGATTCGCTAAAGTCAAATTAACCGCCGCCGCCGGAGCGTCGCGCTGCGGTGAGACGTTCGTCGCCAGCGGCGAAGTGGCGACTGCTGACATGCGACGATTGCAACCGCGCGCCGCGCATCCGATGTAGGGCGGGTCATGGTGGCTTTCGACCGACCCCGCGTGACCGCCGTGCTGGGTCCGACCAACACCGGCAAGACGCATCTCGCAATCGAGCGGATGTGCGCGCATTCCAGCGGCATGATCGGCTTTCCGCTGCGACTGCTGGCGCGCGAGGTCTACGACCGCGTCGTCGCGATCAAGGGCGCGGACCGCGTCGCGCTGATCACCGGCGAGGAACGGATCGTGCCGAAGGACGCGCGCTGGTTCCTGTGCACCGCCGAGAGCATGCCGCTCCAGCGCGAGGTCGCGTTCGTCGCGCTGGACGAGGCGCAACTGGGCAGCGACCGCGAGCGCGGGCACGTCTTCACCGACCGCATCCTGCGCGCGCGCGGCCGCGAGGAGACGATGATCCTCGGCTCGGAAGCGCTGCGCCCGGTGCTGCGCGCGCTGGTGCCCGGCATCGAGATCGTCGAGCGGCCGCGTTTCTCGACGCTCAGCTATGCGGGCGCCAAGAAGCTGTCGCGGCTCCCGCGCCGCTCGGCCATCGTCGCCTTCTCGGCGGAGGAGGTCTATGCCACCGCCGAGATGCTGCGGCGCCTGCGCGGCGGGGCGGCGGTGGTGATGGGGGCGCTTTCCCCGCGCACCCGCAACGCGCAGGTGGCGATGTTCCAGGCCGGCGAGGTCGACTATCTGGTCGCCACCGACGCGATCGGCATGGGGCTGAACCTCGACGTCGGTCATGTCGCCTTCGCCGGGCTCCACAAGTTCGACGGACAGCAGCGGCGCCGCCTGCGCGTCGCGGAGATGGCGCAGATCGCCGGCCGCGCCGGGCGTCACCAGCGCGACGGAACGTTCGGCGCGCTGACCGAGGAAGGGCCGGATGCGTTCGAGCCCGAGGAAGTCGCGGCGATCGAGGGCCATCGCTTCCCCCGGCTCGACTGGCTCTACTGGCGCAACGGCACCCCCGACCTGTCGAGCATCGAGGCGCTGGTCGCCAGTCTGGCCGAGCGCCCCGACGATCTCGCGCTGCGCGCCGCTCCCGAGGCGCTCGACCTCAAGATCCTGAAGCGGCTTGCCGAGGAGCCGGGCGTCCGCGACCGTGCGCGCGGCGGCAACGTCGCACGGCTGTGGGCAGCGTGCGGCATCCCCGATTTCGCCAAGCTCGGGCTCGACCCGCACGCGCGCTTCGTCGGGCGCGTCTTCGGCTATCTCGCGCACGGCCATATTCCGCACCAGTGGTTCGCCGACGAGGTCGCTCGGCTCGACCGTACCGAGGGCGACGTCGAGACGATCGCCGGGCGGATCGCCGCCATCCGCAGCTGGGCCTATATCGCGCAGCGCCCCGACTGGCTCGCCGATCCGCAGCACTGGGCCGAACGCACGCTGGCGATCGAGGAGCGGCTGTCCGACGCGCTCCACGCCGGGCTGACGCAGCGCTTCGTCGACAAGCGCACCACCGCGCTGGCGCGCAAGATCGGCGGCGGGGTCGGCGCGTTGCCGGTCGAGATCGACGCGCAGGGCGAAGTGACGATCGACACCCACACGATCGGGCGGCTCGACGGCTTCCGCTTCGTCGTCGCTCCCGATGCGCGCGCGCACGACAAGCGGCTGCTGCTCGCCACCGCCGAGAAGCGGCTGGCGGGGGAGCGCCGCCGCCGCGCCGAGGCGCTGATCGCCAGCACCGACGCGCAGTTGGCGCTGGTCGAGGGCGGCGCGATCGCGGTCGACGGGCTGGCGGTCGCGCGGCTGGCGCGCGGCACGTCGCTCGCGCGCCCGCAAGTGGTGCTCGACGACGCGCTCGACTGTCTCGACCCTGCGCTGCGGACGCGGGTGACCGAGCGGCTGCGCCGCTGGACCGCCGCCACGATCGCGGCGACGCTGCCCGCGGTCACGGCGCTGGCCGACGCCGCGCGCGCCCCCGACGCGGGCCCCGCGCTGCGCAGCATCGCCGCGGCGATGGAGGCCGGCGCGGGCTTTGCCGAACGCCTGCCGTTGCGCGACGCGATCGAGGCGCTGTCGAGCGGGAACCGTCATTGGCTGCGGCGGCAGCGGGTGACGATCGGCGCGCTCGACCTGTTCGACCCGCGCCTGCTGAAGCCGGCGGCGCAGGCGTGGCGCCGTGCGTTGCTCGCCGCCGCGGGCACGACCCCGCCGCCGGCGCCCCCCGCGGGCGCCACCGCGCTCCCGCGCGGCGCGTCCGGCGCGGTGCCGATCATGGGCTTCCGCCCGCTGGGCGGACAGGCGGTGCGGATCGACCTGGTGGAGCGGATCGCGCGCGCCGCGCATGACGCGCGCGGACCCGGCGGGCGTACGCCGTTCGCACCCGATCCGGCGCTGGCGGTGTCGATCGGGCTGGAGCCCGGCACGATCGCGCGGCTGATGGCCGAACTCGGCTTCCGCCCGGTTGCCGCCACCGACGACGCGCCGCCGCGTTACGTCTGGCGCGGCCGCGCGCGCGCCAAGGTCGCCGCTCCCGATCCTGCCAACGCCTTCGCCGCGCTCGCCGGGCTGGTCGGACGATGAGCGACGCGGAGACGATGCGGCTCGACCGCTTCCTGTGGTTCGCCCGGCTCGCCAAGACCCGCGACGTCGCGCAGGCGCTGGCGTGCGACGGGCATCTCCGGCTGGACGGCCGCGCGATCGACCGCGCGCATGCGCCGGTGCGCGTCGGCAATATCCTCACCTTCTTCCACGGCGGGCGCGTGCGCGTGCTGCGCATCGAGGCGCTGCCGCGGCGGCGCGGCCCCGCACCGGAGGCGCAGGGCTGTTATCAGGAACTGGCACTCGCTGCGCCGGTTTCTGACCCGCAAGCGTTGACGAGTGCGCCAAGCGGCGCGAAAGCGGCGCCCGAGAATTAGGGAATAGCCGACCATGACCTATGTCGTCACCGACGCCTGCATCCGCTGCAAGTACATGGACTGCGTGGAAGTATGTCCGGTCGACTGCTTCTATGAGGGCGAGAACATGCTCGTCATCAACCCGTCGGAGTGCATCGACTGCGGCGTGTGCGAGCCCGAATGCCCGGCCGAGGCGATCCTGCCCGATACCGAAAGCGGGCTGGAGCAATGGCTGGAGCTGAACAACACCTTCTCCGCCCAATGGCCCAACGTCACCCGCAAGCTCGACCAGACTCCGCCCGACGCGGACGAGATGAAGGGTGTCGAGGGCAAGTACGACAAGTTCTTCTCGCCCGAACCCGGCAAGGGCGACTGACGCCGATGCGGATGTCGCGGCGCGCGCTGCTGGCCGGCGGCGCCGCGGCGCTGGCGCCGCTGCCCGCGCTCGCCCGCGAGGCGCAGTATCCGCGCCCCGATCGCGAGGCGATGCTCCCGGTCCCCGGCGGGCGGGTCTATGTCCGCGTCAACGGCGACCTGAACGGCCCGCGCGCGCCGCTGGTACTGATCCACGGCGGCCCCGGCGGCACGCACACGAGCATGCTCGACGCACTGGCGCTTGCCGACGAGCGCGCGGTGATCCTCTACGACCAACTCGACAGCGGCCGCTCGGACTGGCCGCAGGACCCCGCCAACTGGCGCGTGCCGCGCTTCGTCGACGAACTGGAGGCGATCCGCCTGGGGCTGAACGTCCCGCGATGGCACGTCTGCGGGATCAGCTGGGGCGGGACGATCGCGCTCGAATATGCCGCCCGCCGTCCGCGCGCGCTGGTCAGCACGGTGCTGGGCGGACCGTTGATCGCGACGCGCGCATGGATCGCCGACGCCGACGCGCTCCGCGCCGAGCTGCCGCCCGCGACCCGCGACACGCTGCTGGCGTGCGAGCGCCTGCCGCCACCCGCACCCGCCGCGTGCGACGCGGCGACCGCCGTCTTCTACCGCCACTACAATCGCCGCGAGGACGCGCCGCCCGCGATGCGCGACGCCGCGCGTGCGCCGGGCAATCGCGGCTCGAACCAACGGCTCTACGAGACGATGTGGGGCAAGAGCGAGTTCGTCGCGACCGGTACCTTGCGCGATTACGACGGCACGCCGCTGCTGGCGACGCTGGACGGCGCACGCACGCTGTTCATGGTCGGGCAGTATGACGAGGCGCGCCCCGTCACCGCGCTGGGCTTCGCCGCGCGCGTGCCTGGCGGAGCGGAAGTGGCGGTGATCCCCGGTGCCGCGCACGGCACGCTGTCCGATCGTCCGGCGGAGACGACCGGCGTGCTGCGCGGCTGGCTGCACCGTCATGACACGCCCGCCTTGTAAAAAAGTTCCAGCTTGTCAGCGCCGCTGCCCTAAACAGGCTGGAAATTTTATTGCGGATCGATTATAAACGTCCGGCACGGGCGCTTCCTTAGCGTCCGCCGGAGACGTCCAACTTTATCGCCCCAGCCCGACCTTCAATCGCGGCGCTTGCGCCACGGGTCGGGTCCATTGGGGCCACAACATTGGAAAGGCCACCCATGGCTGCCAAGGCTCTGCATTTCGATGTCGGCGACTATGTCGTTTATCCCAAGCATGGCGTCGGGCGCGTCATCGAGTTGCAGAAACAGGAAATCGCCGGAATGCAGCTGGAGCTGTACGTCCTGCGGTTCGAAAAGGAGCGCATGACGCTCCGCGTCCCCACCAACAAGGCCGAGTCGGTCGGCATGCGCAAGCTGTCCTCGGACAAGACGATGCGCGAGGCGATGGAGACGCTCAAGGGCAAGCCCAAGGTGAAGCGCACCATGTGGTCGCGCCGTGCGCAGGAATATGAGGCGAAGATCAACTCGGGCGACCTGGCGTCGATCGCCGAGGTGGTCCGCGACCTGTTCCGCGCCGACGACCAGCCCGAGCAGAGCTATTCCGAGCGGCAGATCTTCGAGGGCGCCTGCAGCCGCCTCGCGCGCGAGCTCGCCGCGATGGAGCAGATCGACGAGCCCGCCGCGCAGGAAAAGATCCTCGAGATCCTCCGCAAGGCCGCGGCCATCTACAACAAGGAGAAGGTGCCCGCCTGACGCGGTCACCACCCCTGTTGCGTGCGGAAGGGGCGGCCGGCGACGGTCGCCTCTTTTCGTTTGTGCGCCCCGCCGCCGTGTATTAATGATGCAATACACAATCGAGGGAGATGCGCGATGCGTTGGGCGGCCTTGCTGGCGTTGGTTCCGCTGATGGCGTGCGGTGCGGGGGACGACGCGGATGCCGCGCCGGCGCAGGGCACCGGCAGCACGCGCAGCTACGACCTGCGCGACTTCACCGCGGTGCAGCTGGCGGGCAGCGACGATGTGGACGTGCGCGTCGGCGGCGACTTCTCGGTCCGCGCCGAGGGCGATCCGGCGATCCTCGACAAATTGCGGATTTCGAAGAAGGGCGACCGCCTGATCGTGTCGCGCGACTGGACCACCGCGCGCGGCGAGGCGCGCATCCATGTCACGCTGCCGGTGCTGACCGCCGTCGCCCTTAACGGATCGGGCGACCTGTCGGTCGATCGCGTGCGAACCCAGCGCTTCGAGGCGGCGCTTGCGGGGTCCGGCGACCTGCGGCTGGCGCAGGTCGAGGCGGGCGACCTGTCGCTGTCGATCGCCGGGTCCGGCGACATCGCCGCGGCGGGCGCCGCGCAGACGCTGCGCGTGAGCATCGCGGGCTCGGGCGATCTGAGCGCGGGGTCGCTGGTGGCGACGCGCGCCGAGGTCCGCGTTGCCGGATCGGGCGATGTCCGTGCCACGGTGCGCGGACCGGCGACGGTCTCGTCGGTCGGCTCGGGCGACGTCGATCTCGGCCCCGACGCGCGCTGCACCGTCCGCAAGGCGGGGTCGGGCGAGGTGCGGTGCGGCGGCTGATCGCGCCCGTTGTTCTCGCCGCCGCGCTGCTGTCCGCGCCCGCGCAGGCGGCCGAGCGTCGTTGGCCGGTCGGCAGCGTCGAGCGGGTGCGCGTCGAGGCGCCGGTCAAGGTGCGGATCGTCACCGGCGGCGGGAATGGCGTGCGCGCGACCGGCGCCGATCGCGCGGTGCTCGATGCGCTCGACCTGCGTACCGATGGCGCGACGCTGACGATCCGCGCATTGCGCAAGGGACCGCTCGCCGCCGGGATGCCCGCCGAGATCCTGGTCGCGACGCCGCGGCTCGACACGCTCGCGCTCTTCGCCCCCGCGACGGTCACCGTCGACGCACTGCGCGGCGCGCGTGCCAGCGTCTCGGTGGCGGGTGCGGGCGACGTCACGATCGCGCGGGTCGACGCCGACACCTTCGTGGCGACGCTGGTCGGCGAGGGCACGATCACCGCCGCCGGCCGCGCGCGCGAGGTGCGGCTCGCCGGCAACGGCCCCGGCACGCTCGACGCAGGCCGGCTGCTGGCCGAGCGCGCGCAGGTCCAGGCCGCCGGCGACATCATCATCCGCGCCGCCGCGCGCTCGACCGCGCAGGTCACCGCCGGCCCCGACGCGCAGGTCAGCGTCGAAGGCCGCCCGCAATGCACGATCCGCGCCGCGAAGCCGGCCGCCGTGCGCTGTTAGGTCAATCCCCGTCCGGCCCCAAGGCCGGGTCGACGTCGCGTGGCCGCACGAACCGGATCAGCCGCCCCCGACCCGCCGCCACCGCGCCCCAGTCGTCGCCGTCGAAGGTGATCTCGGCAAGCGTCGCGGTCGGATATTTCTCCTCCACCGCATCGCGCAGCCCCCCCGCATCATCGGGCACGAGCAGCATCGCCAGCTCCTCCAGCCCCGGATTGTGCCCGATCAGCAGCAGTGACCCGGTTTCGTCCGCGCCCTCGTGCACCACATCGAGCAGGGTCGCGGCCGACGCCAGGTACAACCGCCGGTCCCACGCCGGCGACAGCGCACGTCCCAGCCCGCGTTCGATCTCCGCCGCCGTCTCGATCACCCGCACCGCCGGCGAGGCGATGACCCGGTCGAAGTGCAGTCCCAGCGCGCGGACGTGCCGCCCCATCGCCACCGCGGCACGACGCCCGCGCGCGTTCAGCGGCCGGTCGAAATCGCGCGCCACCGGATCGTCCCAGCCCGACTTGGCGTGGCGAAGCAGCGTCAGCGTCTTCACGGGGCGATGGTCTCCATCAGGCGTCGAGGGCGGCGTCATGCCCCATGTTAGGCACGGTGGAAAGCCGCCGCTTCACTCTTTCGACCGCCTCGTCGAGCGGCACGCGCGTCACCGGCACGCCGGGCGGAAAGGCGTCCAGCAACCGCGACGGCATCGCCGCAGACAGCAAGACGAACAGCCCGGCATCGCTCCCGCGCCGGATCAGCCGTCCGAACGCCTGCGCCAGCCGCGCGCGCACGATCCGGTCGTCATAGGCGCTCCCACCCCCCGCCAGCCGCCGCGCGGCATGCAGCACGGTCGGCTTGGGCCACGGCACGCCTTCCATCACCACCAGCCGCAACGAATGGCCGGGCACGTCGACGCCGTCGCGCAGCGCGTCGGTACCGAACAGACTGGCGTGCGGATCGTCGCGGAAGATATCGACCAGCGTGCCCGTATCGACCGGATCGACATGCTGCGCATGAAGCGGCAGCCCGGCGCGCGCCAGCCGGTCGGCGACACGCGCATGGACCGCGCGCAATCGCCGGATCGCGGTGAACAGTCCCAGCGCGCCGCCTTCGCTCGCCTCCACCAGCCGCGCATAGGCGTTGGCGAGCGCGGGGATGTCGCCGCGCTTCACGTCGGTGACGATCACCACCTCGGCGCGCGCGGCGTAATCGAACGGCGACTCGACCTGGAAGCGTCCGGCCGCGCGCGGCAGATGCGGCGCGCCGACGCGCGCCTCGGCGGTGTCCCAGTCGCCGCCCGCGGTCAGCGTGGCGGAGGTGACCAGCGCCCCGTGCGCGCCCTTCAGCACCGTCTCCGCGAACGGCAGCGTCGGGTCGAGCCAGCGGCGGTGCAGCCCGATGTCGTATTCGCGCCCCTCGACGCGGTCGACCGCCAGCCAGTCGACGAATTTCGGATCCGCCGGTCCGCCGACCCGCGCCAGCAGCGCCAGCCACGACGCCACCGTCTCCGCACGCCAGCCGAGCGACGCGATCGCCCCCTCCACCCGCGCACGCGCCTGTCCGTCGAGCCAGTCCGGTCCCTCCGCCAGCACCGCCTCCAGCCGCTTGCCTAGCGCCACCATCGGCCGCACCAACGCGTCGAGCGCGTGCGCGGCGGGGGCGGCGGCCTCGATCAGCTCGGGCGAGGGCTCGGCCAGTTCGGTCTCCAGCCCGTAGCCGGCATCCGCCCCGCGCTCCTCCGCGCGCGCATAGGCGAGCCCGCGGACCGCGCCCAGCAACGCCTCGATCGCCCCGAACGGCTGCCCCTCGGCGACCCGCGCCAGCCAGCCGTCGGAGGCGAGCGCCTGCGCCGCGCCGACGATGTCCGCCACCGCTTGCCCGCCCTGCTCGTCATAGCTGGCGACATCCGACAGCCGCGCCTGCAATCCGCGCCGCCGCCCGCGCGACGTCCCCTCCGGCCCGACGATCCAGCGCCGCAGCTCGATCGTCTCCGCCCCCGTCAGCGCGGTGCCGAACATGGCATCCGCGGCATCGAACAGGTGATGCCCCTCGTCGAACACGTAGCGCGTCGGGCGCGTCGCCAGTTCGCGCCCGCGCGCCGCGTTGACCATCACCAGCGCATGGTTGGCGATCACCAGATCGGCCTCCGCCGACGCGCGCGCCGCACGCTCGATGAAGCATTTGCGATAATGCGGACACCCGGCATAGACGCACTCGCCCCGCCGGTCGGTCAGCGCCGCCGATCCGTTGCGCCGGAACAGCGCCACCAGCCAGCCCGGCAGGTCGCCGCCCACCATGTCGCCATCGTCGGTATAGGCGGCCCAGCGCGCGACCAGATGCGCCAGGATCGCCGCGCGGCCGGCGAACCCGCCCTGCAACGCATCCTCGAGGTTGAGCAGGCACAGGTAATTCTCGCGGCCTTTTCGGGTCACCACCTTCGCCTTGCGCAGCCGCCGGTCCGGATACAGCCGTCGCGTCTCGTGCCCCAATTGGCGTTGCAGCGCCTTGGTATAGGTCGACACCCACACCGCCCCGCCCGCCTGCTCCGCCCACAGGCTGGCGGGTGCGAGATAGCCCAGCGTCTTGCCGATCCCCGTGCCCGCCTCGGCCAGCATCAGGTTCGGGGTTTCGCGCGCTATTCGCGGGGCGAAGGCGGCGCCGGCCGCGGCGGCATAGGCGCGCTGCCCGGCGCGCGGCTCCGCTCCCTGCCCCGTCAGCCGGTCGAGCCGGTCGAGCACCGCGCGCTCCTCCAGCGTTACGCTGCGCGGCGCGGGGCGCGGCGCGACCTCCTCCCATTCGGGCAGCTTGGCGAACAGCCAGCGCTCGTTCTGCGCCGGCTTGGCGATGCGGGGGCTCACCAGCGGCGCCCATGCCCAGCGCGCGCGCATCAGCGATTGTGCCGCGGTCCACGCCCCCTCGCGCTCGGGCCACTCGCCCGCGGTCACCGCCAGCATCCGCTCGGCGGCCGCGCGCAGGAACCCCGCGACGTCGTCGTCGCGTGCTGGCGGCGTCATGCCGCACGCATCCGCCACGCCTTTCGGTGTCGGCACCATGAAGCGCGCCGGGTGCAGGAAGGCGAACAGTTCGAGCAGGTCGAGCCCCGACAGTTCGGCATAGCCCAGCCGCTGCCCGATCAGCGGCGCGTTGAGCAGGATCAGCGGCGTGTCGGCCGCCAGCCGGATCGCCTCGCCGCGCGACAACGCGCGCGTGCCGTCGTCATCCGCCACCCAGATGCCGGAATGGCTGGCATGCAGCGCGGGATGCGGAAGCCGGATCACGTCAGCGGACATGATCCTTCGGGAACGAAAGAGCAACTACCAGCCACGATCTTATCGCCCGCTCCGTTCGTACCGAGCATGTCGAAGTACGTGCCGCAGGCGAAGCGCCTCGTTCACGTGCTTCGACAGGCTCAGCACGAACCGGATGATCCGCGAAATCAGTCGCCTCTAAACACCTTTATTGCAATTGCATCGCAGCTGCGAAACGATAAAGGGTGGATTCGTGTGCCATGCTGTGCTTTAGGCTGCGGGGATTTTATCGCTGCACCTGGGAGAGCCCCCGTGAACATCCACGAATATCAGGCCAAGGAACTGCTCGCGAAATTCGGCGTCCCCGTGCCCGCCGGCTATGCCGCGATGAGCGTGGAGGAAGCGGTCGAGGTGTCGAAGAAGCTGCCGGGGCCGCTCTACGTCGTCAAGGCGCAGATCCACGCCGGCGGCCGCGGCAAGGGCAAGTTCAAGGAGCTTCCCGAGGGCAGCAAGGGCGGCGTCCGCCTCGCCAAGACCGAGGACGAGGTGCGCCACGCCGCGACCGAAATGCTCGGCAACACGCTGGTGACGATCCAGACCGGCGAGGCCGGCAAGCAGGTCAACCGCCTGTACGTGACCGACGGCGTCGACATCGCCAAGGAGTTCTACCTCGCGGTGCTCGTGAACCGCGCGTCGGGCCGTATCTCGTTCGTCGCCTCGACCGAAGGCGGCATGGACATCGAGACGGTGGCGCATGACACGCCCGAGAAGATCCACTCGATCGACGTCGACCCGGCGACCGGCTTCCAGCCGCACCACGGCCGCGCGGTCGCGGGCGCGCTGCAGCTGACTGGCGACCTCGCCAAGCAGGCGGCGAACGTCGCGGCGAAGCTGTACGACGCGTTCCTGGGCACCGATGCCGAGCAGATCGAGATCAACCCGCTCGCGGTCACCGACGACGGCAAGCTGATGGTGCTCGACGCCAAGGTCGGCTTCGACGGCAACGCCATGTTCCGCCACAAGGATCTCGCCGAGCTGCGCGACGAGACCGAGGAGGACGCCGCCGAGCTGGAAGCGTCGAAGTACGACCTGGCCTATATCAAGCTGGACGGCGATATCGGCTGCATGGTCAACGGTGCCGGCCTGGCGATGGCGACGATGGACATCATCAAGCTGAACGGCATGTTCCCGGCCAATTTCCTCGACGTCGGCGGCGGCGCGAGCAAGGAGAAGGTGACCGCGGCGTTCAAGATCATCCTGGCCGATCCGGCGGTGAAGGGCATCCTCGTCAACATCTTCGGTGGGATCATGAAGTGCGACATCATCGCCGAGGGCATCGTCGCCGCGGCGAAGGAAGTGAACCTGTCGGTGCCGCTCGTCGTGCGGCTGGAGGGCACGAACGTCGACAAGGGCAAGGAAATCCTGTCGACCTCGGGTCTTGCGATCGTCCCCGCCAACGACCTGGGCGACGCCGCGCAGAAGATCGTGGCCGAGGTGAAGAAGGTCGCCTGACCTTTACACGCATCCAGCGACAGCGGGGCGGGATCGGCATGCCGGTCCCGCCCTTCGCGTACCCGGGCCTCGGCATATCGTGATGGACATCTCTGCCGCCTGAGGCTTTATCCACCCCATGGGAACGGCTGCCGAGCTTACCTGAGCTTGATCTTTACGTAAACGTCAGGTAGCAGCCGCTGGAGATTGAGGAGAGTAGCGCAATGAAGGTGCTGGTGCCGGTCAAGCGCGTGCTGGACTATAACGTGAAGCCGCGCGTGAAGGCGGATGGGTCGGGCGTCGACCTCGCCAACGTCAAGATGAGCATGAATCCTTTCGACGAGATCGCGGTCGAGGAAGCGATCCGCCTCAAGGAAAAGGGCACGGTCACCGAGATCGTCGTCGTCTCGATCGGCGAGCCCAAGGCGCAGGACACGCTGCGCACCGCGCTGGCGATGGGCGCCGACCGCGCGATCCTCGTCACCTCGGAGACCAAGGTCGAGCCGCTGGGCGTCGCCAAGCTGCTGGCGAAGATCGTCGAGGAGGAACAGCCGAGCCTCGTGATCCTCGGCAAGCAGGCGATCGACGACGACAACAACCAGACCGGGCAGATGCTGGCCGGGCTGCTCGGCTGGGGCCAGGGCACGTTCGCATCGAAGGTCGAGCTGGGCGGCGACGCCGTCACGGTGACGCGCGAGGTCGACGGCGGGCTGGAGACGGACACGTTCAAGCTGCCCGCGATCGTCACCACCGACCTGCGCCTCAACGAGCCGCGCTACGCCTCGCTGCCCAACATCATGAAGGCCAAGTCGAAGCCGCTGGCGACCAAGACCGCCGCCGACTTCGGCGTCGACGTGACCCCGCGGCTGACGGTCGTCAGCGTCGCCGAGCCGGCCAAGCGCCAGGCGGGCGTCAAGATCGCCGACGTCGACGAGCTGGCGAACCGGCTGAAGTCGATGGGGATCGCGAAGTAACCGCAGGCGGGAAGCACTTACCCCGCCCTTCGTGCTGAGCTTGTCGAAGCACGTGTTCCGGGACGCGCCCTTCGACAAGCTCGGGGCGAACGGAAGTGAGAGGTCAAAGATGAAGACTCTGGTTTGGGTCGAACACGACGGTTCGACCGTCAAGGACGCCACGCTCTCCGCGGTTACCGCGGCGGCGAAGCTGGGCGAGGTGCATCTGCTGGTCGCCGGCCACAGCGTCGGCGCGGTCGCCGGGGCCGCGGCCAAGATCGCCGGCGTCGGCAAGGTCCATGTCGCCGACGACGCGGCCTATGCGCACCAGCTGGCCGAGAACGTCGCGCCGCTGGTCGTCGCGCTGATGGGCCATCACGACGCGTTCGTGGCCCCCGCGACCACCACCGGCAAGGCGGTCGCGCCGCGCGTCGCCGCGCTGCTCGACGTCATGCAGATCAGCGACGTGCTGTCGGTCGAGGGCGAGGACACGTTCACGCGCCCGATCTACGCCGGGAATGCGATCGCGACCGTCAAGACCGCGGACGCCAAGAAGGTGCTCACCGTGCGCGGCACCGCGTTCGAGAAGGCCGCCGCCGAGGGCGGTTCGGGTACGGTCGAGGCGGTCGCCGCGACCGGCGACACGGGTCTGGCGACCTTCGTCAACCAGGAGATCGCCGCCTCGACGCGTCCCGAGCTGACCAGCGCCAAGATCATCGTGTCGGGCGGCCGTGCGCTCGGCTCGGGCGAGAAGTTCCACGAACTCATCGAGCCGCTCGCCGACAAGCTCGGCGCCGGGGTCGGCGCCAGCCGCGCCGCGGTCGACGCGGGCTATGTCCCCAACGACTATCAGGTCGGTCAGACCGGCAAGATCGTCGCACCCGAAGTCTACGTCGCGGTCGGCATCTCGGGCGCGATCCAGCACCTGGCCGGCATGAAGGATTCCAAGACGATCATCGCGATCAACAAGGACGAGGACGCCCCGATCTTCCAGGTCGCCGACCTCGGGCTGGTGGGCGACCTGTTCACGATCGTCCCGGAATTGACGGCGAAGTTGTAGGCTCGCCCGCGAGCCGGTGCGGAGGGCAAAGCCACTCCGCAACAGCTCGACCGGCCAGCGGCGCTGCAGCGCCGTCTGACGTCGTGCGACGCGGGACATGCTCCCGCGTCGCACCCCCAAGGCCATGACCGGCAGCCGTTGCGCACCTCAGCCCCCGTCCGTACATCCGCGCGCATGCGCCCGTTCCTTCCGCTGCTCGCCCTCCTCGCCCCGCTCGTCTCCGCCGCCGCTCCCGCCGCCGCCCAGCGCGCCGATCGCGCCACCCCCGGCTGGGTCCGCGTCCGGATGGAAACCGCCGACGGCCCGATCGTCCTTGCGCTCGACAGCCGGCACGCCCCCGTCACCACCGCCAATTTCCTGCGCTACGTCGACGACGGTCGGTTCGACGGCATCAGCTTCTACCGCACCGCGCGCAGCAGGAAGGCGCCCGGCACCGGCTTCATCCAGTCGGGCATCCGCACCGACGCGCGCCGCTTCCTCGACACGATCCCGCACGAATCGACGAAGAAGACCGGCATCCGCCACCTCGACATGACGATTTCGATGGCGCGGAAAGGTCCCCCCGGCTCGGCGAACGGCAATTTCTTCATTACAGTCGGCCCGGCGGCGTACATGGACTGGAGCCCGCGCGATCCCGGCTATGCCGCCTTCGGGCGCGTCGTCGCGGGCCAGAAGACCGTCCGCCGCATCCTTGCCGAGCCGACGGGTCAGCAGATGAACGGCACGCTGATCCTGCGCCCGGTGGTGGTGGAGCGCACCATCCGCCTCGACGGCACGCCCAGGCCGACCGGCCGCCCGCGCCCGTGGCTGCTCGAGCATCGCCGCGACGGATGACGCCGGTGCCCGGCCCCGTGGTGGACCCGCTCGTGGATCCCAGCTGGCGCGCCGCGCTCGCGGCCACGCTGGCCGGCGACGACATGGCCGCGCTCGCGCGCTTCCTCGCCGACGAGGAGGCCGCCGGCGCGACGATCTTCCCCCCCGCCGCCGACCGTTTCCGCGCGCTGGAGCTCACCCCGCTGCCCGACGTGCGCGTGGTGATCCTCGGCCAGGACCCCTATCATGGCGCCGGGCAGGCGCACGGCCTGAGCTTCTCGGTCCGCCCCGGCGTCAAGCCGCCGCCCAGCCTCGTCAACATCTACCGCGAACTCGCCGACGACCTCGGCATCGCGGTCCCTGCGCACGGCTTCCTCGAACATTGGGCGCGGCAGGGCGTGCTGCTGCTCAACACCGTGCTGACCGTGGCGGCGGGGCGTGCCGCGGCGCATCGCGGGCGCGGCTGGGAGCAGCTTACCGACGCGATCATCCGCGCCGTCGCCGAGCGCGCCGCGCCGACCGTCTTCATGCTGTGGGGCGCGCATGCCCAGGCCAAGTCGGCGCTGATCGCCGCGACCGGCGCCGAGCGCCACCTGATCCTTGCCGCCCCGCACCCCTCCCCGCTGTCGGCCTACAAGGGCTGGTTCGGCTCGAAGCACTTCAGCCGCGCCAACGCCTTCCTGGCGGCGAACGGCCGCGGCACGGTCGACTGGAGCGTGCCCCCGCTGACGTAAACGCCAGCCGGGCGGTGAGCAGCACGAACACCATGAACGCCGCCTGCGCAAACAGGCGGGGCACCAGCGCGGAGGGGTCGAAGCGCATCGATATCCACAGGTTATGGATCACGTCGGTGACGATGATCGCCCCCGTCAGGACGACGCCCCAGCGCGGGCGAACGAACAGCAGCACGACGGCGGCCGGATCCAGGAACGACAGCGCGGTCCAGAACGCGGCGCTCGCGATCGGTACCCCGCCATAATCCCAGAAGAGCCCGTGATCGTACACGATCCGCCAGTGGATCAGCGTCGCGCCGGCCAGGCACAGCGCGTACGTCGCTCGCACGATCGCACCAAGGCGTTGCTTGCCGGGTCTTGTCACCATCCGCTGATGCGACCCGCGGGTGCCCGGCGTCAACGCGCCGCGCCTGCCCGCCATTGCCCCGCCCGCACCGATCCCGTAGCGCATGCCCCATGAAGCGCCTCGCCATCTACTGCGGCTCCGCCACGCCCGCCGATCCCTTCTACCTCAATCTCGCGCGCGCGGTCGGGCACACGCTCGCCACCCGCGGCATCGGCGTCGTCTATGGCGGCGGGCGGCTCGGGCTGATGGGCGCGATCGCCGATGCGGCGCTGGCGGCCGGCGGCGAGGTGATCGGCGTGATCCCGCAGGCGCTGGTCGATGCGGAGGTCGCGCACCGCAACCTCACCGAACTGCACGTCGTCACCGGCATGCACCAGCGCAAGCAGATGTTCACCGACCTGTCGGACGGCTTCGTCACGCTCCCCGGCGGCACCGGGACGATGGACGAATTGTGGGAAGCGCTCAGCTGGGCACAGCTCGGCTACCATGCCGATCCGGTCGGGCTGCTCAACGCGCGCGGCTATTACGACGCGATCGTCGCCTTCTGGGAGAAGATGGGCGAGGTCGGCTTCCTGCGCGCGCAGCATCGCGAGCTGCTGATCGTTGACGACACGCTGGAGGGCCTGCTCGACCGCATGGCCGCGCACGTGCCGACGCAGCCGATCGTGCGCATGGCCGCGTCGGATCTGTAAGGGGGACCGGTGACGCAGGACCGCGCGGCGCTGGTCGACACCGCCCGCACCTCGATCGCGCGCGGGTCGAAGAGCTTCGCCGCCGCCTCCACGCTCTTCGCACCGGTGGTGCGCGAGCGCGCGTGGCTGCTCTACGCCTGGTGCCGCGCGTGCGACGACCTCGTCGACGGGCAGGACCATGGCCACGACCGCACGATCGTCACCGATGCCCGCGCGCGTGTCGCCCGCGTCCGCGCGCTGACCGACGCCGCGCTCGACGGGCAGCCGACCGGCGACCCGGCGTTCGACGCGCTCGGGCTGGTCGCGCGGGAGACCGGGCTGCCGCGGCGCTTCGTCCACGACGTGATCGACGGCTTCCAGCTCGATGCGGAGGACTGGCACCCGCGCAGCGAGGACGACCTTTACCGCTATTGCTACCACGTGGCCGGCGCGGTCGGCTGCCTGATGGCGGTGGTGATGGGGGTCGATCCGGACGACGAGGCGACGCTCGACCGCGCCTGCGACCTCGGGCTCGCCTTCCAGCTCGCCAATATCGCGCGCGATATCGAGGAGGATGCGCGCGTCGACCGCTGCTACCTGCCCGACGACTGGCTGGTCGAGATGGACATGCCGCCCGGGCAGCATATGAAGCCGCCGTATCGCGATCGGCTGGCGGTGCTTGCGAAGCGGCTGGCGACGCGCGCGCAGGCGCATGAGGACAGCGCCCGGATCGGCACCAAGGCGCTGTCGTTTCGCTCGGCCTGGGCGGTGCTGGCGGCGGCGGGTATCTACGGCGACATCGCACGCGCGGTCGCCGCCCGCGGTCGCCACGCCTGGGACCACCGCGTCACGACCTCGAAGGCGGCAAAGCTCGCATGGATCGCCCGCGCCGGCGTGCAGGCGGCGCGACGCCAAGCGCTCCCCAACACCCCGCGCGATCCGCGGCTGTGGACCCGCCCGCGCTGATTGCTCCTCCGCCATTCTCGCGAAAGCGCCATCCGACGTCCGTCATTCCCGCGCAGGCGGGAATCCAGACGCACAGGTCCGTCGATAGAAGCTAGACGGCAGAGGTTCTGGATTCCCGCAGTCGCGGGAATGACGGAGGTGGCGGAAATGACGTGCGAAGGAGTGCGGGCCGCCGCGCACCTACACCCGGTCCAGATACGCCTGATGCATCGGCAACCCGCGCACCGCGCCCGTAACGTTCGCCGCCAGCTGTCCCAGCGTCTGCTGCAACCGCCCCGCCGGCATCATCCGCGCCACGCGGTTGTGCGCGCGCGGCGCCAGCTTCTGCCCCAGCATCACCTGCACCCACGACGTCACCGTGAACAATTCGTCGCTCGCCTGGAACGCCTGCGCGCTCTCCCGGAACAAGGCGATCCGCTCGGCCAGCGAATCGGGCAGCGGCATGTCGCGCATCCGTTGCCAGAACGGCTCGTCGCGCTGGTTGAGCGTGTAGTGCAGGATGATGAAGTCCCGCACGCCCTCGATCTCGCGCTGCGCCATGTCGTTGAAGCGTGCCGCCGCCGCCGCGCTGACGCCATCGAACGGAAACAGCTGCAACAACCGCGTCAGCGCGATCATGATCAGGTGGATGCTGGTCGATTCCAGCGGCTCGACGAACCCGCCCGCCAGGCTCAGCGCCACGCAATTGCGCTCCCACGCGCGCACGCGCCGGCCGGTGCGGAAACGGATCACGCGCGGCTCGATCAACGTCTCTCCCGTGACGCTCTCCAGCAGGCGCGCCTGCGCCGCGTCGTCGCTCAGATAGTCGCTGGCATAGACGATCCCGTTGCCGAGCCGATGCTGGAGCGGGATGCGCCATTGCCACCCCGCGTCATGCGCGATCGCGCGCGTGTAGGGCACGGCCGGCCCGGTCGCGGTCGTCTGCACCGCGATCGCACGATCGGTCGGCAACCATTGGCGCCAGTCTTCGTAGCCGACCCCCAGCGCGTCGCCGATCAGCAGCGCGCGAAATCCGGTGCAATCGAGGAAGAAGTCGCCCGCGATCCGCGTGCCGTCCTCCATCACCAGCGCCGCGATATCGCCACCCTCGCCGTCACGCTCGACGCGCGCGATCTTGCCCTCGACGCGGGTCAGCCCGTCCGCCTCGCACCGCTCGCGCAGGTAACGGGCGTAGCGTGCGGCGTCGAAGTGGAAAGCGTAGTTCAGGCCTGAGTCGCCGCCTGCGAACCGTCCCTCGCGCGCCGCCTCGTGCTCGACGCAATACCGCCCGATCTCGTCCGCCTGCCCGTTGGCGCGCGCCTCCAGCCAGAAATGGTGGAAGTCGGCCATCCAGGTGGAGCGCCCGATCGTCCCGAACGAGTGGATGTAGCGCTCGTCGGGGCGCGACCAGCCCTCGAACGAAATTCCCAGCTTGAAGCTGGCGCCGGTCGCGCGCACGAAGTCGCGTTCGTCGACGCCGATGATGTCGTGGAAGGCGCGCACGGTCGGGATCGTCGATTCCCCGACGCCCACGGTGCCGATCTCCTCCGATTCGACCAGCACGACATCGACCATCCCGCCCAGCTGCTTGGTCAGCATCGCCGCCGCCAGCCACCCCGCGGTGCCGCCGCCCGCGATCACCACCCGCCGCACTGCCGTCATCGGTTCAGCTTCCTCAGCAAATCGCCGCGCAGCCGCCGCGCGCGCGCCTCGTCCAGCGGTGCGAGCGGCCCCTGCGCCGCCGCGGGCAGATGCGCCGCGGGGCGCGCGGGGTCGCCGAACACGTAATAATCGAACAGCGCGCGCCACGCGTCCTTCTCGGCCGCCGGCCGGTCGCGCAGGCTCAGCAGCCCGTGGAGCAGCGTGTTCATCGGCGTGTCCATGAACGCCGCCGCGTCGTTCCACCAATAGTTCACCAGCACGTTGAACGGCGCCAGCGCCTCGACATGGTGCCACCACAGCGCCGGGTAGACGACCGCATCGCCCGGCTCCAGCTCGGCCACCTGCGCCGCCTCGCGCGCCGCCGCGAAGTTGGGAAAGCGCGCGAGATCGGGCGCGCGGAAGTCGACCAGCGACACCACCTGCCCGCCCGGGGTGGGCTCCAGCGGACCGGGATACAGGTTCGCGACCTGCTCGGGCGGGAACAACGTGAACCGCCGACGCCCGACCGCGCAGGCGGCGATGTTGTTCGACATGTCGTAATGCGCCTGCGCGGTCGTGCGCGTCCCGATCCAGATGCTGCGCAGCACGCGGGCGAAATCGGCCCGCGCCAGCATATTCTCCGCCGCCAGCCCGGGGAAGAACTGCTCGAGATCGGTCGACCCGATATAGAAGCTCGGCGCGCCCTCGTGCCCCTGCGCCGCCAGCATCCGCGCGAGATAGTCGTCCAGCGCCACCCGCTCCGCGACGAAATCCATCCGCGTCAGCGTGTCGTCGTAGAAATAGCGCCCGCCGCGTGTCCGCTCGGCGGTATATCCCGCGCCCGGCCGCCCGTTGTAGAAGCGCAGCAGGTAATCGACCGCCGCCTGTGCGCCCGCGCGCCCCGCCGCCACCAGCGGCCAGTCCGCGACCAGCCCGCGCACCACCACCGGCGCGCCGCCTGCGACCAGCGCCGCCAGGTCGCGCGCCGCCGGATCGTCGGCGGCGATCTCGCGCACCCGCCGGGCGGTGATCGGCGCGGTTTCCGCCGCGCTCACCGCGCGTCCTTCAGCGTCTTCAGTTCGACCAGCCGCTCGACATTGCCCAGCGACGCCGCCGCCATCGTCGCCGCGCGCAGCAGCCCGTTGCCGTGCAGCCGCTCCAGCACCGCTCCCCCCAACGCCGCCAGCGCCGCCTGATCGACCGCCAGCACGTCCGCCACCTCATACCCCCCGGCATCGCCCAGATCGATCCGCAGCGTCACGTCGCGCAGCAGCCCCGCCCCCTCCAGATCGGCGAGGATCGCGCGTTCATGCTGCGCCCCTTCGCGCAGCATGTCGAGCGCGGCGCGCACGTGCGTCAGATACGGCGCGTCGCCGCCATGGTCGCGGAATAGCGGCACGCCGTCCGCCGCCGCGACGCGCGGATCGTCGAGGTCGATCTGCACCGCGTCGTCCGAACCGGGCGCGAACGGCCCGCGCCGCTGGATCGCGGGCACGTAGCGCGTCGTCCAGCGCTCGCCCTCGACGAACAGGTTCTCTCCCGGATCGAGGCCCAGCAGCACGAACGCGCGCAACCCCGCGGTGTCCCGCCGGAAGACGATCGGGAACTCCCGCTGCGCCTCCTCGAACTCGGCGGGCATGATCGGCAGCAGGTTGGCGTGGTCGCCGAACGCCGCCCCGGCGCGCACCGCGACCGTCAGGTCGGCATGGTCGACATTGTCGAGCGTCACGAAGGTCATGTCGTGCATTCTTCCAAACGCAAAGGGCCACCGCAAGCGATGGCCCTCCACTTGGTTCCTTGATCGCGTGCGATCAGAACTTGTAGCGCGCGCCCAGCAGGATGCGCGGCTTCAGTTCCTGGGCCAGCACCAGATTGCGCTCGGTCCGGCCATAGGTCTTCACGCTCTCGCTGGTCAGGTTGATCCCTTCCAGCGTGACCGCGATCTGATCGTTGACGTCATAGCTGATGTTGACGTCCAGCGTCCCGAACGGCGCCACGAACAACGGGTTGCGGTTGCCGCCCTGGTTGGTCGCGGTCAGATACTTGTCGCGCCAGTTGTACGCGACACGCGCCGAGATGCCGCCCTTGTCGTAGATCGCGGTGGCGTTGGCGCTGTTGCCCAGCCCGGTCAGCGCGAAGATGTTGACGGTCGGGTCGGCATACGGATCGACGTTCACGTCGCCGCTCACCTTCGTGAACGACCCGGCGAAACCGAAGCCGGTATTGCCGAAGAAGTTCGTCCACGCCAGTTCGAAGCCGTTGATCTTGCCTTCGCGGTTGTTGATCGGCTGCGACACCGAGAAGTTGAACAGCGGATCGTTCGCATTGGCGGCCACGTCGACCTGCGCCAGGATCTGGTCGACGAACGTCTGCTGCAGCCCCTGGCCCTGGACGTAATTGGCATTGAACTGCTGCGTCGCCGCGGCCTGGTTCCCACCATTCTGGACGAGCAGCGCGGTGTAGGTGAACAGGTTGACGTCGCTCAGGTCGTAGCCGCTGGAGCGCAGGAACGCCGCCGCGGTGCCCGACCGCGATCCCGCCGCACCCGAGCTGGGGTCACGCAACCCGAACAGGTTTTGGTTGATGACGCCGGTGCCCAGGAAGTTGGCGACACGCTTGTCGAAGAAGCCGATCGAGACGAAGCTCGACGGCTTGTAATACCATTCCAGCGACACGTCGAAGTTGTCGGACAGCAGCGGCAACAGCCCGGCGTTACCCGTGCTGCCGGTCGGAATCCCGCCCAGCAGGGTCGGACGGCCCGGCGCACCCGCCGAGGCGGTCGCGAACAGGTTGCCATAGTCCGGCCGTGCCAGCGTGCGGCTGAACGACACGCGCGCCTTTACGTTCGTGATCGGCTCGATGCTGAAGTCGACCGACGGCAGCAGGTTGTTGTAGTTGCCGCGCTGGCGGATCGCGGTGAACACGCCGCTGGCATCGCCGCGGAAGTCGTTGTCGGCAGTCCAGACGATGTTGTTGTAGGTCTGCACCGCATCCGACACGACGCGCGTTTGCTCGTACCGCGCACCGATCACCAGGTTGGCGGGACGGTTGGCGACCTCACCGTTCCAGGTGAACTGCCCGAACACCGCCCAGACCTTCTCCTGCACCGTGTCGTCGGCGGGCGCAGACGCCACCGGCGGCGCGCCCAGCCCGGAATAATACGGGCTCAGCACGTTGTAGAGGTCGATCGCATTGCCGCGGAACGCGATCAGCGACGAACCCGACGAGTTCGGGTCGAAATGGTCGAACTTGCAGGTCAGGCAATATTGATTGACCAGGTTCGGGGCCAGCTGGCTGATGATGCCCGGATTCTGGAGGCCCCAGTCGCCCAGCGTCTGCTGCGTCTGGCCCTGCGTCGAGCGCATCTTCGAGTCGGTGTACGAACCGCCGACGTCGAAGCGGCTGCCGCCGCCCAGGTCCCAGCCCAGCCGCGCCTGGATCTGGTCGATCCGCTGCGTCTGGCGCGAAGTGATCGTGCGCGCCGGTGCGGAGCCGAGATCGCCGATGTCGAGCACGCCGTTGCAATTGCCCTTCGGGGTCGCGCCGGGGGTCGCACGATAGCAGTCGTTGATGGTCTGCGCCTGCTGCGGGAAGCCGGTGCTGAAGTCGAGGGAATGGCCCTGGATCACCGGCGCGCCCAGCGCGACCGTCGTCGCGGTGGTGCCGTTGGGGTTGTCCGGCGACGAGGTCGACACCGAATGGTGTCCGTCGACGACCAGCGTCAGGTTCGGTGCGAACTCCCACTTGGCGTTCGCACCGACCGACGCCAGCCGCGCCTTGGTCGCGGCCTGCTGCTGCTCGAAGCCCTCGTCCTTCGGGCTGGTCGGCAGATAGTCGCGCAGGAAGATCGCGGTCGCCATGTTGGGATTGTCGTCGAAGCGGACTTCGCTGAACGGGCGGTTGAACCAGTTCGTCTGCTCGCTGCGCATTTCGCGCAGTCGGTTCTGCGCGAACAGGCTGTCGACGGTGAATTCCAGCGTATCGGTCGGCTTGAACTGCAGCACGCCCTGGAAGTTGATGCGCTCGCGGCGGTTTTCCGAGAACTGGTAGCGGCTGTCGTTGGGCACCAGCACGTACGGCGCGGTCGGGCGTCCGCCATCGATCTTGGTGATCGAATTGATGTAGGTACCCGGATTGAAGAAGTCGGCGGTGGGGACGACGTTCCAATAGTTCGGATTCGACTGCGCCGAGGTCGAGTAGCGCAGCTGGTAGCTGCCGAACACCGCGGCGCCGAACGTGTCGTCGTCGTTGCGATAGTTGAGCAGGCCGGAAACCTCCGGCGTCACGCGGTGCTTCTTGTCTTCGGAATTTTCGACCGAATTGTCGTACAGCGCCTTGGCGCCGATCGAGCCGCTGACGCCCGATTCGCGCGAGTTCAGCGGCTTGCGCGTGTCGATGTTGATCGTGGCGCCGATGCCGCCGGTCGGCACCGAGGCGCGGCCGGTCTTGTAGACCTCCAGCGCACTGACGCCTTCCGATGCGATGTTCTGGAAGTCGAACGACCGACCCGCGCCGCGCGCGAACAGATTGCCGCCGCTGGTGTCGATGTTGGTGGCGGGCAGCTGGCGGCCGTTGATCGTGACGAGGTTGTAGCCGCCCGAGAAGCCGCGAACCGCGACCTGCGAGCCTTCGCCGTTCACGCGGTTGATCGACACGCCGGTAATGCGCTGCAGCGATTCGGCCAGGTTGGTGTCGGGGAACTTGCCGATGTCCTCGGCGCTGATCGCGTCGACGACGCCCGGCGAGTCGCGCTTGATCGCAATCGCGCGATCAAGGCTGGCGCGCACGCCGGTCACGACGATGTCGTCGCTCCCCGCGTCGGCGCCGGTCGCCGTGCTGGTGTCCTGCGGCGCCGTCGCGTCGCCCTGCGGTGCCGTCGCGTCGGCGGGCTGCGCGTTGGTCGGGCTGTTCGGCGTGGTGGTCGGGGCGGTCTGTGCCCCCGCCGTGCCGATCACGCCGGCGCCGATCGCCAGCGCCCACATCGACGTCGAGCGCCCGAGCGCGCCCAGAATACGGCTTCCCTTCATCATCATCCCCTCCTGCATGGCGGCAATTTGGCCGCGATGTCGCTCGCACCTTCTGCGCGATTGCTGATATCGCTATCAGGGGGCCGACCGCTGTCAATCGGGCTTACAGTCGTATCGGCAAGATGTTGCGACGGAGTGTTGCGCGAAAGACACAAGGTTTTTCAGGAGTGTGGAACAGTTTCATTCCCGCGAGGCCCATGGTTTCGCAATGGTTTGCGGGATTGGTCCTCGGAGGGATGGGAATGACGGACGGAGTGATGGTCGCGGCAGGGCGGCACATGCTGGCGGCGGCGGCCGCGCTACTCGCCGCCGCCGCGCCGGCGCAGGTCTGGCGCAGCGATCGCGGCGACGGCACCTATGCCAATCCGCCGCTGAATGCCGACTATCCCGATCCCGACATCATCCGCGTCGGCGACGACTTCTATTTCGCCAGCACCACCTTCGCCAACGCGCCGGGGCTGACGCTGCTCCACTCGCGCGACCTGGTGAACTGGGACATCGTCTCGCACCTGCTTCCGCGGCTCGACGGCTCGCCCCGGTTCGACATGGCGGATGGCGGGTCGTACCGGCACGGCATCTACGCCCCCAGCCTGCGCTATCGCGACGGCACTTTCTATGTCGCGGTCACGCCCGTGGGACAGCACACCCGCATCTACCGCAGCCGCGATCCGCGCGGGCCATGGACGCATGTCACGCTCGACCGTGCGGCCTTCGATCCGGCGCTGTTCTTCGACGACGACGGGCAGGTCTATCTCGCCACCTCGATCGGCAGCGACGGGACGATCACGCTCCACACGCTCGACCGCGACCTCACGCGGATCACCGCCTCGCGCGTCATCTACTACAACAAGGGCGCGGAGGGCTCGAAGCTGCTCAAGCGCAACGGCTTCTATTACCTCTTCAACGCCATTCCCGGCAAACTCGCGCTCACCGTGTCGCGCGCCCGCGCGCTCGATGGTCCATGGGAGACGCGCGCGCAGATCGACGACACCACCGGCGGCCACCAGGGCGCGCTCGTCGATCTGCCCCCGGGGAGCAAGGAGGGCGGCTGGTACGGCTTCGTCATGCGCGCTTCGGGGGCGATCGGCCGCGTCACCAACATCAGCCCGGTGTTCTGGCAGGACGACTGGCCGGTCTGGGGCACCCCCGCCGCTCCGGGTCGTGTCCCGGACGTCGCCCCCAAGCCGATCACGGGGCAGCCGTTCCGCGAACCCCCGTCGAGCGACGACTTCGCCGGGCGCGCGCTCGGCCGACAGTGGCAATGGAACCACAATCCCATCGACCGGCTCTGGTCGCTCGCCGAACGCCCCGGCTGGCTGCGCCTCCACGCCGCGCCGGGCACGCAGTTCTGGTGGGCGCGCAACACGCTCGTCCAGAAAGCGCAGGCGCCGCGCGCACGCGGCGAGGTGCTGGTCGACACGCGCGGGCTGAAGCGGGGCGACGTCTGCGGCTTCGGCACGCTCGGCAAGTTCAGCGCGCAGCTGTCGGTGCTCGGCGGCGTGAATAAACTGACGATGCGCGTCACCGAGGATCGCCGGAACGGTCCCCACGTCGCTATTTTGGAGCCCGGGCGTGCCCTCGCCGGCACCCGCCTGTGGCTACGCACCGATATGGACTTCCCCGCGAAGACCGCGACGCTCTCGTTCAGCGAGGATGGCCGCCGTTTCGTGTCCCTGGGCGGCCCCGTTCCGCTCGTCTTCGACTGGCAGACCGGCACCTTCCAGGGCGTCCAGTTCGCGCTGTCCTGCTACAATCCGGCCGGCAAGGGCGGCTGGCTCGACGTGGATCGCTTCACCTTGTCAAAGCCTTAGTGATGATGGTCGTGCGCGACGTTGCGCAATGCCTCCAGCACGTCGTCGGTCCGCGCCGGGTCGCCGATCGCCAGCACATGCCCCGCGCTGTCGGCGGTCAACGGGTCGCCGTTCCAGTCGCACATCCGCCCGCCGGCACCTTCGACGATTGGCGCCAGTGCCGCGAAATCATAGAGTTGCAGCCCGGATTCGCAGACGATGTCGAGGAACCCGCTCGCCAGCAGCCCGTAATTATAGCAGTCGCCGCCATAGACCGGGCCTTGCCGCGGCGCCCCGCCGCTCGCCGCGGTGACCAGCGCCATGAAATGCGGCACGTCGGCGTCCTCGAACAGATGCGGGCTGGTCGTCGCGACGATCGCCCCCTCCAGCGCCGCGCACGCGCGCGTCCGCACTGCCGCGCCGTTCAACAGCGTCGGGCGCCCCGCCACCCCCGTCCAGCGCTCGCGCTGCACCGGCTGGTCGATGATCCCCAGCACCGGCCAGCCATCCTCGACCAGCGCGATCAGCGTGCCGAAGATCGCGCGCCCCGCGGTGAAGCTGCGCGTTCCGTCGATCGGGTCGAGCACCCACTGGCGCCCGGTCACGCCGTCCTTGGTTCCATGCTCCTCGCCGACCACCCCGTCGCCGGGGCATTCGGCATCGAGCAGGCGGCGCATGGCTTCCTCCGCCTCGCGGTCGGCGCGGGTGACCGGCGAGCGATCCTCCTTCAGCTCCATGCCCGCTGGCTGGCGGAAATAGGGGCGGATGACCGCGCCGGCGGCGTCGGCGAGGCGGTGAGCGAGGGCGATGTCGGCGGGGCGTACGGGCATGACCCTGCCTATCGCGCCGGTCTGCGATGCGCTAGGAGCGATGACCATGTCCTCCGTGATGTCCGCCGCGATCGCTATCCTGCTGTCGGCGCTGGCGATGAGCGTCATCGTCGGCGTTCGCTACCTGGCCGCCAGCGGCGGGTTCGCGCTCGCCACGCGGTTGCGCCATCCACGGCTCTACGCCGGGCTTGACCCGCAAATCCGCCGGGAGATCGCGTGGAGTCTGGCGTCGTCGCTCATCTACGGCGTACCGGCCGGCATCGTCGCCTGGGGGTGGCAGAACCACGGGTGGACGCGCATCTACGACGACGTCCATGCCTATCCGCTATGGTACCTGCCCGTCTCGGTGCTGCTGTACCTCGTCGCGCACGACACCTGGTTCTACTGGACGCACCGCTGGATGCATCGCCCGCGCGTGTTCAAGCTGGCGCATGCGGTCCACCATGCCAGCCGCCCGCCGACCGCCTGGGCCGCGATGGCCTTTCATCCGATCGAGGCGGTGACCGGCGCTGTGGCCATTCCGCTACTGGTCTTCGTGATTCCGATCCATGTCGCCGCACTGGGGCTGGTGCTCGCGACCATGACGGTTATGGGTGTAACCAACCATATGGGCTGGGAAATGTTTCCGCGCTTCATGTGGAACGGCCCGGTGGGGCGATGGCTGATCACGGCGAGCCATCATCAGCGCCACCACGAACGCTACGGATGTAATTATGGCCTTTATTTCCGCTTCTGGGATCGGCTGTGCGGCACCGACGACGGGCTCGGCGACTTCGCGCGCATCCATGCGAAAGCGGGCGCTGCGAAGGGCGGCAGGCACGGCGCTGCTGGCACTGCCGCTGATCGGCGCTGCGCCGGTCGGATCGTTGCAGGTGGAGATCGCCCAGCTCCGCTCGGCCAAAGGGATGCTGCGGCTGTGCCTGACCGCCGATCCTGACAATTTCCCGAAGTGCGTCGACGATCGCGACGCGGTCACCCGCTCGGTCCCGGCCGGGCAGCACAGCATTCGGTTCGGCGGGTTGCCGCGCGGCGATTATGCGGTGGCGGTGATCCACGACGAGAACGACAACAAGAAGCTGGATACCTTCGCCGGTATTCCCAAGGAGGGCTTCGGCTTTTCCCGCAATCCGGCGATCCGCTTCGGTCCGCCGCGCTTCAACGCAGCGCGCTTCCGGCTCGATAGTGATGCCGAAGAGCAACAGGTGCGGATGCACTACATTCTCTGACCGGTCGCCACGGAGCCAAATCCTCGCCGGACGGTTGGGCGCGCAGACCAAAAGGGGAATTTACGTGCGCGTCAACCGTCTCACCACCCGTTCGCTGCTGGCCGTGGCGCTGGCCTGCCTGGCCGCGCCCGCGCTGGCGCAGAGCGGATCGTTGCCAGCGGAGCCGAACCCGGCACCCGACGCGATGGTGGTCGGCGACACTGCGACGGTCGCGGTCGCTGCGGCCTATCTTCCCGACTACGAAGGCTCGGACAATTACCGCGTCGTCCCCGGTCCCGCCGCGATCGGATCGTTCCGCAACTTCGCATTCCAGGTGATCGGCAACCGCGCCTCGATCGACCTGATCCCTAATCCGAGCGGCCCCAGCTGGGACGTGCAGGCGGGACCGATCGGGGTCGTCAACTTCAACCGCAACAACAACAACGCGATCGACGACCGGCGCATACGCGCGCTGGGCGAACGCGACATCGCGGTCGAGCTGGGCGGCTATGTCGGGCTCGGCAAGACCGGCGTCATCACCAGCCCCTATGACAAGCTGTCGGCGTCGCTCAGCTACCGGCACGACGTCAGCGGCGTGCACCGCAGCGGCATCTGGACGCCGTCGGTCAATTACTTCACCCCGCTTAGCCTGAAGGCGGGCGTGGGGCTGTTCGCCTCGGCCGAGCGCGTCGAACGCGGCTTCGCACGCACTTATTTCGACGTCGATGCCGCGCAATCGCTCGCGAGCGGCCTTCCGCAATTCCGCACCCGCGGCGGGTGGAAGCACTGGACCGCCGGGATCGCAGGCACCTATTCGCTCACCGGTAACCTGCTGAAGGGCTGGAAGGTCATCGGCGGCGTGACATACAAGAAGATGCTGAACGATTTCGGCGACACGCCGGTCGTGTCGGTCGCCGGCTCGCGCAGCCAGTGGCTCGCCGCCTTGGGCGTGGGCTATACGTTCTAGGTCGCCGGGCAGCCCGGCGCACGCTGCGCCGGAATTCGCCCAAGACCGGCTGGCGGGGGCCGCCGCCCCCGACCGACGTCGCGGCTTCGCCGCGACACCACCTGTCCCCAAACCGGCGCCCCCGAACATCCAACCGCCGCAAATATCGCAGCCGCCACGCACGCTTCCTCTTTCGCGACCGGGCCTTGCTCGCCTACGACCGCGTCATACGCGCCGCCGGGCGCAGCTGTGATGAGGAAGAGCCTGCCATGACCGATAGCGACCAGCTGATCGAGACGCTCGACGCCCGCGTGCGTCGCCGCGACTCGCGCCGCGCCTTCTTTACCGGCGCGCTGGGCGTCGCGGCCGGCGCGGCCGCGCTGGCGGGCGGCGCGCAGGCGCAGACGACGCCCGCCCCGTCGCCGACGCCCTCTCCATCGCCGTCGCCCACCCCCTCGGGCACTCCGACCCCGACCGTCACCGAAGCGGATGTGCTGAACTTCGCGCTGAATCTCGAGTATCTCGAGGCGAATTACTACGCCTTCGCGGTCACCGGCAGCGCGTTGGCCGCCGCCGACATCAGCGGCGCGCTCGGCACCGCCGGTGCTGCGACGGGCGGGCGCGCGGTTACCTTCAAGGATCCGGTCGTCCAGCAATATGCCAACGAGATCTACCAGGACGAGCTGGCGCACGTCCGCTTCCTGCGCAATCAGTTCACCGATGCGTCACGCCTCGCGCAGCCGCGCATCGACCTGGGCACCGACCCCAACGGCGCCTTCAGCGTCGCGGCGCGCGCCGCGGGGCTGGTCGTGGCGGGTCAGGCGTTTGATCCCTATGCCTCCGACGAGAATTTCCTGCTCGGCGCCTATCTCTTCGAGGACGTCGGGGTGACCGCATACAAGGGCGCCGCCCCCGCGCTGCTCTCCAGCAAACTCTATCTGGAGGCCGCCGCCGGCATCCTGGCGGTGGAGGCGTATCACGCCGCGATCATCCGCTCGGTGCTGTACCGCAAGGGCCTCGCCACGCCGTCGCTGGGGTTGATCGAGAAAACGACCGCGATCTCCGACGCGCGCGACCGGCTCGACGGCAATCCGGCGGTCGATGCGACCCGCGGGATCGGACCCGATGCCGATCAGGGGATCGCACCGGATCTCACCAATCCGAGTGCGCCGGTTTCAAACATCATGCCGCTCAACGCCAACGGCCTGGCCTTCAGCCGTTCGCCGGCACAGGTGCTCAACATCGTCTACCTCAACCCCGCGGCGGTCACGAGCGGCGGGTTCTTCCCCGCCGGCGTCAACGGCAACATCAAGACGAGCGCGGCATCGGCGTGACGCGCGCGGCACCTCCGCCGCCTTCGCTCCCGCCTTTCCGATACGCCCCGCACCAGGGAATGATGCCATGATCAAGGATTCCGTCTTCGCCGCCCTCGAACTCGCCGAGGCCCGCCGGGCCGAGCGCCGCCGCTTCCTGAAGCTGGCCGGCGCGTCGACCGCCGCGGTCGGCGGCTTCGCGCTGCTGTCCGCCTGCGGCAGCGACAACAACAACAGCCAGACGCCCGCGCCCGACCCCACGCCGTCGCCCACCGCGACCTCGACCGGGGTCGCGACCGACGTCGGCATCCTGCAACTGGCGCTGAACCTCGAATATCTCGAGGCGCAATTCTACTCCTACGCTGCGTTCGGCCAGGGGCTGCCCGCCGCCAGCACCACGGGCGCGGTCGGCGCGCAGGGCGGTGTCACCGGCGGGCGCGCGGTCCAGTTCAGCGACCCGGTCATCGCCAGCTATGCGCGCGAGATCGCCGCGGACGAGATCGCGCACGTCAATTTCCTGCGCACCACGCTAGCCGCGGCCGGTTCGACGCTGGTCATTTCGCAGCCCGCGATCAACATCGACGGCGGCGCGACCGGCGCCTTCACGAAGGCGGCGCGCGAAGCCAAGATCATCACCGATAGCCAGACCTTCGATCCCTATGCCAGCGACGAGAACTTCCTGCTCGCCGCCTACCTCTTCGAGGACGTCGGGGTCACCGCCTACAAGGGCGCCTCGCCGTTGATCGGCAGTGCGGTCTATCTGGAGGCCGCCGCGGGCATCCTGGCGGCGGAGGCGTATCACGCCGGGCTGATCCGTGCCGAACTCTACCGGCTCGGGCTGCTCGCCACCGGCACGCCGAACGCGATCACCGAGGCGAACGCGATCTCCGACTATCGCGACAGCCTCGACGGCGTCGGCACCGACAAGCTTCCCAACCTCAACGAGCTGGACGAAGGCATCACCAAAACGGTGAACGGCGCGCAGGTCGCCAACATCGTCCCCGCCGACGCCAACGGCGTGGCCTACAGCCGGAACTCCTTCCAGGTTCACAACATCGCCTATCTGACCAAGGCGGCGGCGACCGCCGGCGGCTTCTTCCCGGCCGGCACCAACAATTCGATCGCCGCGCTGCGCACCAGCGCCGCGACCGGCTGATCGGGCATCTGCGCGAGACAGGCCGCGTCCGTTACGGCGGGCGCGGCCTTTTTCGTTGGTAGTCCTCGAACACGCCCCTATACTGCCGCTTCCCCGGGGGACCGCCGATGCTGCGGTTGAGAGGAGGGTGGCAGCCCTCGACCCGCCGAACCTGATCCGGCTGACACCGGCGTAGGGAGTGGAGCGGCGTCCCCGGACCCACCGTCTTCCTCCCGGACCACGAGGAGACGACGCATGGCAGACATCCCCGCCCGCACCGAGATCGGTGTCACCACCGGCCCGATCCGTGGCAGCCGCAAGATCCACGTTGGCCCGCTGAACGTCGCGATGCGCGCGATCGACCTCGATCCGTCGTGCGGCGAGCCGCCGCTCAACGTCTACGACACTTCCGGTCCCTACACCGATCCCACCGCGCGGATCGACATCATGGCCGGCCTCGCCCCGCGCCGTCGCGACTGGATCATGGCGCGCGGCGATGTCGAGGCCTACGATGCGCGCGAGATCCGTCCGGAGGACAATGGCCAGCTCGGCCCCGACCGCTCGGGCGGCGTCCAACCCTTCCCGAACGTCAACCGCCGCCCGCTGCGGGCGAAGGCGGGCGCGAACGTCAGCCAGATGCACTATGCGCGCCGCGGCATCATCACGCCCGAAATGGAATATGTCGCCACCCGCGAGAATCTCGGGCGCGAGATGCTGAAGGAATATGTCCGCGACGGCGAGAGCTTTGGCGCGGCGATCCCGGATTACGTGACGCCCGAATTCGTCCGCGACGAGGTCGCGCGCGGCCGCGCGATCATCCCGTCGAACATCAACCACCCGGAATCGGAGCCGATGGCGATCGGCCGCAACTTCCTGGTCAAGATCAACGCCAACATCGGCAACAGCGCGGTCGCCAGCAACGTCGCGGCCGAGGTCGACAAGCTCGTCTGGTCGATCCGTTGGGGCGCGGACACGGTCATGGACCTGTCGACCGGGCGCAACATCCACGACACCCGCGAATGGATCATCCGCAACTCGCCGGTGCCGATCGGCACCGTGCCGATCTACCAGGCGCTGGAGAAGGTCGGCGGCATCGCCGAGGAACTAACGTGGGAGATCTTCCGCGACACGCTGATCGAACAGGCCGAACAGGGCGTCGACTATTTCACGATCCACGCCGGCGTCCGGCTGCCCTACGTGCCGCTCACGGCCAAGCGCGTCACCGGCATCGTCTCGCGTGGCGGGTCGATCATGGCAAAGTGGTGCCTGGCGCATCACAAGGAATCGTTCCTCTACGAACGCTTCGACGAGATCACCGAGATCATGAAGGCGTATGACATCGCCTACTCGCTGGGCGACGGCCTGCGCCCCGGCGCGATCGCCGACGCCAATGACGAGGCGCAGTTCGCCGAGCTCTATACGCTGGGCGAACTCACCAAGCGCGCCTGGGAGCAGGACGTGCAGGTGATGATCGAGGGGCCGGGCCACGTGCCGATGCACAAGATCAAGCAGAACATGGAAAAGCAGCTCGAGGCGTGCGGCGAGGCGCCCTTCTACACGCTCGGGCCGCTCACCACCGACATCGCGCCGGGCTACGACCATATCACCAGCGGCATCGGTGCCGCGATGATCGGTTGGTACGGCACCGCGATGCTCTGCTACGTCACGCCCAAGGAGCATCTCGGCCTGCCCGATCGCGACGACGTGAAGGTCGGCGTGGTGACCTACAAGCTTGCCGCGCACGCCGCCGATCTGGCGAAGGGCCACCCCGCCGCCAAGCTGCGCGACGACGCTTTGTCACGCGCGCGGTTCGAGTTCCGCTGGCGCGACCAGTTCAACCTGTCGCTCGATCCCGACACCGCGGAATCGTACCACGACCAGACCTTGCCGGCCGAGGGCGCGAAGACCGCGCATTTCTGCTCGATGTGTGGCCCGAAATTCTGTTCGATGAAGATCACGCAGGAGGTGCGTGACTTTGCGGCGAAGCAAAACGCGCCGGTCGAGACATTCGTCGCCGCGAAGGATGCCGAGGCCGGGATGGCGGAGATGAGCGAGCGGTTCAAGGAGACGGGTAGCGAGGTTTACCTGCCGGCGAAGTGAGGAGACGGCGGCCCTGTCACTTCGATAGAGCCGCCCGTCTCACCGGCTCACGCTGCCTGTCAGGGCGCGCCCATTCGCTCGAACGGCAACCGCACCCTTTTCCTGCTCGGTGCATCTACCTTGCCAGGCGGCGTCAACGTCTGTCAGCCGTTCCGGCTCGCGCGCACCAGATCCGCCCGAATAAAGCGTCGCGGCGCGTCCCACCCGATATCGGCGTTGATCGACTGGCACCCCTCACCCCAGCATCAACGCCGCGGTCGCCTTCGCACTCCCGACCACTCCCGGAATCCCCGCCCCCGGGTGCGTCCCCGCCCCCACGAAATACAGGTTCGGGATCGCATCGTCGCGGTTATGCACCCGGAAATACGCGCTCTGCGTCAGGATCGGCTCCAGCGAGAACGCGCTGCCCATGTGCGCGTTCAGGTCGTGCGCGAAGTCGGTCGGGGCGTAGCTGAACTTGGTCACGATCCGGTCGTGGATGTCGGGGATCAGCCGCCGCCCGACCTCGTCCAAAATACGCTTCTCCAGGATCGGCTTCACCGTTTCCCAATCGCCGGTGAACTTGCCGAGATGCGGCACCGGCGCCAGCGCATAGAAGGTCGAATCGCCCTCCGGTGCCAGCGAGGGATCGGTGACGGTCGGGTGATGCAGGTACAGCGAGAAATCCTCGCTCAGCATCCCATGTTCGTAGATGTCGTCGAGCAACCCCTTATAGCGCGGCCCGAACAGGATCATGTGGTGCGGAATCCCCGGCCACGTCCCCTTTACCCCGAAATGGACGACGAACAGCGACGGCGAGTAGCGCTTGCGCTCCAGCCGCGCCGCGGTCCGCCGCGCCGCCCCCGATTCGGGCAGCAGGTCGCGATAGACGTGCATGATGTCGGCATTGGCCGCGACCATGTCGACCGCCTCGCGCCACCCGCTGGCCGTCTCCACCGCGGTCACGCGGTCGCCCAGCGTCTCGATCCGCGTCACCGCATCGCCCAGCCGGATCGTACCGCCCAGCCGCTCGAACAACGCCACCATCCCCGCCACCAGCCGGTTGGTCCCGCCACGCGCGAACCACACGCCGCCGTCGCGCTCCAGCTTGTGGATCAGCGCATAGATCGCGCTGGTCGTCATCGGATTGCCGCCGACCAGCAGCGTGTGGAACGACAGCGCCTGCCGCAGCCGCTCGTCGGCGACAAACTTCGACACGATCGAATAGACCGATCGCCACGCCTGATATTTCGCCAGCGCCGGCGCCGCCTTCACCATCGACGCGAAGTCGAGGAAGGCGACATGCCCCAGCTTCTCGTATCCCTCGCGATACACGCCCGCCGAGTAATCGAGGAACTGGCCGTATCCCGCGACATCCGCCGGGTTCAGCTTCGCGATCTCGGCACGAAGGACGGTGTCGTCGTTGGTGTAATCGAAATTGGTCCCGTCGGGCCAGTTCAGCCGGTAGAAGGGCTGCACCGCGTCCAGCGTCACGTCGTCGGACAGCTTCTGTCCCGACAACGCCCACAATTCCTCCAGGCACGCCGGATCGGTGATGACGGTCGGCCCGGCGTCGAAGGTGAAGCCGTCCTGCTGCCAGTAATAGGCGCGCCCGCCCGGCTTGTCGCGCGACTCGACGATCGTCGTCGCCACGCCCGCGGATTGCAGCCGGATCGCCAGCGCCAGGCCGCCGAAGCCGGCGCCGACGACGACCGCGCGCTTCCCGGTCGACGGCATCATGCGCGGCCTCCCAGCGCCGCGATCGCACGGCCGACCGGCACCGGCGGCTTGCCCGACAGCACCCGCACCTTGTCCAGCGCGGTGGAACGCGCGGCATAGAAGCGCGCCACCAGTTCGGGCGACAGGCGATAGAAACGCTCCAGCACGCGATAGCGCTGGTCGGGGTCGGCGGCCTTGAACAGCATCAGGTCGAGCATCCGGTAGAAACCTCGTTGTCGCCACGAACGCGCGGCGTAGCGAAAAGTCAGGTCGTGAAGCGCTGCACCCGACAAGTCGCGCTGGCGGGCGATCAGCACCGCCAGCCGCGCGGCATCGGGCAGCGAATAGCCGGTGGTGGGATGGAACAGCCCCGCGCGCACTCCGGCCTTGGCGACCTTGGGCCCGGTCGAGCGCCAGTACGCCTCGAAGTCGCCGCCGCTCACCACCGGCAGCACGCCGCGTTCGCGGTGGATCACCTCGCCCTGCCAGCCCTTGTCGCGCGCATAATCGGCGACGCGCGCGGCCACCATCGGTTCGTCGAGCACGGGCGAATCGCTGTAATAGGTGTCCTCGACGAGCAACGTGTCGGGGGTGAACGGCAGCAGGTAGACGAAGCGGTAACCGTCGATCTGCGGCACGGTGGCGTCCATCACCACCGGGCGGGTCACGCCGTGCCCGCCCGCCACACGCAGCTCGTGCCCGACGAACTTCTGCCACCCGCCGGTCAGCAGCGACAGGTCGCCCACCCCGCGTGCGTCGATCACCCCGCCCGCGCTCAGCCGGTCGCCGTCCGCCAGCACCACCGCGCTCGCGCTGCACGCCAGCACGTGCCGTCCGGTCAGCAGCGCACGGCGCGGCAGCTGCGCGCGGACATGCGCGTCGAGCACCGCGGAGCGCACGGTGTAATAGGGTTGCGCCAGCGTCCGCGCGTGATCGGGAAAGCGCACGTCGTAATCGGCCCAGCCATGCGCCACCACCGGCGCGATCAGCGCCTGTTCGGCGCCGTGCAGGTCGGCGCCGAAAAACGACCAGAAATGGTTGCCGCCGATCGTCTCGCCGGCCTCGACCAGCCGTACGTCGCATGTCGGATGGCGCGACTGCACCGCCAGCGCGATCAGCGCCCCGGCCAGCCCGCCGCCGACGATCGCAAGGTCGCATTTGTGGGTCGCCGGCATGGGCCTTGCGCTATCCTATTGCCGTGCGTTGCGATAGTCCGCCGCACCGCTGGCGGAACCGTCGGCGGATGCTATGCGTGTCGGGTCTTTCTCTCCGTCCGGAGTCGTCGTCATGCGTCATCTGCTCGCCGCCGCCATCGCCCTCACGCTCGCCGCGCCCGCCGCCGCCACGCTGGCGCCCGGCGCCAAGGCACCCGATTTCGCCACCCGCGGCGCGATCGCGGGCAAGGTGGTGCCGATCCGCCTCGCCGAGCAGCTGAAGCGCGGGCCGGTGGTGCTGTACTTCTTCCCCGCCGCGTTCACCGGGGGTTGCAATGCCGAGGCACGCGCCTTCGCCGAGAAGGTCGACGCCTTCCGCGCCGCGGGAGCGACCGTGATCGGCATGTCGGCGGACAACGTGCCCGATCTCCAGCGATTCTCGTCGAGCGAGTGCGCGGGCAAGTTCGCGGTCGCCAGCGCCGGTCCGAAGGTCGTCGCGGGCTATGACGTCGCGCTCGGCCGGGAGATCAAGGGCCGCCAGGTGACCAGCCGCACCAGCTACGTCATCGCGCGCGACGGGCGAATCGCCTCGGTGTGGTCGGACATGAACCCCGCCGAACACGTCACGCGCTCGCTGGAGGCGGTGCGGAAACTGTCGGCGCGCTAGGCTTGGCTGAACGGCCGAACGGCGGCGGCGTCGGACGGTGCGGTGCAGGTCGGCGCGCGGTACGATGATGTCGTGCGAAGGACGGTGCACCCCACCGGCGCTGTTCGCCGGCGATCTTAATTTTCGCCGCGATTTCGATAGGATACTCGCGGTTATCATATCTTAGGAGTTCCGCCGCTACATCCCCGTTCCGTCGGTTGGGGTTTTATGGGGCGGATGATGGCGAGCAAGGCGGTCGATGTCGGTCAGGCGAACGGTGGTGACCGCCTGTTCGCGCGCATCGGCGCGTTTCTCGCGGCGCATCGGCTCAGCCCCGATCCCAGCCACTACGCCTTCGCCTATGAAGTCGTCGTCAACACCGGCGGTGTCGTGGCGCAGCGGGTGGCGTCGCTGACCGATGGCGGCGTCCGTCTGACCACGCAGGACATCACGATGCTCGGCGGCATCGCGGTCGCCGGAGCGCCGGTTGACTCCGGCGCCGATGACGAATCGGCGATGACCGGCGACGTCGATACGCATCAGGCGCTCATGGAGCGGATGATGCTCCAGCTCGACGGTTTCGACGACACGATGCGGCTGGTCCATGCCGAGGCGAACGATTTCGGGCGCGACCTGCAACGCTCCGCCGACACGATGCGCGATATGGGCGCCGAGGCGGGGATCGAGGCGATCGGCAAGCTGACCGCCGACATGATCGCGCGCGTCCACCAGGCCGAATCGAAGCTCGACCAGGCGCTGCGTGAAAGCGAGGAGCTGCGCACCGCGCTCGACGAGGCGCGCGGCTCGGCGCGCACCGACCCGCTCACCGATCTGCCCAACCGCCGCGCCTTCGACGAAGCGTTCGCCGCGCTCCACCGCGACACGCCGGTCACCGTCGCGATCTGCGACATCGACCACTTCAAGCGCGTCAACGACAATTTCGGTCATGCGGTCGGCGACCGCGTGATCCGCATGGTCGCGCAGACGCTGGCGTCCGAAAAGGGCATGATGGTCGCGCGCTACGGCGGCGAGGAATTCGCGCTGCTGTTCGAAGGCACGCCGATCGACGAAGCGACGACCGTCATCGAGCGCGTCCGCACGACCATCTCCGAACGGCGGCCGCGCGTCCGGGAGACCGGCGAGCCGATCGGGACGATTTCCTTTTCGGCCGGTGTCGCCGAGGGGCGCGTCGGTGAGGGACGCGCCGCATTGATGGCCCGCGCCGACGCCGCTTTGTACCGTGCCAAGGATCAGGGGCGCGCACGCACGATCAGCTCGGAACCCGGCAACTCGTAATCCGCGCCGCAATCTGGCGGATCGTCCCGTGCCGATCTGGCGCGCTACGCCAAGTCGACCGGCAATCCCGGCCCGCTTGCTCTTGAAAGTGACTTGGCACGCGTCGTGCAAAGATCCTGGCATGGGCCGGAACGCTCCGGCCCGACGCTCAGGAGTTGATCACATGACCATTCGTTTTGCCGCCCTTCGCCAGTCGCTGCTCTCGGTCGCTTGCGCCGTCGCCGTCGCCGCCGTGATGGTCAGCGCCGCCGTCCCCGTCTCGCCGATCGCCTGAACCGGAGTATCTCGCATGTCGACCTATCCCACGCTCGCCCGCTCGCTGCTGCTCAGCGCCGCCGCCTTCGCGACCACCGCGCTGCTGCTCTACGTCGACGCCGCCGCCGCGCTCGTCTGACCGCGGCGGGAGCGCGCCGCCCGCCGGTGCGTTGCCGCTCCATGGACCTCGACCGCTTCGTCGCCGCGCAGGCCGATCATTACGCCATCGCGCTTGCCGAACTCACCCGCGGCACGAAACGAAGCCACTGGATGTGGTTCATCTTCCCGCAGATCGCGGGACTCGGCCACAGCGCCACCGCCCGCCATTACGCGATCCGCGACCTCGCCGAGGCGCGCGCCTATCTCGCGCACCCGCTGCTCGGTCCCCGCTATCTGGAGAGCACGGCCGCGCTCATCCCGCACCGCGGCCGCCCGGCCGAATCGATTCTGGGCGGGATCGATGCGGTGAAGCTTCGCTCGTCGTTGACGCTGTTCGACCGCGCCGGCGCGCCGCCGGTCGTCGCAGAGACGCTGGCGGCCTTCTTCCACGGCCCGGATGCCGCGACGCTGCGGCTGCTGGAGGGCTAGCGCCCCTGCGCGCGCCAGCGCTGGACGGTGCGCGCGATCATCTGCTCCTCGCCGCCGGTGTTGCGCCAGAGTTCGGAGAAGACCGGATCGTCCGACGCCGGCCGCCGCCCGTCCTCCAGCGCATCGAAGGCGACGCGAATCGGGATCCCCACGCCCTCCCCGCACACGATCGCCTCGCGGTTGCGCAATGCGGGCAGCGCGTCGAGGAAGCCGCGCGCGCCTTCGGGCATCGCCGCGCGCACGAAGGCCTGATCGCGCTCGTTGTTCAGCCGCATCGCGATGATCGTGCCGCATTGCGACAGCACGCCCTCCGCCAGGTCGGACGGCCGCTGCGTGACGAGGCCCAGCGCCACGCCGTACTTGCGCCCCTCCTTGGCGATTCGCCCCAGGATCTGCGCCACCGATCCGCGCGCTTCGGCGTCGGCGGGGACGTAGCGATGCGCCTCCTCGCAGACGAGCAGGATCGGGCGCTGCGGCTCGCCGCGCGACCAGATCGCGAAGTCGAACACCATCCGGCTCAGCACCGCGACCACCACCGAGGTGATCTCGCTCGGCACCCCCGACACGTCGATGATCGAGATCGGCTTGCCGCCCCCCGGCAGCCGGAAGATGCGCTGCACGAACGCCGCCATCGTGTCGCCGACCATCATGCCGGAGAACATGAAGCCATAGCGCGGGTCACCGCGCACCTCGTCGATCTTGTTCTTCAGCCGCAGATAGGGCGAGGTGTCGCCGGCGCGGTCCATCTTGCCCATTTCCTGCTGCAGGATCTGCATCAGATCGCTCAGCAGGTACGGGATCGGCGCATCGACGGTCAGCTTGGCGATCTCCTGCCCGGCGCGGCTCTTGGCCTTGGCGGCAAGCAGGCACTTGGCCAGGATGTCGGCATCCACCTGCCGCGTGGTGCCCGAGGAGGTGACGAACACCTCGCAATGTTCGTCGAAGTTCATCAGCCAGTACGGCATCTGCAGGTTCGAGACGTCGAACAGCGCACCTGAATCGCCGAACGCGGCGCCATATTCGCCGTGCGGGTCGATCATCACGACATGCCCCTGCGGCATCAGCGAGCAGATGCGGTGCAGGATCAGCGCGGCGGCAGTCGACTTGCCGGTACCGGTCGACCCCAGCAGCGCGAAATGCTTGCCGAGCATCGCATCGACGTACAGCGAGGCGCGCACGTCACGCGTCGGGTGGACGGTGCCGATCTCGATCGCGGCGCGCCCCGTGGTGGCATAGATCTCGCGGATCTCGGCACCCGTCACCGCGAGCACGTCGGTGCCGGGCGTCGGATAGCGTGTCACGCCGCGGCGGAACCCGCGCAGTTGGCCGCTCGCCGGGTCCTCATCGCCCTCCCCCAGGAAGTCGACGTCCGCGACGACCGGATCGCTCGCACCGCCCGCCAGTCGCAGCGCGCGAATCGTCGCGATCAGCCAGGTCGCGGCGACGCGCACCTTCACCTGCCCGCCGACCTGCCCCGCCATCGGCAACGCGCCGTCCTTGTGCGCCTGCAACGCGGCAAGCGCGCCCGGATCGAGCAGCAGCTGGCCCTGACCGCCGGCGATCTCGCGGACATAGCCGATGGCCAGCGCGGAGTCGTGCCGAGAGGCAGGACCCGCAAAGGCCGCGGCAATCGCGGCGTCGAAGGCGTACGCACCGGTCAGATCGTTCATGACCGACAGCGATAGCGCCGCTTCGTAAAGATCGGGTGCAGCCGCTTGACCGCGCTTCTCGAATGGCGATGCGCGGCCCGCGCCGCCGCGTTCACCGACAATGGCGTCAGCGCCGCGCGAACCGCCCCGCCCCCCAGCCGAGCGCGACCGACAGCAGCACCGCCGCCCCGCCGTAGAGCCATTCGTGCCGATCCGCGGCCTGCGCGACGAATCGCTCGAAGCCGGATTTGCGGATGTCGATCTCGCGCACCGCCACCGCCAACACGCGCCCGTCGCGGATCAGGAACGTCTCCGCGGTGAACCGCCCGACCGGCACCCGCGCCGGGATCGAGATGCGGGCGCGATACAGCACGCCATCGGTGATCTCGACCGCGCGGGGCGCTTCGTAGAACAATCCGGTGCGCGTCCGCTGCTCGACCAGCCCGCGCGTGAAGCGGTTCTGCACTGCCGAGGGAGCGGCGGAGGCGGGCGACAGTTGCAGGCTGTCCAGCCCCAGTTCGTAGATCGCGCGCGTCCGTTCGTCGACCAGCGACGCCAGCGGCCGCGACGAGGCGACCGCATAGAAGGACGGCGCCGAGCGATAGCGCAGCTGCCCCGCATTGACCCAGATGCCGGCGACCTTTTCCTTCTCGCGGATCACGATCGGCTGCGTCGGGCCCTTCACCACCACCACCACGTCGGTGCGCTTGTCGCCGACCGGCAACCGCCCGCCGGGATAGATGATCGCGCCGAACAGCAGCAGCTCGGCACCGGTGAAGCTGTAGGCGATATCGATCCGGCGCTGCGACACGTCGGGCACCAGCACCGGCTTGGCCTGCGCCATCATCACCGGCGCGGCGAGCGCCAGCAGCCACCGCGCCGTCGTCACGACACCTCGACCGTGTAGAGTTCGTCGGGCCGCCAGCCGAGCCCGAGCGCGATCCGCCCCGCGACCAGCAGCACCATGATCGCCAGCGCGAGGCGCAGATATTCCGGCTTGGCCCTCGCCGCGAATCGCGCCCCCACCTGCGCACCCGCCACCGACCCGATCAGCAGCAACCCGGCCAGCACGATATCGACCGCCTTGGTGGTCGTGGCGTGGACCAACGTGGCGGCGGCGGTGACGAACAGGATCTGGAACAGGCTGGTCCCGACCACCACCGTCGTCGACATGCCGAGCAGGAAGATCATCGCCGGCACCAGCACGAACCCGCCGCCGACGCCGAGCAGGATCGTCAGGATGCCGGTGAAGAAGCCGAGCAACAGCGGCGCGAGCGGCGAGATATACAGCCCCGAGGCATAGAAGCGCGTGCGCAGCGGCAGGCTGGCGACGAGCGGATGGTGCCGCCGCCGCCGCGCGCGCGCGGTCCGGCGCCCGCGTGCGACCAGGATCGCCTCGACCGCTTCCTTCAGCATCATCGCCCCGATCGAGCCGAGCAGCAGGACATAGGTGATCGCGATCGTCGTATCGATCTGCCCCCATTGCTGGAGCAGCCGGAACAGCCAGGCGCCGAACAGCGAGCCGAGCACGCCGCCGATCACCAGCACCGTGCCCATCTTGGTATCGACGCCCTTGCGTCGGAAATGCGCGAACACCCCCGACACGCTCGCCCCGGTCACCTGGCTGGCGGCCGAGGCGGCAGCGACGGTCGGCGGAATGCCGTAGACGATCAGCAGCGGCGTGGTCAGGAACCCGCCGCCGACCCCGAACATCCCCGACAGCAGACCGACGCCCGCGCCCAGCGCGATCATCACCAGCGCGTTCACCGACAGGTTCGCGATCGGCAGATAGATGTCCATGACGGCTCCGACCGCTACCCGCTTCGCGCCCGCGATGCCATCGCTAGTCGCGGGCGGAATCGCGCCGTTGGCCATGGCAACCGCCCGCTCCCGCGCAAGCCCGCGGGTTTGATCCGTGGACGTCCCGTGCACTCCCCTGACCGTTCGTGCCGAGCTTGTTGAAGCACGTGCCATGAGGCGTCACCCTCTGCGACGAAGACACCATCAGAAATCGGTCCCGATCGACAGCGCCGGTCCCGATGCCGGCCGCGCATCGCCCGCCACCCGCCTCCGCCATTCCAGCGCGACCCGCACGCGCGGCACAGCGCCGGTCGGCACCTCGATCGTCGCCGACGGCCCGACGTCCAGCCGCGCCGCCCCGCGCTGCGCCGCGCCCCACAGGCCGACGCCCAGCGCGATCGCCACGCCGCCGGACCGGCCGAGCACCGGCCGCGCGACCTGCACCGCGCCATCGGCATAGCCCTCGACGTCATCACGCACGACCGCACCGGCCTGCGCATAGCCGTCGAGGCGGAAGCCGGCCGGCAGCGCCCGGTCGCTCACCCCGCCGACCAGCCCCACCGCCGTGCCGTCGCGCTGGTTCGCCACGCCGAACCGGCGTTCGGCGACGACGCGGACCGGCAATGCCAGCGGCCGCCACTCGATGCCGACCGCCGCCTCCTGCTGGCGCGTACCGAGTGCCGCGGCGAACCGTCCCGCGATCGCGAAGCGTCCCGCCGGGTCGAGCGTTCGCGCGATCCGCACCCCTGCCTGCGCGCCGCCGAGCTGCGGTGTCGCCACCCCCGCCCCGAACTCGGGCACGCCCGACGCACGGACAATCGTCCACGCACTCGCCGACCAGCGGCGCGCGGTCGGCGTCGGCGGCGCGGGCGTGCCGTAGCGGACCATGCCCAGAAGCCCCATCACGAACGCCGGCGTTTCCTCGACTGGCGTGGCAGCAGCGACCGGGACCTCGGGCGAGTCCACGGGAATCGCGCGCATCTGCCCCATCCGGCCACCGTCACCGATCGAGCTTCCGATCGCGGGTGCTGCTTGAGCGGCCGACGCCATCCTCGGCGCGGGTGCCGCGACCGACGCCGCTCTGTCGATGGCTGGCACGGCCGGCGCGCTCGCGTGCGCCATCACCCGTCTGACGGCATCGCGGGCGGCGGGCGGCACCGGCGGCTCGGGCCACAGCTGCCACGTCCGCAGGCCGATCCACGCGCCCAGCACCAGCAACAGGAATCGCAGCGGCCGACCCGCGCCGGTCACCGCGCGGCCGGCAGGATCTCGGGAAAACGGTGCGCGGTCTTGTCCCAGCGCGGCGCCGCGCCCAGCAGCGTCGCGACATAGCGCGTCACCGCCCGGCGTGCGGCGAGCATCGCGATTCCGTTGGCGACCAGCGCACGCGGGACCGACCGGCGTGCCTCGCGCCAGCCATGCTCGGCGGCGGTGTGCATCGCGCGCGCCGCCAGTCGCCAGCACAGCAGACCGGCATTGAGCATCAGGAGCGCGCGCAGCCCCGTTCCCGCCGGCGCCAGGACGCTGCCCCCCCACGCATGCGCCAGCGCCGACACGCTCCACCCCACCAGCGCGGCATAGGCGGCGAGCAGCGCCAGCACTGCGAGCAGCCCGCGCCGATCACGCATCCGCATCCAATATTCGGCGACGTCGCGCCGCGTGCCCCAGCCGGTACGGTCCCATCCCGACAGCGCGATCCCCGTGACCCAGCGCGCCTTCTGCCGGACCGCGGTGTCGATCGTGTCGGGAAAAAAGGCGCGCGTCGCGATCAGCGCGCCGCCTTTGCGCTCACGCCAGCGAACGAATCGCGCCGGCAGACCCAGTGCCGCGACGCGCAGCCCCAGTTCGTAATCCTCGGTCAGGCTCTGCGGCTCGAAGGGCGTGCCGCGCCCGTCGTCGAGCCGCTCGAGCGCGTCACGCCGGATCGCGCACCCGACCCCCGCGAGCGGCAGCGCCGCACCAAGTGCCGAGCGCACCACCAGGTCGCGGCGGTGCGCCTCGGCGAACTCGTCGGCATAATGGCCGGACACCCAATGCCGTCGCGGGTCGATCAACGGGACGACCGGCAGCTGCACCAGCGCCGCGTCGCGCAGGTGATCGTCGAACACGCGCAGCTCGGCCGGATGCACGACGTCCTCGGCATCGTGCAGGACGATCGCCGCGCTGCGATGCCCGACGGCGGCATCGTCGTCGCGCAGGGCGCGCCACAGGTGGTTGAGGCAGTCGGCCTTGGTCGTCGGCCCGTCATGCGCCACGGTCACGACCCGGACCCGCGCATCGCCTGCCGCCACCGCCTGCGCTGCGGCCAGCGTTCCGGGGTCGTTGGGGTAGCATCCGACATAGATGCGATAATCGGGATGGTCGTAGCGCGCGAGCGTCGCCGACAGCATCGCGCCGATCACCCGCTGCTCGTCCCAGGCGGGTACGAACACCGCCAGCGACAAAGCCGGGGCAGGCGGCACGTCGCCGCGCACCGGTTCATCGCGTCGGACGCGCCACCAGACCAGATCCATCAGCAGGTCGTCGATGCCGCCGATCAGGATAACGGTCGCGGCAAACAGCGCGAGCTCCGCCAATCCGCGATCGAACGCACCTAATGCGCCTGTCATGCCCCGTTTCGCGCCATGCCGCGGCCCCCTGCCTGCTATTTCGTGGCGAAACTGTGGCCCGGGCGCAACGCCTCGCAACAACCGTTGTCCCGAAACGAACCGAATGGGGGCGAAAGCGTTGGCGCTGCGGTCCCTTTGTTCCCCTTTCCGGGACCGGTGCCGACCCAAGCCGGTACCGGCCGCGCCGTCGGGTGTCAGGCGGCGCGGCCGAAGCGGTACCGGGCTTTACTGTCCGTTGCGCCCGGTCGGCCCGGCGCCGCTCGGCCCGCCTGCGGCACCGACCGCGCCGATGTTGCCGAACAGGTCCTGGAAGAACCCGCGTTCGCGCCCCAGCGTCGGCGTCGTCTTGCCGTACGGCTTCAGGCTGACGACCTGCTCGACCCCTGATTTGCGGATCGCGCTGACGTTCCCCGCCTGGTCGAAGCTGATCTGCAGCGTCAACTGGTCGCGCGGGCGCGGCGCATTGAAGGCATAATTGCGGCTGTCGCGCGCGATATAATACCAGTCACCCTGGTTGAACTGCGCCGCGAAGCTGGGGGTGCCCAGCGTCGCGAGCACCGACTGGCGGTTGTCCACCCCCGGCTGGATGGCATTCACCAGATCGGCGTCGACGATATAGCCCTGGTGCGAACGCAGCGGAGCACAGCCCGCGGCAAGGGCGCCGGCCAGGGCGAGGAAGATCAGCGGGCGCATCGATACTCCGGTCACAGGCACGCGTGGACTTTGCGGCCGTCCGCCTCAATATGCCGAGCGGCGGAGCGAAACAAGCGTACCCGCCACGCGCGTGACCGCGCAGGCAGAAGGATAACGACGTTGGGCTGGTTGACGAAGGTGCTGGGGGGTCGCGACCGTAACGCGGCACTGCCGCTGTACGATGCGGTGGTCGCCCGCGCACGGTCGCCGCACTGGTATGTGGACGGCGCGGTGCCCGACACGCTCGACGGCCGGTTCGACATGGTCGCGGCGGTACTGGCGATGGTGCTGTTGCGGCTGGAGGACGATCCGCACGGCGCGGAGCCGATCGCACGGCTGACCGAGCGCTTCGTCGACGACATGGACGCGCAGGTACGCCAAATCGGTTTCGGCGACATGGTGGTGGGCAAGCATGTCGGACGAATGATGGGGATGCTCGGCGGACGCTTGGGCGCCTATCGCGACGGCCTGTCGGACGGTGATCTCGACGCGGCGCTGGTGCGCAACCTGTATCGCGGCATCGCGCCCGATCCTGCGGCGGTGGCGCACGTCCGCGACGGGCTGATCGCGCTGCGTCGCGCGCTCGGCGACGTGCCGCTGCCGCACTTGATGGAAGGACGAATGCCATGAGCGAATTTGCGCGCGTCGAGCGGCTCGACACGATCGGCGGCGAGGAACGGCAGGTCGCGATCGCGGCCGACGAGAGCGAACGGCTGGCGCTCGCGCGGCGCTTTCGGCTGATGGCGGTCGAGCGGCTGGAGGCGACGTTCGCGATCCGACGCGAGGCCGGCGGCGTCGCGGCGCGCGGCCGGGTCGCGGCGGACGTCGTTCAGGCGTGCGCGGTGACGGGCGACCCGGTTTCCGCCACCGTCGACGAGGAGGTCGACTTGCGCTTCGTCGAACCCGCCGGCCGCGGCGGGGACGAGGAAGTCGAGCTGTCGGGCGACGCTCTGGACACGATCGAGATCGAGGGCGGCGGGATCGATCTGGGCGAGGCGGCGGCCGAGACGATGGCGCTCGCGCTCGATCCCTTCCCGCGCAGCCCGCAGGCTGCCGACGCGCTGAAACAGGCCGGCGTGCTCAGCGAGGAAGAAGCGGGCGCCTTCGGTGCGCTGGCGGAGCTCAAGGCGAAGCTCGAGAAGAAATAGCCGGTCCCGCCTATCCCGCGGGCGTGTTCAGTTCGTTGATCGCGGCATGGACGCGCGTCTCGACCTCCCGCCGCGGCAGCCCGGGCGGTATCGGTGTGCCGATACGAATGGTGACGACACCGGGCCGCTTGGCGCCACGCTTCGGCAACAAGCGTCCGCTGTCGAGCGCGATGGGGACCACCGGCAGGTCGAGCGCCTTGTAGAGCCCCGCGAACCCCGACCGGAGCGGGGGATGCTCGCCATGCGGCACGCGCGTCCCCTCGGCATAGACGATCACCGAGCGTCCTGTCGCGCGCACCGCCGCGCCCTCGCGCATCATCGTGCGCAGCGCCTTGGACGACGCCTCGCGGTCGACCACCAGCGCGCCATATTTGACCGCCGCCCAGCCCCAGAGCGGGATCCGCATCAGCTCGCGCTTCAACACCATCGCGGGCGAGCCGAGCAGCAGTTGCAGCTCCAGCGTCTCGTACATCGCCTCATGTTTGGCGACGAAAAGGAATTGTCCCGGCGGCACCGCACCCTCGACACGCGGCGTGATGCCCAGGATCAGCCGCATCAGAATGCGGTGCAGCCGCGACCAGCGGTCGGCATGCGCGATCAGGACACGCTGCCCGAACAGCACCGCGATCGGCGTTGTCAGCACGATCGGCACCGACAGCAGGTAGAAGATCGTCCGAAACAGGATCGTACGTACCCAGTTCAACGCCACCTCTCCCCCCACAGCACCACGCGCCGCAGCAGCAGCTTGTTGTATTCGTTGAAGGCCTGCGCCAGCGTCGGCTGCGCCGGCACCCCGTCGACCAGCACCTCGACGCCAGCGTCCAGCGCCGGGCCGAGCTCCAGCGCGGCACGGCGCGCATGCCAATTGGAGGTGACGAGCCGGATCGAGCGATAGCCGCGCGCCCGCACCCAGGCGGCGGTCTCCTCGGCATTGCTGCGCGTGTCGACCGCCTCGGCTCCCAAGTCGACGCAGCAGGCGATCGTCGCCTCGTGCCCGGCGACGCGCGCGAGATCGGCGCGCGTGACGCCCGGCGCCGTGCCGGTTACCAGCATCCGGCGCGCGCGGCCATGTTCCAGCAGGTCCAGCCCGCGCGCGATCCGCCCCGCCGCCCCGGTCGGCACGACGATGCCATCGGTGCGACGCGCCGGATCGGCAGGGTCGGGCAGAGCCAGCATGAAGGCCGCGAAGCCGAGCAACCACGCGAGCAGCGCAAGCGCGACCAGCCGCTTCGTCACGCCAGCCGCCCCAGGACGCGCAGCACCGCGCCATAGGCCACGAGCGCGGCGACGATGACGAAGACGAACGGCAACGCCACGATCGCGATCCACCCGCCCTCGCCGAGCGTCACGCCCCCCAGCAACTGCGACCCGACGCCCTGCGTAAGGCGGCCTAACAGCAGGATCACTCCCCAAGCTGCAACGCCGCCGATCACGGCCCCGGCGGCAGCGTCACGCGCGATGCGCCGCCGGAACAGCCCCCCGACCTGCGCATCGGTGGCGCCAAGTGCGTGCATGATCTCGATCGTCCCGCGATGCGCGGCCAGCCCGGAGCGGATCGCCAGCAGCACGATCGCGATGCTGGCGCCGATCATCAGCAGCACGATCGCCGCCGCCACCGCGACGATCGCCGCGAGCAGCGTCCCCGTGCCGCCCAGCGCCGCGACATGCGCATCGACCTGCGCGTCCGGCGCGACGCGCCGCACCACGGCATGCAATCGCGCCAGCGCGCCGGGCACGGGGGCAAGCGTCACGTCGATCAACGCCGGGACCGGAAGGTCGGTGTCCGCCGCCGCCTCGCCCAGCCACGGCCCCAGCAACCGCGCGAGATCGGCACGCGGGACGAGCGCGGCGCGCCGCACCGCGGGCGAGGTGCGCAGCGCCGTCAGCACCGCTTCCGCCCGTCGCGCGCGTATGCCGGCATCGCCGGAGACGATCTGCACCGTCGCCTCGCCGGATAGCGCCGCGCGCAGCGCCAGCGCCGCCCGCGCCGCCCCGATGCCCCCCGCCGCCGCCAACACGGTCAGGAACAGCGTGATCGCCAGCACGCCCGCCATCGTGCGGCCTTCGCGCGCGGTGTCGAGGATGCGGGCGGTCGCGGCGCTCATGCGCGCTGCACCCGCGGCGCGGTCACGTGCCCCGCGGCGATCCGCATCATCTGCGCGCCAGGCACGCGCGCGATCAATTGCGCGTCGTGCGTGGCGACCACCACGGTCGTGCCGAGGCGGTTGAGCGACGCGAACAGCTGGACCAGTCGGTCGGCCATGGCATCGTCGACGTTGCCGGTAGGTTCGTCGGCCAGCAGGATGTCGGGACGCGCGATGACCGCGCGGGCGATCGCCACGCGCTGCTGTTCGCCACCCGACAGCGTCGCGGGCCGCGCCTGCGCACGATGCGTGAGCCCGACCCAGGCCAGCATCTCGCCGACCGCTTCGGCCACGTCCGCCTCGGCCGCATCCGCGATGCGCAGCGGCAGCGCGATATTGTCCGCCACCGACAGATGCGGGATCAGCCGGAAGTCCTGATAGACCACTCCGACCCGTCGGCGGATCGACGGCGCCTGCGCCCGCGGCAGCGTCAGCATGTCGATGCCGAACAGCCGCATCACGCCGCGGCTCGGGCGCTGCGCAAGGTACAGAAGCCGCAGCAGCGAGGTCTTTCCGGCGCCGCTCGCCCCGGTCAGGAAGCAGAAGGCGCCGGGCGCGAGCGCGAAGCTGACGTCGCGCAGCACCTCCTCGCCGTGCCCGTAGCGCAGGCCCACGTTCTCGAACTGCACGATCGCCGCCATCTGTGGCAGCCATTGCACGGCGGATGCAACGGCTTCAAGCACGGCGACTCCGCTTGCGTTCGACAGGGTGCGCGTGTTTAGATTCGGCTCGTTCGTCCTCCCGGTGCCGCGCCCATGATCCTCGATTGTCCCGAATGCCGCGCCCGCTACATGGTGCCGGACCATGCCATCGCATCGCCGGGACGCACGGTACGCTGCGCCAATTGCGGGCACAGCTGGTATCAGGACGTCGCCTACGCCGACGAGCCGGAGGAAGCGGAGCCCGACGACGCCCCGCCACCCCCCGCCGCCGACCCGGCCGTCGAGGATGTGCCCGCCCCGCCGCCCCCGGCAGGTCTGCCGTTGCAGGCCGCGCCGGCCGTGGCCGCGCCACCCGTCGAGCCGGTCGCCTACGACGCCTTCGCGCATCGCCCGCCCTTCCGCGCACCGGCGCGCGCCAGCGGGCGCATCCGTACGATCGCCAGCCTCGCCGCCGGGTTGCTGATGCTGGCGGCAGTTGCCGTGATCCTGTGGACGACGGCGCCGGGGCTGGCGCAGCAGATCGGGCTGTCGATCGGGCCGGAAGAGCTGCCGCTGCGGATCGCCGACAATCCGATCGAGCGCCGCAAGATGGCCAACGGATCGGAGCTGTTCGCCGTCAGCGGCCGGATCACCAATCCGTCGTCGACGCGCCAGCGCGTGCCCGACATCCGCGCCGACCTGCGCGATTCGGAGAACCGCATCGTCTTCAGCTGGACGATTACCCCGCAGCAGCGGACGTTGCTTCCGGGCGGCGCGATCGACTTCAACTCGGCGCAGGTCGACGTCCCGGCCAGCTCCAAGCGGCTCGACCTCAGCTTCGTCGGAGAGGCGAGCTGATAAAGAGCGTTGCCACCCGGCGCGTGCTTTGCTAGGGGCGCTCGCCTACCAGACGCCGGGCCCGCCCGGTGGACAACACGTGCGGTCGTGGCGGAATTGGTAGACGCGCAACGTTGAGGTCGTTGTGTCCGAAAGGACGTGGAAGTTCGAGTCTTCTCGACCGCACCAATCTCCCGCTGCCACGCGGTGATCATTGCCCGGCGGGGCTGTCCAAATATCTTGTTAAGGTCCGCTCAAGCCTATATCCGCCACCGGCTGACCCATGGCCCGCGCCCGCACCTCCCGCTCCGCCCCGTCCAGGACCCGATCGCCGTGGCGGCGACGGATCGGACTTGCCGTCAAGCTGGCGCTCGCCGCGGCCGTGCTTGCGTTCGCCGCGCTGCTGACGGCGGTCTATATCGCGCGCTCGCAACTGCCGAGCTTCGAATCGCTGAAGTCGTCGCCCAACGGCCAGATGATCCGTGTCCATGCCGCGGACGGGTCGGTGCTGGTGTCGCTCGGGCCGAGCTACGGCGAATGGCTGTCCTACGATCGCATTCCGGCCGTGATGCGCGACGCGACGATCGCGGTCGAGGACCGCCGCTTCAACAGTCATGTCGGCGTCGACCCGGTCGGGATCGTGCGCTCGCTCTACGTCAATTACGAGCGCGGGCGGCGCGTACAGGGCGCGTCCACGATCACGCAGCAGCTGGCGCGCAACATCTTCCTGAACAATCAGAAGAAGTTCGGACGCAAGTTCCGTGAGGGCATCCTCGCGCTGGCACTGGAGCGCAAGTTTTCCAAGGAGCAGATCCTCGAGCTGTACCTCAACAAGGTCTATTACGGCGGCGGGGCGTACGGAATCGATGCGGCGAGCCGCAAGTTCTTCGGGCATGGCGCCGATCGCCTGACGCTGCCCGAGGCGGCGGTGATCGCCGGGCTCGTCAAGGCGCCCTCCAACTACTCGCCCACCGCCGACGCTCAGGCGGCGGTGGGCCGGGCGGGCGTGGTCATCCAGCAGATGGTGCGCAACGGCTTCATCTCGGCCGCAGAAGCGCGCGAGGCCAATGACGTCGGCGTGAAGCTGGCCCCCGCGCCGCGCCAGAACAGCGTCCGCTACTTCACCGACTGGGCGTTGCCGCAGCTCGACCTGCTGATCGACGAAACCGAAAAACCGCTGGAGGTGTGGACGACGCTCGACCCCGCGATGCAGCGGCAGGCCGATGCGGCCGTGCGCGCCAATGTGCCGAAGGGGGCGCAGGGCGCGATGGTGGCGATCGACCGGGACGGCTCGGTGCGCGCGATGGTGGGCGGCACGGATTACGTCAGCTCCATCTACAACCGCGCGACGCAGGCGCAGCGGCAGCCGGGGTCGGCGTTCAAGCTGTTCGTCTATCTGGCCGCGCTCGAATCGGGCAAGACGCCCGAGGATCGCGAGCTGGATGCGCCGGTGACGATCGACGGGTGGAGCCCGCGCAACGATTCGCGGCGCTTCTCGGGCGAGGTGACGCTGCGCACCGCCTTCGCCTATTCGCTCAACACGATCGCGGCGAAGCTGGGGCAGGCGGTCGGCTTCCAGACCGTCGCCGACATGGCGCGGCGCTTCGGGATCAGCACACCGGTCAACACGCATCCGTCGATGGTGCTCGGCACCTCCGACGTGCGGCTGATCGACATGACGCGCGCCTTCGCCAGCGTCGGCAACAAGGGGGTCGCGGTCACCCCCTTCGGGATCACGCGCGTCACCCCCGAGGGTGAGGAGATCTACCGTCACGAGGTCGATCGCAGCCAGGTGCTGGTCGCGCCCAACGTCGCTGCCGAGATGACCGACCTGTTGCAGACCGCCGTCAACACCGGCACCGGCCGCGCCGCTCAGATCGGGCGCCCGGTCGCAGGCAAGACGGGTACGACGACCAGCAGCAAGGACGGCTGGTTCCTTGGCTTTTCGTCGGGGTTGACCACCGGCGTGTGGATGGGGCGCGACGACGCCCGTCCGATCGCCGGGCTCCACGGCGGCACCGCGCCGGCGCGCGCCTTCCACGACTTCATGATCAAGGCAGTGGCCAATCGCCCGATCGAGCAGTTCGAAACTGCGGTGACGCTGCCCGAGGCACAGCTGGAGCCGGACGCCGAAAGCTATTACGGCGCGCCCGACAATTCGACCTTCGTGGACGAGGCCGGCTATGGCCCCGACGCGCCGCAGCAGGCCGCACCGCAGGATCAGACGCCGACGTTCGGGCCGGAGCGCCCCGTGGTCCAGCCGTTGCCGCCGCGCAGCGACGACGAGCAGCCGCGTCCCGACGAGCGGCTCGACCAGGACTGGCTCGACCGCGTGACCAACCAGCCGCGTCGCGACGCGGTCCGGACCCCGCCGCCACCACGCGGTGCGCCCCCGGCTCAGCCGCCCGGCGAGCGCCCGAACCAGTGAAGCGCGGCGCCGTGCGTGCGTAACCACGCGCGTTCGGCCGCCGGCTCGCGACCGAATAGCTGCGCGACCACCGCGTGGAACGCGGGGGAATGGTCCATGTGGACCCGGTGCGCGACCTCGTGTGCGGCGGTGGCACGGCGTACCTCGGGCGGGGCAAGGACCAACCGCCAGCTGTAGCGGATCGCACCATGGTGCGCGCAACTGCCCCAGCGGCCGCGCGGGTCGCCAACGGACACCCCAGTGACGACAACCCCGGCCCGTGCGGCATAGAAAGCGGTTTCGCGTTCCAGCAGCGCCAGCGCCTGCCGGCGAAGCCAGGCCTCGACGCGGCGCGCGACCATCTCGGGCGCGCCGCCGAGCAGCAGCCGGTCACCATCGATCCTGGGCAGACGCGCCGCCTCCGCCCGCCAGTCGATCGTCAGCGCCCGACCGTCGACGGGCAGCACGGCCCCCGCCACGAACGGTCGTGCCTGCGGCAAGCGATCACGCTGAAGCGCAATCCACGCATCCTGCGACCGCGCCCACGCCAGAGCCTTGGCGGCCGAGGCGCGCGGCGGCAGCGTCAGCCGCGCGCGCCCGGTGACCGGATCGAACGACAGGCGCGTGCGGCGGGCGCGCGCGTTGCGGACGACCAGGATGTCGTCGGTCACAACTGGCGGTCGACCATGTGGTTCTCGAGGTCGCCGGCATCATCCTCGCTGATCGTCCACCCGCGCACCGACTCGCCCGCGCGGTGCACCGCCTCCCGGTCGCCCGAGACGAGATAGTGCCAGTCGGGCAACGGCTGGCCGGCGGCGCGCAGCCGATAGGCGCAGGTCGACGGCAGCCAGTCGATCGCATGGACGTTGCCCATCGTCAGCCGCACGCACTCGCTGACATAGGCACGGCGGTGACGGTAGTTCGAACATTGTCCGCTACGCCGGTCGAGCAGGCGGCACGCGACGTTGGTCGCGATCAGCTCGCCCGTGTCCTCGTCCTCCAGCTTGTGGAGGCAGCATTTGCCGCATCCGTCGCACAAGGCCTCCCATTGCGCACGGTCGAGCTTGTCGAGCGGGGTCGATTCCCAGAAGCGGCCGGTCAGCGCGCCCATCGGCGGACCTCCTTGGCGATCGCGTCCGGCGGCCCCTCGGGAAGCAGCGCGAGGGGGCGGCCATCGGGATCGAAGAGGTAGATCTGGCGGCTGTGATCCATCAGATAGCCGTCCGCCGTCCCTGCGCCCCGCGCGTAGTAGATGCCAAATTCCTTGGCGACCTTGGCGATCTGCTCCGGCGTGCCGGTAAGGCCGACCAGCCGCGGATGAAAGGCGGAGACGAAGCGCTTGAGCGCGGCGGGGGTATCGCGCGCCGGATCGACGGTGATGAAGATCGGTACGATCCGCTGCGCCAGGGCGGCGTCATCCCGCTCCAGCAGCTTGAGCGCGGCGGCGATGTTCTGCACGTCGGTCGGGCATACGTCGGGGCAGAAGGTATAGCCGAAATAGACGATCCGGTACTTCCCCGCGAAGTCGCGGTCGGTGACGGTCCGGCCGTCCTGATCGGTCAGCGAGAAGGCGCCGCCGATTCGCGCACCCGCCAGCGGCGGATCGCCCGCGGGTTCCTGCGCGCAGGCCCCGAGGGGCCCGGCGAGCAGCAGCGCGAGCGTGACGGCGGAACGGCGCATGTTCATGGTGACGGCAGATGTGATGGGTTATAGCGCGTGGCGCAACCCTTTGGCTGTCTGCGAGAACCGACCCGATGCTTCGCCGCCCGTTCCTGAATGCCGCGCTGCTTGCCGCGCTCTCTTTGACCGCCACCGCATTGCCCGCCGGCGCGCAGCAGCAGTCGCAACGCTACAAGTTCCTGGAGGCGGTGCGCAAAGGCGACGGCAATGCGGTGATCGCGATGCTCGATCAGCCGGGGCAGACGATCGTCAACGCGCGCGACGTGACGACCGGCGAGGGTGCGATCCATATCGTCGTGAAGCGCGGCGACGCCGCCTATCTGCGTTACTTGCTGGCCAAGGGTGCCGACCCGAACCTGCGCGACGGGAACGGCGAGACGCCGATGATGCTGGCGGTGCAGGCGGGGCAGCCCGACCTGATCCAGATCCTGGCGGGCTCCAAGGCGAACGCGAACCTGGGCAACAACGCCGGCGAGACGCCGCTGATCCGCGCGGTGCAGCGCCGCGACCTGTCGCTGGTGCGCGCGGTACTGGCCGCGGGCGGCAACCCCGACCAGACAGACAATGTCGCCGGCATGTCGGCACGCGACTATGCAAAGCGCGACACGCGGTCGCTGGCGATCCTCAAGACGCTGGAGGACACACCGGTGAAGGCGCCCCGCGCGGTGGCGGGTCCGAAGTTCTAGGCGCCGGCTACCACCCCTGGCCGGCATCGGGATCGTGCGCGGCGATGACGCGGCGCGCGGCCCGACGCGCAAAGGCGAGCGTGCAGCGCTTGCGGGTCGGGGCAGGCAACGGATCGGTCCGCGCCTCGCGCACGATCGCCGCGTCGTAGCGGTCGGCGACGATCAGCCCGGTCCGCTCGGGCAGGAACGCTTCGCCCGAGATCGGCGAGGCATCGAACCCTGCCGGCACCGCCCAGTAAAAGCGGTCGCAATGTGCCAGATAATCCTGCCACTTGCCGTCACCGAGCAGGTCGGCGCGCGACACCTTGATCTCGACGATCACCAGCTGCCCACGCGGATCGATCGCCATCAGATCGGCACGGCGCCCGCCGTCGAGCGGCACCTCGGCAAGGGCGGTGAGGTCGTGGCGGAGCAGCATCCGCGTGACCCCGCGCGCCACGTCGGCGGCGCACAGGGCTGCGGTATCATCGCTGTGGCAGGTATCGGGCGTCGTCAGCATCGCCCGGTGGAATAGAACATCTGGCGAACGAAAGCCAAGCCTGCGTTCGCGTGGCGCGATCAGCGGTAGAAAATGTGATTGCCGATCGACGCGACGCGCACGCCGTTGCCGCGGCCGGCGCTGCGGTGGTTGAAGTACAGCGCGTTCGAGGCATTGCTTTCCCACGCGTCCTTCATCGCCACCTTGGCGACCGCCATCGCGGTGCGCCAGTCGTCGTTGCTGGGTGCGTCGGGCATCCGACCGCTGCGCACGAACGAGAACTGGCCCTTCTGCGTCACCACGTCGCACACGCTGCCGCCGAAGCGGCGCGAACGGGTACGGTTCAGGATCACCTCGGCGACGGCCAGCTGACCCGCGAGCGGCTCGCCCCGCGACTCGAAATAGATCGCGCCGGCCAGGCAGCGCATGTCCTCGTCGGCGTCCGAGCGGATCGACTGATCGGCGACGGCAGCGGCGAGCGTCGGGTAGGCGATCTGCTCTTCGACCTGTTGCGGGGTCACGGTGGGTTCCTGGATCGTCGGCGCGGCGGGGGCGACGGTCGGAACCTGGGCGGGAAGCGCGAGTTGAATCGCGGTGGATGCGGCGGGAACAGCCGGTAGATCAGCAGCCAGTCCGGGGGCGCTCTGTGCTACGAGAGCTAGGACCGAGAGAGTAAGCGTCGCGAAGGTCGCGATGCGTGAGCTGAACGGCATTCCACATCATTTTTGTGCGGTGGGTGCGCGGATACGATCGCTGAACCAGCGTTGCTGACTCTGACCGTCCGGGTCCCCCCCGACTGCGTCACCGTTCGAGATCGCACCCCGCATCGGCACAACGCACGTTGTCGATGCCGTCGGGCTACGGCCGAGAGGTTAACAGGGTCAATCTTACAGGATCGTTTCAGCGACGAACCGTTCGGCGTGCGGGACGTCCAGTTCAATCACCCACAAGTCGGGATCGCGCGCACGGCGCTTCTGCCAATATTGCTCCAGCATTGCTGTCTGATCGGAGTCAGGGCCGGCAGGGACCAATGTGTCGCGGTCGTCCAACCCGCGCATCCGCTCCACCGCGCGCAGACATCGACCCTCGGCGATGAGGACCAGCAATGCCCCGCCCTGCGGTTCGCCGCGTGCGCGGACGACCGCAAGGCCGCCCGAGTCGTTCACCCGCTGCAACAACGCGCTGACCGCCAGATGCGTCGGCAGCCGCGCACTCATGGCGCCGCATAGCCCGGCAGCGAAGCAAGCGCGATCCGCGAACGCATGAAGGTACCGGTGCCCCGCGCCACCTCCTCTCCGTCGGCCGTCACCAGCCGCGCCTCGGCGACGAACACGCGGCGTTGACCGCTGATCCACTTGCCCTCTGCGACCACCGGACCTTCGCCGAGCGGACGGGTGAGCAGCAGGCTGAACTGCGTGGTCAGCAGGAAGCGATCGGTCACCAGGCTGTTGCAGGCGTAAAAGGCCGCATCGTCCAGCATCTTGAAATAGCTGGTGCCATGCGCCGCGCCGGCGGCGTGGAAGTGCCGCCGGTCGACGTGGAAGTGAATCCGCGACTCGCCCGCCGCGGTCACCTCCAGCCGCGACTCGAAGAATCGGTTGATGGGCGCCGCCGCGTAGAGCGATTCGAGCGCGCGATAATGCGCCGCCGCGCCTTCAGGCGGCATCGCGAACGCCATGATCGGTCAGCAGCGCGTAGATCGCATCGGGCGACCCGGCGCCGCGCAGCTTGGCCACGAGCGGCCGGTCGCGAAGCCGTCGTGCGACCCGCGCTAGCGCCTTGAGATGCTCGCCGCCCGCTTGCGGGGGCGAGAACATCGCCGCGACGACGTCGACCGGCGCATCGTCGACCGCGCCATAGTCGAGCGGGTGCGTCAATCGCGCGACCGCAAGCGCGACGCGCCGCAGCCCGGCGATCCGCGCATGCGGGATCGCCACGCCGCCGCCGAAGCCGGTCGAGCCTTCCTTTTCGCGCGTCGTGAGTGCCTCCGCCACGACACGGCCATCGATCCCCAGCGCCGGCGCGACGAGCGTGCCGAGCTGCGCGAACAGGGTCTTCTTCGAAGCGGCGGTCATGCCGACCACGATCAGTTCGGGGACGAGCAGATCGCTGAGATCAGTCGCCATCAGCCGCCACGCTGCGGTTCCACCCAGCCGATCGTGCCGTCACCGCGGCGATAGACCATGTTGTACGATCCCGTGCCCGCGTTCTTGAATAGCAGCGCCTGCGTGTTGCGCAGGTCGAGCATCATCACCGCATCGGACACGCTGGCATCGGGCACGTCGACGCGCGTTTCGGCGATGACCAGCGGTGCATCGCCAGCCTCGTCCTCGCCGATCTGCTCGGCGAACAGGGTGTAGCCGGCATTGTCGTAACCGGTACGCTCCTGCGTCTCCTCGGTCGCGGCGTGTGCGGCATGACGATCCTTGAGGCGGCGGACGTAGCGGCGCAGCTGCTTCTCGATCTTCTCCGCCGCGCCATCGAACACCAGATGCGCGTCATGCGCGTCGTGGCGTCCCTTCAGGATCAGCCCGCGGGTCACGTGCGCGACGATGTCGCAAGTGAAGCCGTTATCGTGCGGCCCCTTGCCGAACGTCACTTCCGCCGAAATGGCGCGCGCGAAATATTTGTCGGCGATACCCTGGAGCCGGTCCTGCACATGGGCCTTCAGCGCGTCGCCGATCGCCACCTGATGACCTGAAATCCGGATATCCATATTTTTCCTCCATCTCGCGCCGGTCCGCCCCCCTGCGGCCCGGCCGTCTGTCGCGTCATTCGGACGCGGCGACCTCCCACAACGGTTCTTTGACCTTCTTAAGAAACGCAGCATGCGCCGCCAGTTCCGCCGGATGAGGCGAAAACACCCGTAGCGGGCGGGCGCGCACCGGCGCCGCGGCGACCTGCTCGACGACGATCGGCGCCGCCTCGCTCACCAGCCCTAGCCCGATCTGACGCCCGCCCATCAGCTCGACATAGACCTGCGCCAGCAGCTGCGCGTCGAGTAGCGCCCCGTGCAGCACCCGGTGCGAGCGGTCGATGCCGTAGCGGCTGCACAGCCCGTCCAGCGTGTGCTTGGCGCCGGGGTGACGCGTCCGCGCGATCGCCAGCGTGTCGACCATCCGCGACCGGCACACCGCTGCCTGGCCGCAGCGCTCCAGCTCGCCGTTCAGGAACGAGAAGTCGAACCCCGCATTGTGCGCGACCAGCGGAGCATCGCCGATGAAGTCGAGCAGCGCCGCGACCCCGGCGGCGAACACCGGATGCTTCGACAGGAAGGTGGCGGACAGGCCGTGGACGCGCTCCGCCTCGGCGGGCATGTCTCGCTCGGGATGAAAGTAGGCGTGAAAGGTGCGGCCGGTCTCGACGCGGTTGACCAATTCGACGCACCCGATCTCCACCATGCGGTCGCCGCCGACAAAGCTCAAACCGGTGGTCTCGGTATCGAAGACGATCTCACGCATGATCGCGCCACTATCGGCGCTGCGCGGCGCGGGTGCAAGCGATGACGCGGGCGACCTGTGCGCGCGTGTCGTCCAGCGATACGTCGGTCGGGATCACCCAATCGGCCCGTGCGCGCTTTTCAGCGTCTGGCATCTGACGGGCGAGGATCGCGTCGAACTTCTCCGGGGTCATGCCGGGGCGGGCGAGCGTGCGGGCCCGCTGCACCTCGGGGCGCGCGGAGACGACCACCACCTGATCGACCGCGCGCTTCCCGCCGGTCTCGAACAGCAACGGGATGTCGAAGACGACCAGCGGTGCATCGGCATGCCGATCCAGAAAGGCCGCGCGCTCGGCGCGGACCGCGGGGTGAACGATCGCCTCCAGCGCACGCATCGCCGCGTCATCGCCGAGCACGACCCGTCCCAGTGCGGCGCGATCGACGCCCTCCACGCCGGTGGTGCCGGGGAAACGCGCCTCGATCGCGACGAGCAACGCACCGCCCGGCCCTTGCAGCTGATGGACGGTCGCATCGGCATCGAACACCGGCACGCCCGCATCGGCGAACATCGCCGCTACGGTCGACTTGCCCATCCCGATCGAGCCGGTCAGTCCGAGGATGGTCATGCCAGCAGGCGCGCGCGCAGTTCCTCGTCATGCTCGCGCGGTGGGACGGCCCCGAAGAACAGCTCGAACGCGACCGCCGCCTGCCCGACCAGCATTTCCAGCCCGTCCACCGTGTCCAGATCGCGCGCGCGCGCGGCCCTGAGCAGCGCGGTTTCCAGCGGTGCGTAGACGATGTCGTACACGACGGCATCCTCCGGAAGCGGGGCGAGGTCGAGCTCGAGCGGCGGCTGCCCGATCATTCCCAGCACGCTGGTGTTGACGAGCAGCGCCGCGGCCGGGAGTTTGGCCCCGAGCGGCAGCGCGTCGCCCTTCAATCCGAACTGCGCGAGCAGTGCTGCCCCTTTCAGCGGCGTCCGGTTGAGGATCGTCACCTTCCCCACGCCGCTGCGGGCCAGCGCGAACAGCACCGCTCGCGCCGCGCCCCCCGCGCCGACCACCGCCACCGCGCGACCGGACAGGTCGAGGTCGGCGATCGGCGACAGGAAGCCCGCCGCATCGGTATTGGTCGCGATCAGCGCGCCGCCCTCGCCACGAAAGACGGTGTTGGCGGCGCCGATCAGGCTTCGGACGTCGCCGGGATCGGGAACATGGTCGAGCACCGCCAGCTTGTGCGGTACCGTGACGTTGCACCCGCGCCATGCCGGATCGCCGATGCGGCGCGCGAAGAAGTCGGCGAGGTCGCTGCCCTTGACCTCGGCCGCGCGGTAATCGCCCGCGATCTCGAGCTTCTCCAGCCAGAAACGGTGAATCAGCGGCGACTTGGAATGCGCGATCGGCTCGCCGATCACTTCGGCGTAAGGGGTCATGCGGGCAACACCTGTCGGACACGCAGATAATCAAGCACGGGGAGCAACGGCATCCCCAGGACGGTGAACTGGCTGCCGTCGATCCGCGCGAAGAGCTGCGCGCCCGGCCCCTCGATGCGGTAGCAGCCGACGCACCCGGCGATCGCGGGCCATTCGGCGTCCAGATAGGTCTCGATGAACGCGGGCGAGAGCGGGCGGACGAACATCTTGGCCTTGTCGACGATGCGCCACACCGGACGGCCGTTCTCGGCGATCACCGCCGCGCTGACCAGATCGTGGCGCTTGCCGGACATGCGCGTCAGGTGATCGCGGGCCTCGTCGCGGCTGGTGGGCTTGTCGAGGATCGTGCCGTCGTCCAGCACCGCCAGGCTGTCGGAACCCAGCACCAGATGGCCCGGGTGGCGCGCGGACACCTTGAGCGCCTTCAGTTCCGCCAGCGCATCGGCCACGTCGCGCGGATGGCGACCGGCCATCGCGGCCTTCAGTGCGGCCTCGTCGGCATAGGCGGGTTCGGCGGTGAAGGGCACCCCCGCCGCGGCCAGCATGGTGGTGCGCGAGGCGCTTTGCGAGGCCAGTATCAACATGGGATCAGCATCAGTCGGTGTTCCGGGCGGCCAGGCCGCGGCGTTCGTTGACCAGCGCGATGATCGCGGCGGCGGTTTCCTCGATCGAACGGCGCGTCACGTCGATCACCGGCCAGCCGTGGTCGGCGAACATCCGGCGCGCATAGGCGATCTCGCGCGCGACGGCGTCCTGGTCGACGTAATTGGTTTCGGTCGCCTGGTTCAGCGACAGCAGCCGGTTGCGGCGGATCTGGATCAGCCGGTCGGTGCTGGTGGTCAGCCCGACGACCAGCGGGTTCTTCAACCCGAACAACGCCCTGGGCGGCGGGCTCTCGACGACGATCGGGATGTTCGCGGTCTTGAACCCGCGGTTGGCGAGATAGATCGAGGTCGGGGTCTTCGACGAGCGGCTGACCCCGGCGAGCACGATGTCGGCCTCTTCCCACTCCTCGTGCGCGATGCCGTCGTCGTGCGCGATCGTGAACTGGATCGCATCGACGCGCGCGAAATAGGCGGCGTCCAGGACGTGCTGACGGCCCGGCCGCGCCTTTGCCTGCTGGCCGAGCAGCATCGACAGCGCATCGTTGACGGGATCGAGCGGGGCGACGGTCGGCAGGCCAAGCGCCTTGCAACGCGTCTCCAGCGCCGCGCGCGTAACCGGATTCACGAGCGTGAAGATCACAAGCCCCGGATTTTGCGCGATTTCCTGAAGGATGCGGTCGAGGTGCGTCTCGGTGCGCACCATCGGCCAGAAGTGCCGGACGGTCTCCACATCGTCATATTGCGCCAGCGCTGCCTTGGCGATGTTCTCCAGCGTCTCGCCGGTCGAATCCGACAGCAGGTGGAGATGGAGGCGGAGCATCAGAAGGCGAACATCCGAAAGGGGGCCGATCTGTTGATAAGTCGTGGACAGCCGCTAGACTAACTCGTCCCCGTCGCCAAGCGCGACCCGGATCGGTGGAAAACTCGGATTCCATCCACAGCGCGATCCCCAGCGGTGCTTTTTATCCACAGCCTGTGAGTCCTGTGGATCACGGTGGCCGACTCCCGCGGCACCCGGCGCGACCCATGAGTCAAGCTGTTGGCAATTCCGGTGACGACGCATAAGTCCCCGCGACCAACGCGCCTACCGCATCAACAACCAGACTCTCTGAATCTTCCTAGAAGGTAGAAGGATCGCACGTGATGGTTAACAAACCCCTGTTGCGAGTCCTGAAGGGCGAGCGTGCCGCGCGACCCCCGACGTGGCTGATGCGCCAGGCCGGGCGTTACCTGCCCGAATACAGGGCGTTACGTGCGGAGAAGGGCGGTTTCCTCGCGCTCGCGACCGACCCGGAGGCGGCGGCGGAGGTGACGTTGCAGCCGATCCGACGCTTCGGATTCGACGGCGCGATTCTCTTCTCCGACATCCTGATGGTGCCATGGGCGCTGGGCCAGGAGCTGACGTTCGGGGCGGGCGAGGGGCCGCGGCTGGCGCCGGCGCTGGTCGATAGTGCACTGGAATCGTTGAGTCCGGACGTGACGCGGCTCGATCCGGTCTATGCGACGGTGCGGCGGGTGGCGGCGGCGCTACCGGCGCAGACGACGTTCCTGGGGTTCGCCGGGTCGCCGTGGACGGTGGCGACGTACATGGTGGCGGGGCAGGGAAGTCGCGATCAGGAAGCGACGCGGCGCTACGCTTATGCCGATCCGGTCGCGTTCGGTGCCATCATCGACGCGATAATAACAACGACGGTGCACTATCTGATCGCGCAGATCGACGCCGGAGTCGCGGCGGTGCAGATTTTCGACAGCTGGGCGGGCAGCCTGTCGCCCGAGCAGTTCGAGCGCTGGGTGATCGCCCCCAATCGCGCGATCGTCGACCGCGTGCGCGCCCGCTGCCCGGACACGCCGATCATCGGCTTTCCGAAAGGCGCAGGCGGGAAGCTGGCCGCCTATGCCGCGGGGACCGCGGTCGATGCGATCGGGCTGGACGAGACGGTCGATCCGCATTGGGCAAACGCGGTCCTGCCGCCCGAACTGCCGGTGCAGGGCAATCTCGACCCGCTCGCGCTGCTGACCGGCGGGGCGGCACTGGACGCAGGGATCGACCGCGTGCTGGCGGCGTTCCCGGAGCGGCCGCATATCTTCAACCTCGGCCACGGGATCGGGCAGCACACACCGATCGCGCATGTCGAGCAACTGCTGCAACGGGTAAGGGGTGAATGATGGTCGGGTTCCTCGGCGCGACCTATGACTGGGTGAAGGCCGCGCACGTCATCTTCGTGATCTTCTGGATGGCGGGGTTGTTCATGCTGCCGCGCTACCTGGTCTATCATCAGGAGGGGCTGGCCGACCCCGCCGAGGCGGCGCGCTGGGTCGAGCGCGAGACCAAGCTGCGCGGCATCATCCTGACCCCGGCGATGATCGTCGTGTGGGTGCTGGGCATCGCGCTGGCGCTCAACGCCGGGATCGCGGACGGCGTGCCGGGGCTGGGATGGCTGCATGCCAAGCTGGCGATCGTGCTGCTGCTGAGCGGCTATCACGGCTGGGCGGTCGGCTATGCCAGGAAGCTGGCGAAGGGACGCGCGTCGGTGTCGAACAGGGCGCTCCGGATGATGAACGAGGTGCCGGCGCTGGCGGCGACGCTGATCGTGATCCTCGTGATCGTGAAGCCGTTCTGATCCGGCGCGCCGTCATTCCCGCGGAGGCGGGAATCCAGAACCTCTGACGTGTCGCCCCTTGCGATGACCTGCGCGTCTGGATTCCCGCGTGCGCGGGAATGACGGGGTGGCCACGTCGGCGCTTGACTAACCCGGATGCGAATCATACCTCGCGCTCGTGACGTCGCCGGTCCTCGGTGCGCGCCGCATCCTCTACAGCTTCGTTTCTCGCGCGTTTTCCATCGCCGGCCGAGCTTTCCCCGACCCCCGATCACATCGGACTGACACAATGCATCTCAAGGATTTGAAGAAGAAGGCGCCCGCCGAGCTGGTGCAGCTTGCCGAGGAGCTGGGCGTCGAGGGCGCCTCGACGCTGCGCAAGCAGGACCTGATGTTCGCGATCCTGAAGGTGCAGGCCGAGAACGGCGAGCAGATCATGGGCGAGGGCACGATCGAGGTGCTGCCCGACGGCTTCGGCTTCCTGCGCTCGGCACAGGCGAATTACCTCGCCGGGCCGGACGACATCTATGTCAGCCCGAATCAGGTCCGCAAGCACGGGCTGCGCACCGGCGACACGGTCGAGGGCGAGATCCGCGGGCCGAAGGACGGCGAACGCTATTTCGCGCTGGTGAAGATCACGCAGGTCAATTTCGAGGAGCCCGAGCGCGTCCGCCAGCGCGTGAACTTCGACAATCTGACGCCGCTGTACCCGGATGAGCGGCTGAAGATGGAAATCGAGGATCCGACCATCAAGGACAAGTCGGGCCGCGTGCTCGACGTGGTCGCGCCGATCGGCAAGGGCCAGCGCTGCCTGATCGTCGCACCGCCGCGCGTCGGCAAGACGATCATGATGCAGAACATCGCGCGCGCGATCAGCCACAACCACCCGGAGGTGTTCCTGCTGGTGCTGCTGATCGACGAGCGGCCCGAGGAAGTCACCGACATGCAGCGCACGGTGAACGGCGAGGTGGTCAGCTCCACGTTCGACGAACCCGCGACGCGCCACGTCCAGGTCGCCGAGATGGTGATCGAAAAGGCCAAGCGGCTGGTCGAGCACAAGAAGGACGTGGTGATCCTGCTCGACAACATCACCCGCCTGGGCCGCGCCTACAACACCGTCGTCCCTTCGTCGGGCAAGGTGCTGACCGGCGGTGTCGACGCCAATGCGCTCCAGCGGCCGAAGCGCTTCTTCGGCGCGGCGCGCAACATCGAGGAGGGCGGGTCGCTGACGATCATCTCGACCTCGCTGATCGACACCGGCAGCCGCATGGACGAGGTGATCTTCGAGGAGTTCAAGGGCACCGGCAACGCCGAGATCGTGCTGGACCGCAAGGTGGCCGACAAGCGCATCTTCCCGGCGATCGACGTCGGCAAGAGCGGCACGCGCAAGGAAGAGCTGCTGGTCGAGAAGGGCCAGCTGTCGAAGATGTGGGTGCTGCGCCGGATCCTGATGCAGATGGGCACCGTCGACGCGATGGAGTTCCTGCTGGGCAAGATGAAGGATTCGAAGACCAACGACGATTTCTTCGATTCGATGAATCAATAACGAGCGTGGTCGGCGGGTGCGCGGGCAAGCGCACCCGGCCGACGACGCGGGCTTTGCCTGCGGTGACTGTCGAACCGTAAACCATCCCGTCGGTGCTGAGCCTGTCGAAGCACGTGCGCCAGCCGCCGCGCTCGGGACACGCGCTTCGACAGGCTCAGTGCGAACGGTGCGGGGTCGTTCTTCACGTCACCGCAGCGCACACCATCATCACCTCCCAATCGCATGGTATTCCCCGCCCGGAACGTTATGTCGGCCAGCATCATTGGTGCGGTCAGACGGGGAGTGACCTAATTTGAGCCTTATCGCCACGCTTGCCGCCGCGGCTGCTGCCGCGCCCATCCAGGGTCCGGGATCGCTGGGCGATATCTGGCAGCATATCGTCGCCGATTTCTCGAACCTGTCCGATCCGGCGGCGCTGGCGGCGTTCGGGTCGGTGCTGATGATCGACCTGGTGCTGGCGGGCGACAATGCGATCGTCGTCGGTGCGCTGGCCGCCGGGCTCCCCTCCGAGCAGCGCAAGAAGGTGATCCTGATCGGCATCGGCGCGGCGCTGGTGCTGCGGATCTTCTTCGCGTTGATCGTGACGTGGCTGATGGGGATCGTCGGGTTGATCTTCGCCGGCGGGCTGCTGCTGCTATGGGTCAGCTGGAAGTTCTGGCGCGAGATCCGCAGCGGCGGTCATTCGGAGCTTCCGGCCGAGAACGAGGCCGAGACGGTTCGCCCCGCCAAGAGCTTTGCGGCCGCCGCCTGGGCGGTGGCGGTCGCCGATGTGTCGATGAGCCTCGACAACGTGCTCGCGGTGGCGGGCGCGGCGCGCGAGCATCCCGGCATCCTCGTCATCGGGCTGTTGCTGTCGGTGGCGCTGATGGGGCTGGCCGCGAACTTCATCGCGCGGATCATCGATCGCTATCGCTGGATCGCCTATGTCGGGCTGGCGGTGATCCTCTTCGTCGCGATCCGCATGATCTACGAGGGCTGGGTCGGGGCCGAGAACACGCCGGGGCTGGTGACGCTGTTCACCTGACGGGTTCACGGCCGGTTCAATGCGGCGGCGATAGGTCCGCGCTTCGTATCTGTCGGGAGACATCATGTCGAAATACCTCCTGCCGCTGGCCGTGCTGGTGACGGCAGCGCCCGTGATGGCGGCCCCCGCCGCGGTACAGGGCAATGCCGATCTGGCCGCGGTGCAGCGATCGATCGGCGCGACCGAGACGATGACCGCGGCGTTCAGCCAGACCGATCGCAACGGCCAGGTGCTGAACGGCACGCTGACGCTGAAGAAGCCGGGCAAGATCCGCTTCCAATATCAGAAGGGCGTGCCGTTGCTGATCGTCGGCGATGGCAAGGCGCTGACCTTCGTCGATTATTCGGTCAAGCAGGTGCAGCGTTGGCCGATCGGCAATTCGCCGCTGGGGGTGTTGCTCGATCCGTCGCGCGACATCTCGCGCTATGCCAGGGTGGTGCCGTCGCCCAACCCCGCGGTGCTGTCGGTCGAGGCCTATGATCCGAAGCACCCCGAATACGGGCGGATCACGCTCGTCTTCGCACGGCGCGGCGATGCGCCGGCCGGGTTGATGCTGCAAGGCTGGGCGGCGCTCGACAGCCAGGGGAATCGCACGACGATCCGGTTGAGCGACCAGCGCTTCAACGTGCCGGTGGCGGATTCGACGTTTCGCTGGACCGATCCGCGGCGGCAGGGCCGCGCAGGCTGATCGCGGCGTTTTTGTCCAATTCGTTCATCTTCGCGAAAGGCTTGGGGTCGTAGAGACATCAGCACGGTCGGTGGGCCACTGGGATTTTCCCCCTGTTGCTCGGTTTCCTGCCTACCGCTTGCGTGACGAACGCTGAGTCGGCCCTCGCTCCATGCCCCCGGAGCGGGGGCCTTTCTGCGCAGGGCGGCGGGGCGCCCAGACGCCCAAGCACGGCCGGCGGGCCAACCGGCCCGTCCGACGCAGGCTCCGCCCGCGGCGCGCCCCGACAGCTTGTGGTGACTGACGCACACAGCTACCTCCACCCCCGTGAAGATCGTCTCCTGGAACATCAATTCGGTGCGATTCCGCATCGAGATCGTCGAGCAATTCCTGCGCGAGGTTCAGCCGGACGTGCTGTGCCTTCAGGAAACGAAGGTCGTCGATGCCGACTTCCCCGTCGAGGCGTTCCGCGCGCTTGGCTATGAGCATGTGCTGCTGCACGGACAGCGGATGCACCACGGCGTCGCCGTGATCTCGCGCGTACCGGTCGAGGAGGACGATCGGCTGGACTGGCAGGCCAATCGCGAGGCGCGCCACCTGGGGGTGCGATTGCCGGGCGGCGTGCGGCTGGAGAACGTCTACGTCCCCGCCGGGGGCGACGTGCCGGATCGGGAGGTGAACGCCAAGTTCGGGCAGAAGCTGGATTTCGTCGAACGCATGACGCGCTGGTCCGCGGCGCTCAGCGTGCCGACGATCCTGACCGGCGACTTCAACATCGCACCGCTGCCCAGCGACGTGTGGAGTCACAAGGCGCTGCTGAAGGTGGTCAGCCATACGCCGGTCGAGGTCGAGGCGCTCGACCGGCTGAAGGCGTCGAACGACTGGGTCGATCTCGGGCGGCATTTCCACCCGGCCCCGGCGCGGCTGCATACCTGGTGGAGCTATCGCTCCCCCGACTGGACGAAGAACGACCGCGGGCGGCGGCTCGACCATATGTGGGCGACCGGCGATGTCGCGACGACCGCGGTGTCGCACACCGTGTTCGAGGCGTGCCGCAGCTGGCTGAAGCCGTCCGACCATGTGCCGATCATGACCGAGTTCGCGTGGTGACGTCGGCGGCCTCCGGGCGCGATGCGGCGCGCGCGATCGACGCGATGCGGCGCGGCTGGCCGATCACGGTGGTGGCCGAAGGAGAGCCGCCGCTGACGCTGCTGGCGATCGAGACCGGGGATGCCGAGCGGCTGGTGCGGTTCGCGGGCGACGCGCGCTGGGACGTGCTGCTGTCGAGCGGGCGGGCGGAGACGCTGAAGCTGACCAACCAGCGCGATGCGGCGGTGCCCGACCGGCCGGTGGTGGTCGAACATGCGCCGTGGTTCGACATGGCGCTGGCGACCGCGCTGGCCGATCCGCAGCTGGATCTGGCGACACCGCTGAAGGGGCCGTTCCGCACGATCGCGGCGGGGTCGCCGCACGCGGCGGCCGCGGCGCTGCGGCTGGCGCGGATCGCGGGGCTGCTGCCGGCCTTCGTCATCGGCGAGGGCGCGGCGGAGGAGACGGTGCGCGTTGCGGACATCGACGCGCACGAGGATGCGCGACGGTTGCAGATCGCGGTGCGGGCGCGGTTGCCGGTGGCGGGGGCGGAACAGGCCGAGATCGTCGCGTTCCGCTCTCCCGAGAGCGCCGACGAGCACGTCGCGCTGCTGATCGGAACGCCGAACGGCGCGCCGCCGCTCGTGCGGCTGCACAGCGAATGCCTGACCGGCGACGTGCTGGGCAGCCTGAAGTGCGATTGCGGGCCGCAGCTCGATGCGGCGATCCAGGCGATCGCCGCGGCGGGGTGGGGCGTGCTGCTTTACCTGCGCCAGGAGGGACGCGGGATCGGGCTGGTCAACAAGCTGCGCGCCTATGCGCTGCAGGATCAGGGGTTCGACACCGTCGACGCCAACACGCGGCTGGGATTTGCAATTGATGCGCGGGACTTCGGGGTAGCGGCGCGGATGTTGCGGCTGCTGGGACAGGACCGGGTGCGATTGCTGACCAACAACCCCGCCAAGGTCGCGGGGCTGGAGGCCGAAGGGGTGAAGGTGGTCGAGCGGGTGCCGCACAAGTTGCCGGCCAATCCGCACAACGAACGCTATCTGGCCACCAAGCGCGACCGGACGGGCCACCAGCTCTGATTTTAGTGCAGGAGCGCGGCGACCTCCGCGAAGTCGCGCGCTACGGCATCCACGCCGATCGCGCGCAGGCGGTCGGCATGATCGGGCCCGCAATGGCCCCCGGCGACCAGCCCGATCACGAACGCGCCGCTCGCCACCGCGCCGGTCGCGCCGACGGGTGAATCCTCGATGATCGCGCAGCGTTCGATCGACACGCCCAGCTGTTCAGCGGCGTACAGGTAGAGATCGGGGGCGGGCTTGCCGTTGGCGACATGCTCGGCGCCGGAATAGAGATGCTCGCCGAACGCGTCGCGAAGCCCGAGATGGCCGAGATGGGTAGCGATCCAGCGGACGCGGCTCGACGAGACGACCGCGCGCGGCAGGGTGACGGGGAGCGAGCGGACGAAGGCGGTCGCGCCGGCGACCTCCACGATGCCTTCGCGCAGGCAGCGTTCGTCCTCGGCGCGGCGGGCGGCCTGGAAGTCGGGCGGGATCGGGGCGCCGATATGGGCCTCGATCGCCGAGAGAAAATCCTTGCCCGACAGGCCCATGAACTGCGCCATCGACTCCGCCGGCGTGGTGGGAAAGCCGGCGGCGGTGAGATAGTCGGCGATGTGGCGATTGCCGGTCGCCTCGCTTTCGATCAGGACGCCGTCGAAGTCGAAGAGAAGCGCGTCGAAGCGGGTCATGCGCGCGCTCCGAACAGGGCCGAGCCCACGCGGACGTGGGTGGCGCCGAGCATCACCGCCTGTTCGAGGTCGTCCGACATGCCCATGCTGAGCGCGAAAACACCGGAATCGCGGGCGATCCGGGCAAGCAACGCGAAATAGGGAGCGGGTTCGACGGCGGCGGGGGGCACGCACATCAATCCGGCGACCGGCAGGTCGGCAGCGCGGGCCTCGGCAAGCAGCGCGGGCAGGTCGGCGATCGCGCAGCCGCCCTTCTGCGGCTCGGCACCGATGTTGACCTGGACGAAGCAATCGGGGCGGCGGCCCTGCGCGTCCATCGCGCGGGCGAGCGCAGCGACCAGCGAGGGACGGTCGACGCTGTGGATCGCATCGGCGAGCGCAACCGCGTCGGCGGCCTTGTTCGATTGCAGCTGCCCAACGAGGTGCAGCCGCGTGTCGGGAAATTCCTCCTGCAACTGCGGCCACTTGGCCTGTGCCTCCTGAACGCGGTTCTCGCCGAAGTCGCGGTGGCCGAGGCCGAGCAGCGGGCGGATCGCCTCGGCGGGATGGGTCTTGGACACCGCCACCAGCGTGACCTGGGCAGGGTCGCGCTGCGCCGGGCGGGCCGCGGCGGCGATGCGGGCGTGGATGGCGGCGAGACGGTCGTCGGGGGTCATCGCGTGCGCTATAGGCACCGCCATGCGCGCCCGCCACCCCAACCGCTGGCTGATGACCGACGAGCGGCAGGGGGCCGGGCTGTGGCGGGCGCTGGAGCGGCTGCCGCGCGGCGCGGGAGTGATCTTCCGGCACTATCGCCTGCCCGATCGCGAGCGGCGGGTGCTGTTCCGGGCGGTGCGGCGGGTCGCGCGGCGACGCGGGCTGGTGCTGATCGTCGCGGGCGGTGGCCATCTGGGACGCGCGGACGGCGTGCATGCGCGGCGTGGGCGCGGATTGGTGACGTGGCCGGCGCACGATCGCCGCGAAGCTATCGCCGCGGTGCGTGCGGGTGCGCAGATCGTGCTGATTTCACCAGTCCATGTGACACGATCGCACCCGAACACGCGCGCATTGGGGCCGCTGCGTGCCGCCGGCATCGCCAAGGGGCTACCCGTGACCAGAATCGCGCTCGGCGGGATGGACGAGCGGCGGTGGCGGCGGATCCGCGCGCTGGGCTTCGACGGTTATGCGGCGATCGATGCGTGGTCGGGGTAAAGGTCGACACCGCCGAACACGTCCTTCGACACGCTCAGGACGAACGGGGGAGAGTGGTACGGTGGTTTGTGCGTCAGAAGCGGAAGGCGGTGCCCACGTAGATCGCCTGACTGTCGCGGCGCTCGTCATCGACGCGGGTCAGGCGGTCGCGATCCGTCTTCAAGCGCATGCCCGCGGTCAGATCGAGGTTGCGGGTGATCGAATAGCTGCCGCCGACATCGATCGAATAGCTGTTCGGCTCCGCCAGCGAGCGCGGGGTGCCGGCCAACGGGCGGTCGGCGCTGGCGCCGACGCGGCCGCTCCACTTGTTGCCCGAGTAGCTGAACGCGACGTCCGCGCCCTCGCGGCTGCCGGGAAGGCCGGCGAGATCGACCTTGGCGACGTCGCCCGAGATCGCGAACCGCTTCCAGCCGACCGCCACGCCGAGATTGTAGGCGATCGGCGCCAAGCCGACCGTCGCCGGGGTCGCCGACGCATACCGCGACGAATCGCGCGCCGCGCTGGTCGAGCGCGCCCGGACCGCCACGGTCACCGCGCGGTTGCCGATCCGCGATTCGGACGGTGTGAAGCGAAAGCCGCTGGCGTCGAGACCGGCGCGCGCGAACAGCGCGGCCAGCTTCGGATCGGCGGCCGAGGGCGTGAACCCGCCGGCGATGCGCGGAGCGGCCGCCAGCTTGCGCGCGGTGCGCGGGGCGGAATCGGCCGCGCCGAGCGCGGGCACGGCCGCGACCGCAGCGGCCAGCGCGGCCCCCGCGATACAAGCAGCGATGCGGCGTCCTGCGGCCACGAGTCAGTCCATCCCCTTTTCGCCGGACGCTGTCGCCCGGGCTCTGTCAGCGGGCCTAACAGGAATCCGTTCCGAGTCCATGACCGCCCGACCCTTTTGTCAGACACCTGTTGCATCTTGTCCACAATGTGGCGTGCTTGCGGGGGGCAGACGGGGCGGGTAGAGCGGGCACGATCACCCGAATTAGCTTTCGTATTCCCTGTAAGGACGATGCCGATGTTCCGCCCCTCGCGCCTTGCGGCTGGCCTGTCCGCCGCTCTTGCCCTGTCGCTGACGCTGTCGGCGTGCGGGGGTCGCGGCGCCCGGCCCGAAGGCGACCTTGCCGCGTCGAAGGTCACCACGATCGGCGTCAACAGCTATCTGTGGCGGGCGACGCTGGACACGATCAGCTTCATGCCGCTGCTCCAGACCGATTCCAACGGCGGCGTCATTGTGACCGACTGGTACGTCAATCCGCAGACTCCGACCGAGCGGATGAAGCTGACCGTGTCGATCCTCGACCAGGACCTGCGCGCCGATGCGGTGCGCGTCGCGGCGCTGCGAGAGGTGAACCGCGGCGGGCAGTGGGTGGCGTCGCCGGTCGAGGCCGCGACGACGCAGAAGCTGGAGGACATCATCCTGACCCGTGCGCGCGACCTGCGCCGCGGCGCCGTGACCGGCTGAGGCGACGACCGACACGATGAACACCCGCTTCAATGCCCTGAAGGCCGACGCGCACTGGCAGCGCGTCTGGGACGAGCGCCAGACCTTCGCCGCGCGTGACGACAGCCCCAGGCCGAAGAGCTACGTGCTGGAGATGTTCCCCTATCCGTCGGGGAAGATCCACATGGGCCATGTCCGCAATTACACGATGGGCGACGTGCTGGCGCGCTATCGCCGGATGACCGGGCATGAAGTGCTTCATCCGATGGGGTGGGACGCGTTCGGGATGCCGGCCGAAAACGCGGCGATGGAGAAGGGCGTGCATCCGGGGAACTGGACGCGTGCCAATATCGCCACGATGAAGGCGCAGCTGAAGCGGCTGGGCTTCGCGCTCGACTGGACGCGTGAGCTGGCGACGTGCGACGCCGATTATTACGGGCACGAACAGGCGCTGTTCCTCGACTTCCTCAAGGCGGGGCTTGTCTATCGCAAGGAATCGGCGGTCAACTGGGATCCGGTCGACATGACCGTGCTGGCCAACGAGCAGGTGATCGACGGGCGCGGCTGGCGATCCGGCGCGCTGGTCGAGAAGCGCAAGCTGAGCCAGTGGTTCCTGAAGATCACGCAGTTCGCCGACGAGCTGATCGACGGGCTGGGCCGCCTCGAGCATTGGCCCGACAAGGTGCGGCTGATGCAGGAGAACTGGATCGGCAAGAGCCAGGGGCTGCAATTCCGCTTCACGCTGTCGGACGGCGGCAGCGTCGAGGTGTTCACGACCCGGCCCGACACGATGTTCGGCGCCAGCTTCGTCGCGGTGGCGGCGGATCATCCGATCGCGCAGGCACTGGCCGCGCGGGATGCGGCGGCTGCGGCGTTCGTCGAGCGCTGCAAGCAGGGCGGGACGACTGCCGCCGAACTGGAGACGCAGGAGAAGCTCGGCTACGACACCGGGCTGACCGCGACGCATCCGTTCGGGGCCGGCGAGCTGCCGGTCTATATCGCGAATTTCGTGCTGATGGACTATGGCACCGGCGCGGTGTTCGGGGTGCCGGCGCACGACCAGCGCGATTTCGATTTCGCGACCAAATATGCGCTGCCGATCCGCCGCGTGGTGGCGGACGGTGACAAGGTCGACGCCGGTTTCGATGAGGATGCCGCCTATACCGGACCCGGCAGGCTGGTGAACTCGCAGTTCCTCGACGGGATCGAGGTCGATGCCGCCAAGCGCGCGGTGATCGAACGGGCCGAGGCGGGCGGTTGGGGCAAGGGTACGACCGTGTACCGGCTGCGCGACTGGGGGGTGAGCCGGCAGCGTTATTGGGGCACGCCGATCCCGATCATCCATTGTGCGACGTGCGGCGAGGTGCCGGTGCCGCGCGAGCAGCTGCCGGTGACGCTGCCCGAGGACGTGACGTTCGACGTGCCGGGCAATCCGCTCGATCGCCATCCGACGTGGAAGCATGTCGCCTGCCCGGCGTGTGGGGCCGATGCGCTGCGCGATACCGACACGCTCGACACCTTCGCGGATTCGTCGTGGTATTTCATCCGCTTCGCCAGCCAGCCCGAGGATCGGCCCTTCGACCGCGCAGTGGCGGAGAGCTGGCTGCCGGTCGGGCAGTATATCGGCGGCGTCGAGCATGCGATCCTCCACCTGCTGTATGCGCGCTTCTGGACGCGCGCGCTGCGGCACGTCGGGCTGATCGACGTCGCCGAGCCGTTCACCGGGCTGTTCACGCAGGGCATGGTGACCCACGAGACGTATCAGCTCGACCTGCCCGACTACGACGGACCGCAAAGCGCCTTGTGGGTCTCGCCGGCCGACCTGACGGTGGGCGAGGAGGGCCGTTTGTTCTTCCGCGCGGAGGACGGGGCGATGATCCCGATCGTCCGCGGTCGCGTGGAGAAGATGTCCAAGTCCAAGAAGAACACCGTCGATCCCGAGCCGATCGTCGACCAATATGGCGCGGACGCGGTGCGGTGGTTCATGCTGTCCGACTCGCCACCCGAACGCGACCTGGAGTGGAGCGAGAACGGGATCGAGGGCGCGTGGCGCTTCGTCCAGCGGCTGTGGCGCTTGTTCGAGGGCGCGAAGGGCGGGGAGGGCGTGGATGCGGCGCTCGACCGCAAGCTGCACCGGACGATCGCCGACGTGGCCGCCGCGATCGAGGCGCTGTCGTTCAACAAGGCGGTCGCTAAGCTCTACGAACTGGTTGCCGCGATCGAGAAGGCGGCGCCGTCCGCGTCGCGCGATGCCGCGATCGCCACGCTGATGCGGCTGGTGGCACCGATGGCGCCGCATATCGCGGAGGAGGCATGGCGCGCGCAGGGCGGCGAGGGGCTGATCGCCGACGTGCCCTGGCCGGCGGTCGACGCGGCGTTGCTGGTCGAGGACGAGGTCACGATTGCGGTGCAGGTCAACGGCAAGCTGCGCGATACGCTGACGCTGCCCAAGGGGCTGGCGCGCGAGGATGCCGAAGCGGCGGCGCTGGCCTCGGAGAAGATCGTCCGGGCGCTGGAGGGCAAGACGCCGCGCAAGGTGATCGTGGTGCCCGACCGGCTCGTGAACGTGGTCGCGTGACGATGCGCGCCGGGCTGACGATCGCGCTGCTGCTCGCGGTACCGCTGGCGGGGTGCGGGCTGACTCCGCTCTATACGGGCGGCGGGCACGGTGCGGTCGCAGGGACGCTCGGCGCGGTCGAGGTCGTGCCAATCGAGGGCAAGGCCGGATGGCTGGTCAGCGGGGCGCTGCGCGAGCGGCTGTCGGCGCTGGGCGGCGGCGCGGCGCGGTATCGGCTGAACGTGCGGCTCGACGACCGCATCGTCGGCCTGGGTGCGCGCAGCGACGATTCGGTGGCGCGCGAGCGGCGGACCTTGCGCGCGCGCTATCAGCTGATCGATGCGGCGAGCGGATCGGTGGTGCTGGATGCGACCGCCGGCTCTGACGCGGGGATCGACGTGGTCGGATCGGAATATGCGACGATCGCGGCGGAGAGCACCGCGTTGGAGCGGCTGTCGGAGACGATCGCCGACCAGATCGTCGCGCGGCTGGCGCTCTATGCGCGGCGGACGCAGCCGGGGTCGTGAAGGCCACCGAGGCGCGGCTGATCGCGGCGCTGGACCGGCCGCCGGCGGATATCCGGTTGTTTCTCCTGCATGGACCCGACGAGGCGGTCGCGCAGGCGTTCGTCGCGCGGCTGGCGAAGGCGATGGGTGCGGAGGCGGAGCGCGTCGATCTCGACGGCGCGACGCTGCGCGGTGATCCGGCGCGGTTGAGCGATGAGGCGGCGGCGATCTCGCTGTTCGGGGGCGCGCGGTTCGTGCACGTGACCGGCGCGGGGGAGGAGTCGCTGGAGGCGGTGGAGGCGCTGTTGGCGGCGGAGCGGGCGGGCAACCCGGCGGTAATACTGGCGCCGTCCGTCAAGGCGAGCGGCAAGTTGGTGAAGGCTGCCATCGACTCGGATCGCGCGCTGGCGTTTGCGTGCTACCCGCCGGGCGCGCGCGATGCGGCGGCGATCGTCGCGGAGCTGGCGCGCGGTGCGGGGCTGCGGATGTCGCCGGCGGCGGTGCAGCGCGTTATCCGCGGGAGCGACGGCGACCGCGCGGTGATGATGCGCGAGGTGGAGAAGCTGGCGCTGTACCTCGATGCGGCACCCGAGCGGCCGGTCGATGCCGACGACGCGGCCCTGGAGGCGATCGGAGCGGAGATCGCGGAGGGCGAGATCGGCGAGATCGTGCTGGCGACGACCGCTGGCGAGGTCGCAGGGCTGGTAACCGCGCTGCGGCGCATGAGCGGCCCGGACGCGTCTCCGATTCCGGTGCTGCGCGCGCTGGGGCGGCGGCTGGTGATGCTGGCCGAGATGCGCGCGGCGGCCGATGCGGGGGAGGGGGTCGAGCAGGTGCTCAAGCGCCACCGCGTCTTCTGGAAGGAGGAGGCCGCCACCGCGGCGGCGGTGCGGCGCTGGACGCTGCCGATGCTCGCCGCCGCGCAGGCCGCCGCGCGGCGCGTGGAGCGCGACGTGATCGCTGCCGGCCCGGCCGGGCGCGTGGTGACGGATACGTTCCTGCTGCGGCTGGCGCGGTCGGTGCGCTAAATCCGTTCCCCGCTCAGCCGCTGGCACACCATGTCGAGCTGCTCGAGCGAGCTGTATTCGAGCGTGATCGCGCCACGGCCGTCGTCGTTGAAGGTGATGTGGACGCGGAGGCCGAGCAGGTCGGCGAGCTGACGTTCGAGCGCGTCGATGTCGGCGCTGCCGCCGCTTGGTGACGGCGCGGGGGCGGGGCGGTTCGCGGGCGTGCGCGACGTGGGTGCGCCGTGCTTGTCCTGGCTGGCGAGCCGTTCGGTCTGGCGGACCGACAGCCCCTGCGACAGAACCTGTTCGGCGAGTGCGACCGGATCGGCGGCACCCACCAGCGCGCGCGCATGGCCCATCGCCAGCTTCCCGTCGACGACCTGGGCCTGCACCTCGGGTGGCAGGTCGAGCAGCCGCAGCAGGTTGGTGACGTGGCTGCGCGACTTGTGGACCGCGCGGGCGAGCTCTTCCTGGGTGTGCCCGAATTCGTCGAGCAGCCGCTGGTAGGCGCGGGCTTCCTCGATCGCGTTGAGGTCCTGGCGCTGGATGTTCTCGAGCAGCGCGATCTGGAGCGTCTCGCTGTCGGAATAGTCGCGGACGACGACCGGCACCTCGTGGAGCCGGGCGCGCTGCGCCGCACGCCAGCGGCGCTCGCCGGCGACGATCTGGAAATCCTGCCCGTGCGGGCGGACGATGATCGGTTGGATCACGCCGCGCTGCGCGATGGACGCGGCGAGTTCGTCGAGCGCCGCTTCGTCGAAGTGACGGCGCGGCTGTTCGGGATGTGGGGCGATTGCCGAGACCGGGATCATCCGCACCGTGCCGCGTGCCGGACCGGTGTCGGCAGAGTCGCGTTGGTCCTGCGCAACGTCGCCGAGCAGGGCGTTCAGGCCGCGGCCGAGACCGCCTTTGGCGCGGCGGGTGGCGAAATCAGTCACGCTGCTTCATGCTCCATGTGCGGCAATCGCCGGATCAGTTCTCGGGCGAGCGCCATATATGCCTCCGACCCGCTGCACTTGTGATCGTAGATGAGCGCCGGTAGCCCGTGGCTGGGCGCCTCGGACAGCCGGACGTTGCGCGGGATCACCGTATCGAAGACGACCTGCCCTAGCACCGCGCGCACGTCGTTCGAAACCTGATCGGTGAGGCGGTTGCGACGGTCGAACATCGTCAGCGCGACACCCAGGATCGAGAGCGACGGGTTGAACCGCGACCGGATACGCTCGACGGTATTGAGCAATTGGCTGAGCCCCTCCAGTGCGAAGAACTCGCACTGCAACGGTACGAGCAAGGCATCGGCGGCCACCATCGCATTGATGGTCAAGAGGCCAAGTGACGGCGGGCAATCGATGAGGACGATATCCCACGCGCGGGTCGTGCGCTGAAAGGCGCGACGAAGCCGATGGGTGCGCTGCTCCAGCTCGACCAGTTCGATCTCGGCACCAGACAGGTCGACGGTGGCGGGCAGTACGTCGAGCAGCGGTATCTCGGTCGCGACCGCGGCTTCGGCGACACCGTCGCTGTCGATCAACACGTCGTAGCTAGACCGTTGACGTTGCGCCTGGTTGATCCCTAGTCCGGTGGAGGCGTTACCTTGGGGGTCGAGGTCCACCAGCAGGACCTTGTGACCGGACGCCGCCAAGGCGGTCGCGAGATTGATCGCGCTGGTGGTCTTCCCGACGCCGCCCTTCTGGTTTGCCACCGCGATGCAGAACATCAGGCCCTCACTCCATCAGCGATCACGATCACCGAGTCCGGGTCTGTGACGCTTTGTTCCACGTGAAACATGCGGCGTTGCGTGGCCGGCAGTTCTGCTACCTCCCTAGCACCATTCCGGCCGCGCGGAAGAATCAATCGCGTTTTTGCGTCGCGCAAATGGCCCGTCATGGCGAGGAGGCTGGGGATGCTCGCCACCGCTCGCGCACTGATGACGTCGAAGGTTCCGGTGATACCCTCTGCCTTGGCGCGCTGCACTGCGACGTGGCGCAAGCCCAGTCGCTCGGCAGCGTCGACCATAAACTGAACGCGGCGCGTGCGTGGTTCGACGAGTGTCACGGGAAGATCGCGCAGAATGGCAATGACGATACCGGGAAAGCCGGGCCCCGAACCGATGTCGAGCCACGACCGAGCAGCGGCGGGCATGTGATTGAGCAACTGCGCCGAATCGGCGATATGGCGCGACCAGATCAAGTCGCAGGTTGCGGGCGAGATCAGGTTCTGACGTTGGTTTTCGTCCACGACCAACGCGGCAAATCGATCGAGCAGTTGCATGCCGGTCGTGCTCGCGTGTGCGGCACACCAGCCCCGCGCATCATCCTCAGTCATGCGCGCCGCCGCGAGTGGAGCCATAATGCGGCGAGCGCGGCGGGGGTGACGCCACGAACGCGTGACGCTTCCCCCAGCGTTTTGGGCGCGGCAACGCCGAGACGCTCGACCATTTCGTTCGACAGCCCGGCGATGGTACGAAGGGCGTCATCGGAGGTATCGATTGGGACGGCCTCGTCGCGGCGCATGCGCTCGATCTCCTCACTCTGCCTGGCGAGGTAAGGCGCATACCGCTGATCCTCCTCCACCTCCCGGATAATATCAGGGTCGACATCTTCGGTACGCCCTTCGCGGGCCGCGTCGCGCATGGTCGTTCGACGATGGAGATGTGCCAGGCGATCCGGGCCAAGCGCGCCCAACTCGGCACCCCAGTGTGATAAGCGCGGCTCCGCGTTGTCTGCCCGCAGCGCCAGTCGGTATTCGGCGCGGGCGGTGAGCATGCGATAGGGCTCGCTGACCCCCTGAAGAACAAGATCGTCGATCATGACGCCGATATAGCCCTGCGCCCGATCGGTGATCGCCGGCGCCAGATCGCGGGCAAAGGCCGCAGCGTTAAGCCCGGCAACCAGGCCTTGTGCCGCCGCTTCTTCATACCCGGTCGTCCCGTTAAGTTGCCCGGCGCAGAAGATGCCGTCGATGGCATTCAGCGCAAGCCGATGGTCCAAGGCGCGCGGATCGATGTAGTCGTACTCGACGGCGTAGCCGAGTTGCGCGATCTCGGCGCGTTCCAGACCGGCGACCGACCGGATCATGCGCTCCTGAATATCGGGCGCGAGGGAGGTCGATACGCCGTTGGGATAGATTAGATGATCGTCGAGCCCCTCCGGCTCGAGAAAGATCTGGTGTCCGTCGCGATCGCCAAACCGGTGCACCTTATCCTCGATCGAAGGGCAGTATCGAGGACCGCCGCCCTCAATTGCGCCGGAAAAGAGCGGCGACGTCTTAAGGCCGGCACGAATGATGTCGTGGGTTGCTGAATTGGTCCGCGTGATGGCGCAGGCGAGTTGCGGCAGGCGTGGACCTCGCGTGATCGGCGACATGCGCCAGTCGTCGGCATCGGATGGCTGCGGTTCGAGACGGGCCCAGTCGATCGTTCGTCCGTCCAGCCGCGGCGGCGTGCCGGTCTTCAACCGACCCATCGGGAGCTGAAGCGCGCGAAGTTGCTCCCCGAGGCGGGTGGCAGGGCGCTCGCCCACGCGGCCGCCCGCCTCGCGATCGAGGCCGCGGAAGATGCGGCCGCCGAGGAAGGTGCCTGTCGCCAACACGACCGCCGCTCCATCGATGACCCGGCCCGTGGCCGTCTGAATGCCGGTCACCCGACCGCTTCGCACCTCAAGCGCGACAGCTTCATCTTCGATGCGGAAGAGGTGTGGGTAACCATCGAGCCGGGCGTGGATCGCAGCCCGATAGCGGCGTCGGTCGGCCTGAAGGCGCGGACCTTGGACCGCGAGCCCTTTCGAGCGATTGAGCATGCGATAGTGGATGCCGGCAGCATCCGCTGCACTACCCATCAACCCATCGAGCGCGTCGACTTCGCGCACCAGATGCCCTTTGCCCAATCCGCCGATCGATGGGTTGCACGACATCGTCCCGATCTGCGCAACCGACTGGCTGACGAGCGCAACCGTCGCGCCGCGTCGCGCCGCGGCAGCAGCCGCTTCGGTGCCGGCGTGCCCACCGCCGACGACGATCACATCAAAACGTTTCACGTGGAACACTCACTTGCCGAGGCAGAAGCGGCCAAAAAGCGCATCGAGCATCGCCTCTGTCGCGTTTCGCCCCAGTACCGCCGCAAGCGCACGGTTGGCAATCCGCACGTGCTCGGCATCAAGAAGGAGGTCGTCGTCACCGACCGTAGCGAGTGCCTTGGTCGCCTGGTCGATCAGGACGCGATGGCGCTGGTGGAGCATAAGCGTATCTCCAGCGCCAAGCAGTCCGCTCGCACGTTCGGCTATCGCCAACCATAAGGCGTCGATCGAGCGGGGGTCGTAGATCGAGGTGGTGAGATCGACGGCTTCATCTTGCGCAGCACGATCGTCGCGCCGCGCTCCGACGCGGATCGCGCCGGCCGGGGCTTCGGCGGGGTTGCCCAGCCATAGCAGCAGGTCCGCTGTCTCCAGCAACGCCCGTGCGCGCTCGATACCGATGGCTTCGACAACGTCCGGCGTTTCGTCGATCAGTCCGGCCGTATCGACCAGTCGATAGGGGATACCGGCGCGCGTGACAGGTGCTTCGATGACGTCACGCGTCGTGCCGGCAATGTCGGTAACGATCGCGGCGTCACGGCCGAGCAGCGCGTTGAAGAGCGACGACTTGCCGGCGTTGCGCGGGCCGGCGAGCACCACGACGATGCCGTCGCGGAGCCGCTCGACCGGCGGGCAGGCCAGCATCTCAGTCATCTCGGCGAGCAGCGGCGCGACCACGGCCGTGACGTCGAACGCCGTCGCTCCCGCAACATCGTCCTCATCCGCGAAGTCCAGTTCGGCCTCGATCCGCGCCGCGATCATGCTCAACTGTGCCATCCACGCCTCGACGTGCCGGCTGAATCCGCCTTCAGCAATCGCGAGCGCCGCGCGGCGCTGCAGGTCGGTCTCGGCCTCGAGAAGATCGGCGAGCCCTTCGGTCTGCGCCAGGTCGAGGCGGTTGTTGAGCAGCGCGCGGCGGGTGAACTCGCCCGGCTGTGCGGGGACGAGGCCGGGTTGGGCTGCGAGTGCCTGTTCGACAGCGGCGATCACGGCGCGGCCGCCATGCAGATGAAATTCGACGAGATCCTCGCCCGTCGCCGTGGCTGGGCCGGGGAAGAACAGCACCAGCGCCTGGTCGAGCGTGTCCCCGCTGGCGTCGCGCAGCCGGCGAAGGGCGGCGCAGCGGGGCGGCGGTAGCGTGCCGGCGAGCGCCGTACCGGCCGCTCGGGCAGCAGGACCGCTGATCCGGATCACCGCGATCGCCGCCGGCGGGCGGCCGCTGGACAGCGCGAAGATCGTCGGGGTCATGCGCCCGGCTTGATACCGCGCGCGAACAATTGCCGCCAGAAGTCCATGCCCGCATCGCCGACCGGAGCCCAACTGCGCAACATCGCGCCGATCAGCTCGGGGGAGGGCGCCTGGCCGTCGATCGTCTCGCGCATGCGGGCGAGATAATGGTCGTGGAGCGGGGTGAGATCGGGGAGTCCCATCATGCGGCGCGCCTCCTCGGGCGTGCAGTCGACTTCGATCGTGACCTTCATGATGCGCTCCTTGCCGCGACGCCGCCCCGCGTGCGAACGTCAGTCCGGTCTATGCCCGCTAAGCACGACCGGCCGCAACGCGCTTGGCACGTTGCGCATGGTCGTGCGCCGGGGCGGGACGCCATTACAGGAGTGACTGCACGATGACGGACATGCTCTCGATCCCGACGCTCGACGGTGCGTCGATGCCGGCCTATCGCGCCGCACCGGCGGGCACGCCGACCGCGGCGATCGTCGTGATCCAGGAGATCTTCGGCGTGAACGCGGGCATCCGCCGCAAGTGCGACACGCTCGCGGAGGCGGGATATCTGGCGATCGCACCGGACCTGTTCTGGCGGATCACGCCGGGGATCGAGCTCGACCCGGACGTCGAGCCGGAGATGCAGCGCGCGCTGAATCTGATGGGCCAGTTCGACCAGGATCAGGGCATCCGCGATATCGAGGCGGCGATCCGTATCGCGCGCGGCGAGGGCGTCGCGAAGGTCGGGGCGGTCGGCTACTGTCTTGGCGGGCGGCTGGCGTATATGACCGCAGCGCGGACCGATGTGGATGCCAGCGTCGGCTATTATGCGGTCGGCATCGACGGGCTGCTGGGCGAGAAGCATGCCATCGCCAAGCCGCTGCTGCTGCACATCGCAGGCGACGACGGGTTCGTCGACAAGGACACGCAGGCGGCGATGCACGCCGGGCTCGACGATCATCCGAAGGTGACGCTGGAGGACTATCCGGGCGAGGACCACGGTTTCGCGACCGAGTTCGGGAAGCGGCGGTCGGACGCGGCGGCGGCGCTGGCGGATCGGCGGACCGCGGCGTTCTTCGCCGAGCATCTCGGCTGACCGGGGCGGGGCGCGCGGGTCGCCGCGCGCCCCTGGCTCACACCGGGTTGCCGTCGGTGTCGCGCAGTACCTCGCGGCGGCCGACATGGTCGGGGCGGCTGACGACGCCTTCCTTCTCCATCCGCTCGATCAGTCGCGCCGCGCTGTTGTAGCCGATGCGCAGCTGGCGCTGGAGCCATGAGGTCGACGCCTTCTGGCTGCCGCAGACGATCGCCACCGCCGAGCGATATTGCTGGTCTTCGGCCGAATCCTCGCCCGTCGGCGCGCCTTCCAGCGCGAAGCTCTCGGCCGGCTCCTCGGTGACCGACTCGATGTAGTCCGGCTGGCCCTGCGCGCGCCAATGATCGGTGACCGCGCGCACCTCGTCGTCGCTGACGAACGGGCCGTGGACACGGACGATGCCCTTGCCGCCGGGCATGTAGAGCATGTCGCCGCGCCCCAGCAGTTGCTCGGCGCCCTGTTCGCCCAGGATGGTGCGCGAGTCGATCTTGCTGGTGACGTGGAAGCTGATGCGGGTCGGCAAATTGGCCTTGATCACGCCGGTGATGACGTCGACCGACGGGCGCTGCGTCGCCATGATGAGGTGGATGCCCGCCGCGCGCGCCTTTTGCGCGAGGCGCTGGATCAGGAATTCGACCTCCTTGCCGGCGGTCATCATCAGGTCGGCGAGCTCGTCGACGATGACGACGATCTGCGGCAGCACGTCGTAGTCGAGCTGCTCCTCCTCGTAGATCGGCTGTCCATTCTCGCCATAGCCGGTCTGCACGCGGCGGCCGAGCGGCGTGCCCTTGGCGCGTGCGGCACGCACCTTGTCGTTGAAGCTGGCGAGGCTGCGGACGCCGACCGAGGACATCTGGCGATAGCGATCCTCCATCGTCTCGACCGCCCATTTCAGCGCGCGAACCGCCTTGGCGGGGTCGGTCACGACGGGCGAGAGCAGGTGCGGAATGTCGTCGTACATGCTCAGTTCGAGCATCTTTGGATCGATCATGATCATCCGGCACTGGTCCGGGGTCAGCCGGTAGAGCAGCGACAGGATCATGCCGTTGAGACCGACCGACTTGCCCGACCCGGTGGTGCCGGCGACGAGCAGGTGCGGCATCGGCGCGAGATCGGCGATGACCGGGTCGCCGGCGATGTTCTTGCCGAGGATGACGGGAAGCTGTGCGGTCTGGTCCTCGAACGCCTGGCTGGCGACGAGTTCGTGGAGCGAGACGGTCTCGCGCTTGGTGTTGGGCAGTTCGATGCCGATCACCGAGCGGCCGGGGATCGTCGCGACGCGTGCCGAGATCGCGGACATGTTGCGCGCGATGTCGTCCGCGAGCGCGATGACGCGGTTCGCCTTGGTACCGGGCGCGGGCTCCAGCTCGTACATCGTCACGACCGGGCCGGGGCGGACCTCGGTAATCGCGCCCTGCACCTTGAAGTCGTCGAGTACGGTTTCGAGGAGGCGCGCGTTACGCTCCAGCCCGGCCTTGTCGACCGGGCCGCCCTGGTTGGCGGGGGCGGGGGTGAGCAGGTCGAGCCCGGGGAGCACGAAGCTGTCGCGCAGGTCGAGCCGCTGCTGCGGCTTCGCGGGGGCCGCCGAGGGCGCGAGCGCGCGGTCGCTGATGACCGGGGCGGGTCGATTGTCGGGCTGCGCGACCGCGCGCGGCGCCGGCGTGCGCGACAGGGCGAAGGGGGCGTCATCCTCGTCGTCGTCGGCGAACGCGGCGTCGTCCCCGTCGTCGAAGTCCGCCTCGACCCCGTCGGCGCGCGGGCGACGGCGCAGCAGGCGCGGCGAGGGGGTAAAGCGCGCGAGGTCGATCTCAAGGCTGCGCCCCCAGACAATCGCGCCCGCGATCCCGGTGACCAGCCCGAGCGCCACGACGCTCCACCACGTCACCAGCGGCTGGCCGAACAGCGCGACGCCGGAGCGGAACGCACCGACAACCCCCGAGCCCACCGCGCCGCCCCAGCCGAACGGCAGCGCCGGAACCGCGCCGGGCGCGACGCACGCCAGCGTCACCGCCATCAGCGCGACGCCCGCGGCGGTGTTGCGAAGCATCCGCGCGCCTTCGCCAGTCGGCTGCCCGCGCCAGAGCCGCAAGCCGACGATCGGCGCCACCGGCAGCAGCAGCGCCACCGCCGGGCCGAACAAGGTGAGCGCCAGATCGGCGAACCATGCGCCGGCCGACCCGAGCAGGTTGCCGGTCACCCCTGCCGCAGCGGTGTTGAGCGCCGCGTCACCGGGACGGTAGGTGACGAGCGCCACCGCCATCGCGACCGTCAGCACGAACAGCGCGGTCGCGACGATCAACGCCCCGCTGCGCAACGCTCCGGCCTTGACCGTCTCGCGCCACAGCGGCGCGTCAGCCCGGCTTGCCATCCACAACCCCCAACGATGTCAGAAAATACCGCCATATTGTCCGCCCGCGCGCGTTGTACGTCAAGATGGCGGCGGAGACCGGCAGCGCGCCCGGCATTGGCTTCGCGGGTGAGTGGGGATAGGGCAGTATCATGGACAATGCAGATGCGCAGAGGGCAGATGCCCGGGCCGATGTGCTCATCCTCGGCGGTGGGCTGGTCGGCAGCGCGCTGAGCGTCGCGCTCGACCGGCACGGGTTGTCGTCGATCGTCGTCGATCCCGCCGATCCGGCGGTGATGCTGGCGGCCGGGTTCGACGGGCGCGCGTCCGCGGTGGCGAGCGCCAGCCACAAGATGCTCGACGCCATCGGGGTCGGCGACGCGCTGCGGGGGGCCGGTTGCGAGATCCGGCAGATTCGGGTGAGCGACGGACTGGCGCCGGGCAAGCTCGACTTCATCCCGGCCGCCGACGATGCCGCACTGGGGACGATGTACGAGAACCGCCTGCTGCGGCGCGCGCTGTACGATGCGGCTGCGGCGGCGGAGCGTGTCGACCTGCGGATGCGAACGCGTGCGACGTCGATCCGACGCGACGCGGACGGCGTGCGCGCGACCTTGTCGTCGGGGGCGACCGTGGCCGCCGACCTGCTGGTCGCCGCCGAGGGGCGGCAATCGCCGACCCGCGCGGCCGCGGGGATCAACGTCGCGCGCTGGCAATATGATCATGCCGCGATCATCGGGGCGTTCCATCACGAACGTAGCCACGAGAACGTGGCCTACGAGATCTTCTATTCGGCCGGGCCGTTCGCGTTGCTGCCGCTGCCCGACGACGAGATCGGGCATCGCTCGGCGATCGTGTGGACGGTGGCGAGCGACCATGCCGCGGGGATGCTGAAGCTGGGCGATCGCGGCTTCCTGGCCGAGGTGGAGCAGCGGATGGGCGGGTTCCTCGGCACATTGTCGCACGCCAGCCCGCGCGCCAGTTATCCGCTCGGCTTCCACCATGCGGCGCGCGTCACCGACACGCGGCTGGTGCTGGTCGGCGATGCCGCGCACGGCATCCATCCGATTGCGGGGCAGGGGGTGAACCTCGGCTATCGCGACGTGGCGGCGCTGGTCGAGGTGCTGGTCGAAGGGCGGCGGCTGGGGCTGGATGCGGGCGACGCGCAATTGCTCAAGCGGTACGAGGCGTGGCGCGGGCTCGATACGTTCATGGTCGCCGCCGCCACCGACACGCTGACGCGGCTGTTCGGCGTGCCCGGCAAGGCCGCCAGCGCGGTGCGCCGCTTCGGGATCTCGGCGGTCGACCGGATCGCACCGCTCAAGGATCGCTTCATGGCCGAGGCGCGCGGCGAAAGCGGCGATCTGCCACGGCTGCTGATGGGAACGCTGGCCTGATGCGGACGATCGGGCTCCTCGGCGGCATGAGCTGGGAGAGTTCGGCGCATTACTACCGCCTGATCAACGAGGGCGTGCGCGCACGGAGGGGCGGAACGCATTCCGCGCCGCTGGTGATGGTGTCGGTCGATTTCGCCGAGATCGCCGCGCTCCAGCATGCGGGTGACTGGGCGGCGCTGGGCGAGCGGATGGCGGCGGCGGCGCGAACGCTGTCCGACGCGGGGGCCGAGGCGATCGTGCTGTGCACCAATACCATGCACAAGCTGGCCGCCAAGATCGAGCGCGCGCAGCCGCGGCCGTTGCTGCACATCGCCGATGCCGCGGGCACGGCGCTCGTCGCGGCGGGCCACAGGCGCGTCGGGTTGCTCGGGACCGCGTTCACGATGGAGCAGCCTTTCTATCGCGAGCGATTGGCCGAGCGATACGGGCTGGAGGTGATCGTGCCCGGCCCGCCCGATCGCGCCGAGGTGCACCGCATCATCTACGACGAACTGGTGCGCGGCGTGGTGCACGAGGAATCGCGCGCGCGCTACCGCGCGGTGATCACCGCCCTTATCGCGGAGGGCGCGGAGGCGATCGTGCTGGGGTGTACCGAGATCATGCTGCTGGTCGATGCGGGCGATTCGGCCGTACCGCTGTTCGACACGACCGCGCTGCATGCGGCGGCGGCGGTGGCGTTCGCCGTCTCGGGGTGAGTTGATCCCTCCGCCCCGTTCGTGCCGAGCCTGTCGAAGCACGTGAACCGGACGGAGCGCTTGGAACACGCACTTCGACAGGCTTAGTGCGAACGGGTTTGCTTATGCGGCCAGCGGGAAGCGCAGCAGCCGGTCCGGCAGCGGCACCAGCGCCTCCGCTCCCGCGCCGGTCGCGCGTGCGATTTCGGGATGGGTAACGTCGAGCCCGCCGGTCAGCGCGCCGAACGCAGGAAAGATCAGCTTGGTCGCGGTCGCCACGAAGCAGCGGCGCGCGACCAGCTTTCCGCGCACGCGCACGCGCAGCTTGGGGTGGAAATGCCCCGACAGCTCGGGACGCGGCTCGCGCGGATCGGCTTCGTGGCGCAGCACCACGCCTTCGACACAGGCCTCGTCGGCCACGGCGCCGCCGCAGCGATCGACGTAGCTGCGGTCGTGGTTGCCGCTGATCCACGTCCAGCGTGCCGCCGCGGTCAGCGCCGACAGTCGCGCGCGCGCTTCCGCGGGCAGCCGGTCGCAGCCTTCGATATCGTGGAAGCTGTCGCCTAGGCACCAGATCTCCTCCGCGCCCGTCGCCGCGACGGTCGCGCCCAGCGCGGTCAGCGTCGCGATCGAATCGTACGGCGGCAGCATCTGCCCGCCGCGCGCATACCAGCTCGCCTTTTCGAGATGGAGGTCCGCGACCAGCAACGCGCGGCGCGCCGGCCAGAACAGCGCGCCCTCGGGCAGCGCGTGCCAGACGTGCCCGGCGAAACGAAGCTCGGCGAACGGAACGGGAACCATGCCGTCCGCCTTAGCCGCATCGCGCCGCGGCGATCAACCGCTTAGCCGGCGTAGGCCTTCACCAGATCGACCATATAGTCGCGTGCATCGTACAGGTCCTTGACCCCGATCCGCTCGTTGAGGCCGTGGATGCCGCTGGTCGCCGGATCGATGAACGTGCCGGGCACGCCGTAGACCGGGATGCCGATCGCCTCCAGGAACACGCCGTCGGTCGCGCCGGTCGACATCATCGGCAGCAGCGGAAGACCGGGAAAGTGCTTCGCCGCCACGCGCTTCATCGGGTCGATCACCTGGGGATCGAGCGTCGGGGGCACGGCGGTGGGGCGGACCGGCTGGTTGGCGGTGACGGTCACCTTCGCGCCGGCGAGCTTCTGGAGCGTTGCCAAGGTGCCGTCGACCGTCTCGCCGGGGAAGATCCGGCAATTGACGTTGGCGGTCGCGCGCTGCGGCAGCGCGTTTTCGGCATGGCCGGCGTTCAGCAGCGTCGCGACGCAGGTGGTGCGCAGTGTCGAATGCAGCACCTTGTCGCGGCTGACGATCGCGTCGGCGGCGGAGTCGTTCGGGTTCGCCAGCAGCCGGCGGATCGCGTCGCCCAGCTCACCGCCGGCGCGCTCGCCGGTGGCGGTGAAATAGGCGCGGGTGGTGTCGGTGAAGCGCACCGGGAACTCATGGCCCTGCACCGCGCGGATCGCGTCGGCCAGTTCGTAGATCGCGTTGTCGGGGGTCGGGACCGAGCTGTGCCCGCCGGGGTTGGTGGCGACGAGCGTGTAGTTCTGCGCCGCTTTCTCCCCGACCTGCACCGCCAGCAGCTGCCGCTTGCCCTGCGCGTCGAGGCGGCCGCCGCCGCCCTCGTTCAGCGCGAACTCGGCCGCGATCAGATCGGGACGGTTCTGCGCCAGCCACTGCGCGCCGTTGAAGGCGAAGGTCGTTTCCTCGCCGCAGGTCAGCGCGAGCTTGATCGTGCGCTTCGGATGATAGCCTTGCTGGCGGAACCGGACCATCGCGTCGGCCCAGATCGCGGCCATCGCCTTGTCGTCGACCGAACCGCGCGCGTAATAATAGCCGCCTTCCTCGATCAGCTTGAACGGATCGCGCTCCCAATCCTCGCGCTTGGCGGCGACCACGTCGAGGTGCGCGAGCAGCAGGATCGGCTTGGCCGTCGCGTCGCTGCCCTTCAATACTGCGACCAGCCCGCCGTCCCTGGGATGATCGGGGACCGAGAAATACGTGATGTCGCTGTCGGAATAGCCGGCCCCCTTCAACCGTGTGCCGACCTGCGCCGCAGCCTGGGTGCAGCTGCCGACGTTCACCACCGTGTTGGTCTCGACCATCTCCTTGTAGAGATCGAAGAACGCCTTCTGATCGGGGCGCGATTGCGCGATCGCCGGAGCGGTGGTGGCCAGCAGGGCGGCCAGGATCGTTACGTTGCGCATCGCGTCCCCTTTATGTCGTCGGCGCCTGCGTTGCAGGTGAGGACGCGCGTGTCAAAACACGCCGGCCCTCCGCAGGTCGCGCGGCAGGAGCATCCGCAACTCGCGCCGGGCGAAGTCGATGTAGACGCGCCTGAACAGCCGCAGCGCATCCATGCCGAGCAGCAGCGCCGGGCGCTCGGCCAGCCCGAAGGCGGCAAAGGGCGGCGCGTCGGCAAAGGCGACGGGCAGCGAACGGATCGACGCGGTGCCCAGCGTCATGACCGGAAGCAGGGCGTATTCGGTCGTGATCTGGTCGCCGAGCACGCTGGTGAAGATCGCGGGTTCGCCGCCGCGCTTGCGGCTGAGCAGGCGGCGCAGCGCGAGGTTGCCGAGGCTGACGCTGGTGCCCGTGTCGAGCACCACGCGCACGCGGCGCCCGGCGACGGTCGCGTCGGTGACGACCAGTTGCCCAAACAGGCTGCGCGCGCGCACCACGATCTCGCCCGCCTCGCGTGGCGGCGGCTTGTGGCCTTTCGCGGGCGTGACCGTCATGCGCTGCCGATCGAAGTCGATGGTCAGCGCATGGTCCTGCAACGTGTCGATGCCGAGGATGCCGAGCGCGCCCAGGTTGCGCGCGTCGAGCGCCGGCGCCTCGACGCGCCGCGCGCCGAGCGTGCTGACCGACAGCGACGGGACCACGACCGTGTCGACCGCGCTGGTGCCGGTGATCGCGGTCAGCCGCACGCGCGGGCCGGGGGGCAGGCCGAGCTGGCGCGCGAGTTGTTGCGAGATGACGCTGCGCTGCGCGCCGGTATCGATGATGAATGCGAACGGGCCGGCGCCGGCGATCGCGACCGGCACGGTCATGCGATCCTCGTGATCGAGGAAGGCGAGGTCGTCGCCCGCGGGGTCGGCGCCAGGCGGGGCGGCGGGGACGCCGTCCTGCGCCGACGCAGGCACCGCTGCGCACGCCAGCATCAGCGCGAACCACCTCTCCATGTCCGGCACGCTACGCCGCTGACGAAGCGCGATCAATCCACGCGCATCGCCTCGGCCGCCAGCGCTTCGGCCTCGATCAGCAAAGCGTCGTCGGCGGTGCCGGTCGCCACCTTTTCGCGCCCGATCAGCGTCAGGACCGGCACGGCAAGCGGGGTGACGCGCGGCAGGTCGACATGCACCATCGTGTCGGCGGCACGATCGAGCAGGTCGGCGAGCCGTCCGACATCGGTCATCCGCGCGCGCGCATCCGCCCATGCAGCCTGGAGCAGCACGTGGCCGGGCTCGTACTGGCGCAGCACGTCGTAGATCAGGTCGGTGGAGAAGGTCACCTGCCGCCCGGTCTTGCGCTTGCCGGGATGCTGGCGCTCGACCAGCCCGCCGATCACCGCGACCTCCCGGAACGCGCGCTTGAGCAGATGCGAACGCTCGACCCATTCGACGAACTCGTGTTCGAGGATGTCGGCGCTGAACAACGCGGCCGGGTCGGTCACCTTCTCCAGCCCGTAGCAGGCGATCGCATAATCGTTGGCGACGAAACCCAGCGGCTTGAGCCCCAGCGTCTCCATGCGTTTGGTCACCAGCATGCCGAGCGACTGGTGCGCGTTCCAGCCCTCGAAGCTGTAGGCGACCATGTAATGTCGCCCTTCGCGCGGGAAGGTCTCGACCAGCAATTGGTCGGGATGCGGCAGGGTCGAGCGGCGCTGCTGAATTTCCAGCCATTCGCGCACGTCGTCGGGAAAGCGGTGCCATTCGGCAGGCGTGTCGAGGAAGCGGCGGACGCGGTTGGCGAGGTTCGTCGACAGCGGCATCCGGCTGCCGCCATAGGTCGGGATGCGCGCCGGGCGGCTGGTGGCGCGGACGATCAGATCCTCGGTGTCGATCTTCTCGACCTCCAGGCTGAGCCCCGCGAAGAAGAAGGTGTCGCCATGGCTGAGCGTCGCCGCGAAGCCTTCCTCGACCTTGCCGAGCGCGCGGCCGTTGCGGAAGCGGACCCTGAGCATCGTCGCCTCGACGATGATCCCGGCATTCAGGCGATGCTGCGCGACGAACTTCGGATGGCTGACGCGCCACAAGCCGTCGCCATCCTGCGTCAGCCGCTTGAAGCGATCGTAGGCGCGCAAGCTGTAGCCGCCATCGCGGATGAAGCCGAGCACGCGCTCGAACAGTTCGTCGGTCAGCGCCGAATAGGGGAGCGCGGAGCGGATCTCCGCCAGCAGCGCCGCCTGGTCGAACGGCGCGGCGCACGCGCAGGCCATGACGTGCTGTGCCAGCACGTCGAGCGCGCCCATGCGGAACACGTCGGTGTCGAGTTCGCCCGCCTCGACCGCGTCGAGCGCGGCGCGCGCCTCCAGATATTCGAAGCGGTTGCCCGGCACGACGATTGCTTCGCTCGCCTGGTCGAGCCGGTGGTTCGACCGCCCGATCCGCTGGAGGAGGCGCGACGATCCCTTCGGCGCGCCCATCTGGATCACGCAATCCACGTCGCCCCAGTCGACGCCCAGGTCGAGGCTGGCGGTGGCGACCAACGCGCGCAGCCGTCCGTCGGCCATCGCGCCCTCCACCTTGCGGCGTGCTTCCTTCTCCAGGCTGCCGTGGTGGATGCCGATCGGCAGCTGCATCGCATTGGCCTTCCACAGATCCTGGAAGATCAGCTCGGCGAGGCTGCGGGTGTTGCAGAAGACGATCGAAGTCTTGTGCGTCTCGATCTCGGCCATCACCTGTTCGGCGGCGTAGCGGCCCGAATGGCCGGCCCAGGGCACGCGACCCTCGGGCAGCAGGATCGCGATGTCGGGATCGACCCCGGCATCGCCGTGGACCAGCGACACCGCGTCGATATCACCATCGGGGGCCAGCCACGCGCGATAGCCGTCGGGGTCGGCGACCGTCGCCGACAGCGCGACGCGCCGGCAAGCGGGTGCGATCCGCTGCAACCGCGCCATGCACAGGTTGAGCAGGTCGCCGCGCTTGCCGGTGGCGAAGGCGTGCACCTCGTCGACCACGATCGTCTTGAGGTTGGCGAACATCGCGAAGCTGTCGGGATAGCTGAGCAGCAGCGACAGCGATTCGGGCGTGGTCAGCAGGACCTGCGGCGGTTTCACCCGCTGCCGCGCCTTGCGGTCGGAGGGGGTGTCGCCGGTGCGCGTCTCGACCCGGATATCGACGCCCATCTCCTCGATCGGCGCGAGCAGGTTGCGCTGGATATCGACCGCGAGCGCCTTGAGCGGCGAGACGTAGAGCGTGTGGAGGCCGTCGGTCGGTTGCTCGATCAGGTCGGCGAGCGTGGGCAGGAAGCCGGCGAGCGTCTTGCCCGCGCCGGTGGCGGCGATCAACAGCGCGTGATGCCCGGCGCGCGCCTCGTCCAGCATCGCCATCTGGTGCCGCCGCGGCTGCCAGCAGCGACGCGCGAACCAGTCGGCGAGGACGGTGGGGAGGGCGGTCAATCGCGGGTCCAGATGGGCATGGACATGATGTAGGCGATGCGGCTCCGTGCGCTACCCTGCTCGCACGCTATACTCGCCCCCACGTCATCCCCGCGCAGGCGGGGATCCAGAACCTCTAACGTCGTGCCTCTTTCGACAGGTCTTCGCGTCTGGATGCCCGCCTGCGCGGGAATGACGGCAGCGGACTCACGGCGTCCGCTTGCGATCCTCGGCCGACTGCTGCTTGTACAGATCGCGCGTCGCCTCCTCGGTCCGCTGCTCCTCGCGGGGCGAGCGGCGGTTGCGCAGCATCGCGAACAGCAACGCCGCCACCAGCACGATCGGCCCCGCGATCACCACGAAGCTCCATAACCCGTCGCCGACCATCATCCTGCCTCCTTTGACGTTTTCCGATCAACGACAGGCGCGTGAACTTCGATCCGCATCGCCGGTTGTTGCGGGATGGCGACCTTGGGCGACTGGCTGGAACCGCATCCGCACGGGATCTACGTACGCCCCGCCGATGCATGGGTCGATCCGTCGATCCCGGTCGCGCAGGCGCTGGTGACGCACGGCCATGCCGACCATGCGCGCGGCGGGCACGGCGCGGTGTGGGCGACACCCGAGACGCTGGCGATCATGGACGCGCGCTACGGTGCCCAAGAGGCGCGCCCGGTCGCCTATGGCGACAGCGTGCGGCTGGGCGAGGTGCAGGTCGGCTATGTCCCCGCCGGTCATGTGCTCGGCTCGGCGCAGATCGTGCTCGATTATCGCGGCGAGCGGATCGTGGTGTCGGGCGACTACAAGCGCCGCCCCGACCCGACCTGCACCCCGTTCCAGCCGGTGAAGTGCGACGTGTTCATCACCGAGGCGACGTTCGGGCTGCCGGTGTTCCGCCACCCCGGCACCGGCGACGAGATCGACAAGCTGATCGCGCGGCTCCACGCCAATCCGGATCGCTGCATCGTCGTCGGTGCCTATGCGCTCGGCAAGGCGCAGCGCGTGATCGCGGAATTGCGGACGCGCGGTCACGGCGCGCCGATCTACATTCACGGCGCGTTGCAGCGGTTGTGCGACCTGTATGCCGCGCATGGCGTGCCGCTCGGCGAGCTGCGCCCGGCGACCGGCGTGGCGAAGGCGGAGATGGCGGGACATGTCGTGATGTGCCCGCCCTCGGCGCTCAACGATCGCTGGTCCCGCCGGCTGCCAGATCCGATCACCGCGATGGCCAGCGGGTGGATGCGGGTGCGGCAGCGCGCGCGGCAGAAGAACGTCGAACTGCCGCTGATCCTGTCCGACCATGCCGACTGGGACGAGCTGACGACCACGCTGACCGAGATTTCGCCGCGCGAGGTGTGGGTGACCCACGGTCGCGAGGAGGCGCTGGTCCACTGGTGCATGACGCGGCAGATCAAGGCGCGCGCGCTGGCGCTGGTGGGGTTCGAGGACGAGGACGATTGAGGCGGCCGGCCAGATCGTCATTCCCTGCCTTTCTGCCGTCATTCCGGCGCAGGGAGGAAACCAGAACCTCTGACGTCCCGCTTCTATCGCCGAACCTGCGCGTCTGGATTCCCGCCTGCGCGGGAATGACGAAGCGCCGCTTGCATCGTTTCCGCCGTGACGATTACACCATGCCCCTGACATAAAAGGGGATCGCCTGATGCGCTTCGGATACGCCGCCCTCCTGCTCGCCGCCGCGACGATGCCGGTGATGGCGCAGGGGCAGGACAAGGGAGGGGACAAGCGACCGGCGAAGAGCAACGCCGAGATGCAGAAGGAAGAGGCCGAGGCCGCGACCGCCAACGCGCCGGTCGAGGAGCGCGAGGAACGCTCGAAGGGTGCGGTGACGGTGGCGGGCAAGCGGCTGGCCTATACCGCGAACGCCGGCACGCTGACGATCCGCGACCTCGAGGGGAAGCCGACCGCCTCGATGTTCTACACCGCTTATACGCTCGACGGCACGAAGCCGGGCACGAAACGCCCGATCACCTACTTCTATAACGGCGGCCCCGGCAGCCCGACGTTCTGGCTGCACATGGGATCGTTCGCGCCCGTGCGGCTCCAGACCGGCAGCCCGGAGTTCATCCGCCCCGCGCCGTACGACTTCGGGCCGAACCCGTACACGCTGCTCGACAAGACCGACATGGTATTCCTCGACGCGATCGGTGCCGGCTATTCGCGGCCGCTGGGCGATTCCAAACCGTCCGACTTCTACGGCACCGACGAGGATGCCGACGCCTTCGCCAAGGCGATCCTGCGCTATTCGACCAAGTTCGGACGCTGGAATTCGCCCAAGTTCATCTTCGGCGAAAGCTACGGCACGCTGCGCTCCGGGGCACTCGCCTATCAGCTGCAGGACCGCGGCATGGCGCTGAACGGCGTGGTGCTGCTCAGCTCGATCATGAACTACGGCTATCGTCAGCCCGGGCTCGATCAGGTCTATCTCAACTATCTGCCCAGCTATGCGGCGACCGCCTGGTATCACAACCGGCTGCCCAACCGTCCGGCCGATGTGGCGACGGTGGTGCAGCAGGCGCGCGAGTTCGCGGTGGGGCCGTATATGTCGGCACTCGCCAAGGGGCAGAACATCTCGGCCGAGGAACGTGACGGCGTCGCACGGCGGATGAGCGAGCTGACCGGGCTTTCCCCTGACTTCCTGATCCGCAGCAACCTGCGCGTCGATCTCGCGCGGTTCCAGAAGGAGCTGCTGCGCGGCACCCGCCAGACAGTGGGGCGGTTCGACTCGCGCTACGTCGGGGTGGACAGCGACGCGGCGGGCGAGCGGCCGGAGAGCGACGTGTCGTCGGATGCGATCTCCGGCGCGTTCATCGCGACCTTCAACGATTATGCGACCCACACGCTCGGCTACAAGACCGACATGCCGTACCGGCTGTCGGCGCGCGATGCGAAGGGTTGGACCTGGAACTGGAAGCACGATTCGCCGCTGCGGGGCGGCGGGCAGCAGAACAATCCCAACACCGCGATCGATCTGGCGGCGGCGATGCGCGGCAATCCGTATCTGCAGGTGCTGTCGATGAACGGCTGGTACGACATGGCGACGCCGTTCTTCGGGACCGAGAACGACCTCGGCCACATGATGCTGGAGCCGGCGCAGCAGCGGAACCTCAGCTTCACTTACTACCCGGCCGGGCACATGACCTATCTGAATCCCGAGGCACTGGTCGCGATGAAGCGCGACCTGTCGGCATGGTATGATCGCGCGCTGTCGGTGGCACGCTCCGACACCCCGCCGGTGCCGCCATCGACCGCGGCATCGACCGGGCAGGGGCCGAACTGATGCGCGCGCTGCTCCTCGCGCTCGCCGCCCCCGCCGTGATCGCCGCCCAGGCTCCGGCAACGCAGCCTGCCGCCTCCACCGCGGCGGAGGATGCGCGACTCACTGCCTTCCTCGACCGCGCCTTTCAGGAACGCATTGCGCTCAGCCCGGAGGCGCAGACCAGCCTCGGGCTGAAGACCGATTACGACAAGCTCGACGACGAGACGGACGCCGCCGCGATCCGCGCGCGTGACCTGGGCGAACGGCAACTTCGCGACCTTCGTGCCGGCTTCTCGCCCGCGCGGCTGGGGCCGAGCGCGCGGTTGAGCTACCGCCTGTTCGAGGAGCAGGTCGAGCGCGCGCGCGACGGCTTCCGCTTTCGCAAGTGGCGCTATCCGGTGTCGACCAACGGCAGCCCGATGGGCGACGTGCCCGCCTTCCTGATCAACAACCACCGCATCGACAGCGTCGCGGATGCCGATGCCTATATCGCGCGCATCCGCGATTCGGAGCGGGTGATGCGCGAGACCGCCGCGCTGATCCGCGAGCAGGCCGGGATGGGAATCGTGCCGCCGAAGATGGTCTTCGCACCCGTCCGCGGCGACGCACGCAAGGTGCTGACCGGCGTGCCGTTCACGACCGGTGCCGATTCCGCGCTGATGGGCGATTTCCGCAAGAAGGTGACGGCGCTGAAGGCATCCGATGCCGACAAGCAACGGCTGCTGGCGGATGCGGCGGCGGCGATGACCGGCCCGATGAAGCGCGGCTACGACCTGATGTTTGCGACGCTCGACTGGCTCGAGCCGCAGTCGACCGGCAACTTCGGCGTGTGGAAGCTGCCGCAGGGTGCGGCCTATTACGCGGTGCGGCTGCGCGATTCGACCACCACCGACCTGACCGCCGACCAGATCCATGCGCTCGGCCTGCGTCAGGTCGCGGCGATCCGGCAGGAGATGGAGGCGGTCAAGAACCGCATCGGCTTCACCGGCACGCTCGAGCAGTTCTTCGTGCAGGTCCGCACCGATCCGCGCTTCAAATATCCGAACACCGAGGCGGGGCGGGAGGCGTATCTCGGCGACGCGCGCCGCTTCGTCGCGCAGATGATGGACGCCGCGCCGCGTTACTTCCTGCGGCTGCCCAAGGCGAAGCTGGAGGTGCGCGCGGTCGAGAAATGGCGCGAGGCGACCGCCTCGACCGCCTTCTACAACCGCCCCGCGCCCGACGGGTCGCGGCCCGGGATCTTCTACGTCAACCTGGTCGACATGAACCAGACCCAGAAGATCCAGCTCGACGCGATCGCCGCGCACGAGGCGGCGCCGGGCCACCATTTCCAGATCGCGCGCGCGATGGAGCTGGAGGGGCTGCCGAAGTTCCGCACGCTCGGCGGCTACGGCGCGTATGTCGAAGGCTGGGGGCTCTATAGCGAGCGGCTCGCCAAGGAGATGGGGGCGTATACCGATCCCTACGCCGAGTTCGGGATGCTCTCCAACCAGGTGTGGCGCGCGATCCGGCTGGTGCTTGACACCGGCATCCATGCCAAGAAATGGACCCGCGAACAGGCGGTGGCCTATTTCCGCGCCAACAGCTCGGTCAGCGACACCGACATTTCGCGCGAGGTCGACCGTTACTTCAACTGGCCGGGGCAGGCGACCAGCTACATGGTCGGGCAGCTGAAGATCGCCGAGCTGCGAACCAAGGCGGAGCGCGCGCTGGGCTCGAAGTTCGACCTGCGCGAGTTCCACGAAGTGGTGCTGGGGCAGGGCGCGTTGCCGCTCGACGTGCTGGGGGAGCAGGTCGACGCCTATATCGCGGCGAAGAAGGCGTAGTCGTTCGCACCGACGGCAGGGGTGGCTAACCCCCACCCCGTTCGTGCTGAGCCTGTCGAAGCACGTACTCCCGGCGCACCGCCCGCGGCGCGCACTTCGACAGGCTCAGTGCGAACGGTGGAGGAGGGTTACTCTTCCATCACCGCCGCCGCCCGCCCCTTGAACCCCTGCGCCACCACGAACCATTCGACCGAACCCTTGCGGCTCGACGGCGGCTTGGCGTGCTTCACGGTCGCGAAATTGCGCTTCATCTCCGCGACCAGCGCCGAATCGGCGCCGCCCGCGAACACCTTCGATACGAAGGTGCCGCCCGGGCGCAGCACGTCGATCGCGAACGCCAGCGCGGTTTCGACCAGCGCCATCGTGCGCAGCGCGTCGGTCTGCGGATGCCCGACCGTGTTGGCCGCCATGTCCGACATCACGAGATCGGGCGCACCGCCCAGCGCCTCCATCAACTTGCCCGGCGCGGCATCGTCCATGAAGTCCATCTCGAAGATCGTCACGCCGTCGATCGGATCGACGGGCAGCAGGTCGATGCCGACGATCGCGGCGTTCGGCGACACGCGCCGCACCACCTGGCTCCACCCGCCCGGCGCGATGCCGAGATCGACGACGCGCTTCACGCCCTTCAGCAGGCCGAAGCGCTCGTCCAGCTCGATCAGCTTATAGGCGGCACGGCTGCGATAGCCCTCGGCCTTGGCGCGGCGCACATACGGATCGTTGAGTTGCCGCTCCAGCCAGCGCGTCGATTGCGCAGTGCGGCGCTTGGCGGTCTTGACGCGCTGCCGCCCGACTCCCGCGCCCCTCATGCGCCGGTCTCCATCAGCCGGCGCAGGATGCCTTCGCGAATCCCGCGGTCGGCGACCCCCAGCCGCTCGGCCGGCCACAGGTCGAGGATGCCCTCCAAAATCGCGCAGCCGGCGACGACCAGGTCGGCGCGCTCGCGTCCGATGCACGGCAGCTTGGCACGATCGGCTAGCGACATGCCCGCGAGCGCCTGACTGATCGTGCGCATCGCCGCCGCCGGCGCGATCAGCCCGTCGACCTGCGCGCGGTCGTAGCGTTCCAGCCCGAGGTGGACGCTCGCGAGCGTCGTCACCGTCCCCGACGTGCCGAGCAGCCGCGGGGTGCCCGACGGGCGCGGCAACCGCGCGGCGAACGGCGCGAAACTCTCCGCCACCAGCGCGCGCATCCTTTTGTACGCCTTTGCCCGCTCCTCGGCGTTGCCGCCGCCGCCGGCGCTTTCGGTCAGCGACACCACGCCCCATGGCGCCGAATGCCAATCGCGAACCTTCGGCACCGTGCTGTCCGCATCGACCAGCACCAGTTCGGTCGAGCCGCCGCCGATATCGAAGACCAGCGCCGGACCGGTGCCGGGTTCGAGCAGGGCATGGCAGCCGAGCACGGCGAGCCGCGCCTCTTCCTCCGCCGAGATGATGTCGAGGTGGATGCCGGTCTCCTCCAGCACGCGGGCGATGAACGACGCGCCGTTGCTGGCGCGGCGACACGCCTCGGTTGCGACCGATCGCGCGAGCGTGACGTTGCGGCGCTTCAGCTTGTCGGCGCACACCCGCAGCGCGGCGATCGTGCGCTCGATGGCGGCGTCGGACAGCGCGCCGCTATGCGCCAGCCCCTCGCCCAGGCGGACGATCCGCGAGAAGGCGTCGACGACCGCGAAGCCGTCCCCCTGCGGCCGTGCGATCAGCAGGCGGCAGTTGTTGGTACCCAGGTCGAGCGCGGCATAATGCCGCGGCGTGCCCCGCGCGGTGCGGGGCTGGAAACGTGCCGAACGGGCAGGACCAGACGCCTGCCGGCGCGGCAATTCGGCGGTAACATCCACCATTGCCGTCACTTTCTGTCTCTTCCGGTCCGGAGCCGCCCGTGCGGCCCCCCGGTGCTTGGCCTCAAAAGTACACGGACGGGATACGCGGGGCAAGGCAGGCGTTGACAGGACGCAAGCGCGCTTCTAGACGCTCCCCCGCTGTTGCCCGATCCTCTAATGGTAAGAGAGCGGACTCTGACTCCGTCAATCAAGGTTCGAATCCTTGTCGGGCATCCAGCTTCCTCCCGCTAAGCGGTTGAGATTTATAGCATTTTCAACTCAGCCGTGGTGGTCGTTCCCACACTAGCTACCATTCTTCATAGAAAGGGTCGCGGCGACGTCGCAGCTTCCGTGCGGCAACGTGGTGCCTCCGCTGATGCAGTTCGAATCGGGTAAGCGCGTTTTAGATCGCGATTGATCGCATCCGGGCTGCTTCTCCGTGATCCGTGTGACACATCAATCTTGGTCGATGGTGGCCTTAGATGCCGTCCCAATAGGGCCTGCTTCGCCAATTCGCCGGGAAGCCCATCGTGCCCAGATCGCCGTTAGGATGAGCGGAGAGTACGTTCACCAGCTCAGCGCGCCATTCTGCACCCGGATCGATTGCGGCGACAAGATGAAGCAGAAGAACGAGAGTGTTATACAGCTTGCCGGCCGCATTGCCGGCTGTGCTGTCGTCCAGTGAAGCGCCGAGCTCCCTAGGACGGCGTGGTAGCTGCGGCGGGCTTCGAAACCCGCGGTTCCAGAGTCTGCCATGATGCGCGCAAATGTTCCGAACATCCACGAGGTGCTTCACGATAGACACAAACTGCTGTTCACGGAGGCCAAATGGCTGCGCGATGGCTGTGCGAAGCCTTGGATCAACCAAGAGCGAGTACCATCGAGAGAGCTGTCCGAAACTCATCATTTCGGCTACCATCCACACAGCAGGAAGCGCTGGTTCGTTGTAAGTCTCTCGATAATGGCGGATGTATGTCTCAGCGGACCACCCAGTCTCCGTGGCGAGCTTGCCAAGCATCTGATGGAATTCTTTGCGGTCTGAATAGAGGGAAGCGTCGAGATAGCCATGCGCCCCACTGACCTGCGCTAGAGCGTATGCCCAAGAACCTCTTAGCGCGACTTCGACTTGCTCGATGGCATGACCAACGCAGTCTCGGAGGTCGCGATCAAAATTGTAGAGCGCACACAGCGCGTCAAAGTCGGCACCTTGGTTGAAGCGGGTCTGGTCTGGAACCGATCGGTCCTTCCAGATGTGCCAATAGCCGCTCAGTCGGTAGTAGCTGATATGCCGAAGCCACTGCTCAGCCCGGGCGGGGTCGGCAACGGTCATTCCAGCCTCACGCAGGTGGTCGATTTGATCAGTGAGCGTGAGGGCCGGTTTGGCGAAGCGACGGGTCATCATCAGACCTTAGCGCTACATGCCTAAAAACAAAAAGGCCCGCCAAGTGTGCGTATCCGGGAGGACAGAGGCCTGGCGAGCGCGATCCACGTCGAGATAGTTGGCAGATTCCAACAAATCAACAACGCAAGTGGCCAAAACCCAATTTTGTCGAAAATACATGATTGTGGCCAAAATGCAACACCTAGTTGCACGATTACCACTTGCATTCCGATTTTAGAGCGTCTGTAACGGGTGACAGCCCGCCGCGAGTTTGATCAACAAACCGCGTTAGCGGCTGGGATATGACCGGCAATGAGAGCAAACAAGCTCCCAGCGCCCAAACCGGAAGCGGTGGTATTGGCATACCGACACCGCCTTCGGCCAACTGCATGCGATCCGCATAGTCAGTCTCCTGCAAGGGACTGAGGTGAAAGCCTCAGGCTCAGGGTCGCCTCATGCGCCCTAGTACTGGGCATCGAGACGTGCAGGAAAAAGACGGCGGGCCGTCTCCATCCATATGGATCAATACAGCCTGTGGTGTCGAGTCATATTTTAACCACCACAGATGGTTCTTAGTGCGTGGCAGCTTAAACTACGAACATCGCTTCCACGATGGCTTGCATCAGCACGCCGCGAGGCACGGGGACGCTGACCGACGTCCATCCCGCGTTCTGCGCGCGACGAAGACCGTAAAGACCGATCCATGATCGTCCGTGCTGCCGCCATGCGCGCTGAAGGGCAGGGACGGGCATCAACACGCACGTCGCCGCCGGCGCATGCGCGTAGGCAATGAAGTCCGCGGCCAGCGGCTTCTGCACCCACCCCGGCGACTTCCGCACCTCGTCGGACCATCGCTCCAGCAGGACGTCCGGCCAATCCTCGGTGCGGATCTTCTCGTCGACGGTGTATGTCCGCCCGCACGCCAGCGTCAGCAGGCGATCGATGCCACCGCGCTGCGCCCACCCATCGTGCTCGACGGCGACCGCCGACATGAGCGTCGGGAAGGCGCGACGGTAGATCGGCAACCACCAGTCTGGGCCGTATTGTGCCGCCAGCGCATGGCTGTCCTCGAACCGATGCACGCGGTTAAAGCCCGACGTCCGCGTATGACGGGCGACAGGCTGGTGAACGACGCGGCTCGGTGACGCCGGCTGCCACGGTGCGGTGCTATTGATCGCCATCACGGTCGTCCTCGCGGTCGTGGGTGTCCTCGTCGTCGTCGCGCAGATCCTCCAGGTCCGGATCGCCGTCGATCTGGTCCATTCGATCGATCATGCGCTCGGTCAGGCGGGCCAGCTCGTCACGCGGCAAAACCGGGATCGCCGCTAACAGCGACCCCGTGCCTGCTATGCTGTTGCGGCGCGACCATGCCCGCGTACGGTGGCGGCGCCACGGCTTGATCGCCGCCACCGGGCGGGGGGTTGTGGGCGCCTGTCTCAATGCCGCTGCTCCAGCAGCCGCATGATGAAGCGATCCCACCAGCCCCATAGAGCGGCCATGCCAGCGACGTAGGCCACGCCCGGATTGGTGCGCCACGCCAGCACGAACAGCGTGATGACGCCCGCCACCATCCCGAGCACCTGCGCGATGAGCCGCGCTTGCCGCCGCCACTTCATGCGACGGCTCCTAGCTGCTTGCGCTCGATCGCGGCCTTGATCGCTTCCTGCCGGTCAGGACGTCCGACTAGCGGCGCCATGACGGTGGTCAGGTCTTCCGGGTGGCAATCGTCGACCATCAGCGCCAGCCGCCGGCCGGACATGAGCGCATAGCCGCCGCCGATCTGCGTCATCGCCGTCAGCCACGCAGCGGGATCGAAGGTGTCGAGGTGCTTCAGCACGGTGGCCATGTCAGCGGCCCTCCGGCTTCGGCGTGCGACCGAGTTGGACAGCGAAGTGGATGCCGAACCACTGGAGCTCGAAGTAGCGCACCGGCCCCTCGCCGCCGACGTGAAGCCGGCCGCCCTCGTCGACGCGGATCTCCTGCATGCGCTCGACGTGCACCTCGCCCCAATTGTACCAGGGCTCGGCGGCGGCAATGATACGGCGCAGGCCGTTGCTGATCGTCAGGAACACCATCATCGGGCCTCCTCGACAAGGCGGCGCGTGTGGGCGAGCAACCGGCTTTCATTCGCTTCGCTGATGCCGCTCAACCCGGCATCCATGATGTGCTCAACCCAGCGAGCGAAGTCGTCCCACGTGACCGGGATCGCAGCGTCAGCCGCTCGGCTGGCTGCAAGCATCGCCTCCTCGATCTCTTTATACGCGGCCGGATCTCGCGCCTCGAGGTCGGTGGCGACGGAGTTGAAGCGGTTGGCGGCTGCTTGTGTAGGGCGGTGACAAACCCGGCCACGGGAGCGCCGGCATAGGTGCCGGTGCGGCGGAGAGAAATCCTGCCAGTGGTAAGCTGCTCCATTTGG
>NZ_JAVDUC010000009.1:0-155467 GCF_031456125.1 Sphingomonas sp. BE138
CACCGAGACGCCGATGCCGGGGTGGGGCCTTGGCCCCACCCCGGCATACACCGCCATCTACACCGGGAAATTACACCACGAACGCGGACGCTAGCAACATTGCCGGTCTGGAAAAGGCTCGCTTAGATCTAACCCGCGCAAGCCGCGAAAGGTCGGCGTTTGTTAGCGACTGCATTATTCCGCGTTTACTGGAAACGGCAGACAGCGACGATCGTGCTGCGCTGTCGGATTTCCTTGTCGCCTTCACCTCTAAGAGGCTCATCTCAGACAAACACATCGAAAGGTGGACCGACGACAAGATCGCAGCCGACGTACCTGGCTACTGCGCGGCCGCTCGTACCATCTGGTCAATGATGGAGGAGCAAATGGAACGCGAAACTCGCGTGCTCGGAGCGCGCTTGCTGCGCAACTCCGAGCTATGCAGCGCGCGACGTTGAGCCCTTACCGTCGCCGCGACTGACGGCGGGGTTTTCTCAAGCGGAGGCGATAGGCGAGCGCCCATACTTCTCGAACAGCAGGTTCAGGGCTTCCGCCATTAGTTTGACTTGGTCGGTGTCGTGCTCGACAGCCAGCATCGCAAGCTGCTTACGAACCGCGGGATCGAAGTAACCGGCAATGTTCACCTTGCCGTTCCGGCGAGGGCCCGGCGCCGCCCGAACAGGCCCGTCCCCCTCCCCCGCCTCGACCGCCTCGGCCGGTCGAGCGATAGGCGACGGCGCTGGCGCAACCTTGCCGCCAATCTCTCCCAGCTTACCCAGACCTGCTGCGAAGCCAACCTTTCTAGTCATGCTGCCTCACCCTTCTTCTTGCGCTGCCCAGGTGCACGTGTGCGAGTGTGCAGCTGTGCGACCACCCAGTCAAACAAGGCGGTCACCTCTGCGGCAGCTTTTCCGTTCGGCTCGACCTCCTGCGCTGCTTGGCCCGAAATCATACAGCGGCTGAAGGCGACGCGATCCCCAAACGACGGGTCCGCGACCTGAAGCCCGAACGACGAAGCGATCGTCTCGGCCGCCTCCTGGCCACCAGTGCCTTGGTGAGGCACGCTGTTGAGGACCGCGAACGCCGTTTTGCCAACCAGCTTCAACAGCTCGACCGTCTTCGCCATAGCCCTGAGATCCATGATCGTGGGCTGACACGGTACGAGGATCAGATCTGCCGCCTTTGCCGCCTCGAGAGCTGTGCTCTCGCTGTGCGGAGCCGTGTCGAGGATTACCACGTCGGCCCCCATCGACTTCGCTTCCTCGAGAACCTTTGTCAGCCTGGATGGCTGGATCGACAGCACTGCGGGCGTCTCATCCGCGCGATGATCCTTCCATTCGGCTGCGCTGGCCTGTGGATCGAGGTCGAGGAGCAAGGTGTTCTTGCCGGTAGCGGCGAAAGCTGTCGCAAGGTGGATCGCGAGCGTCGTTTTTCCGACCCCGCCCTTCTGCGCAATGAGTGCCACTGTCTTCATCTTGATATCCTCGCTTCGCCGTATGCACTGTCGCGACTGTGCACACGTGCGCGATTGCGCTGGTACGTATGCCCACAGTCGCGGTGACGCACAAGCGCGAAAATGCACCTGCGCGGGTGTGCACAGGTGCACTGTCACACATGTGTATGAAACGCTTAGGTTGGTTGAACGACCTTGCTCGATGGTGCCAACACAGCTGCTAAGGCCAGCTCGGCTCGAAGCATGGTGCTGCGCCGGTGAGTCGACTGGTTTCTGGGGTGGGTCTCGCAAGTGCAGGCCCTACCCTGCGTCGCTTAGCTGGCGGCGTCAGGCTGCCCCTCGGGATCTCCTTACACCATCCTCGGTGAGGCCTTCCCGTTCGGCATCCATCAGCTACCCACGCAACAAGCTGCCCGACTACGGATCCTTTGCACCATCGCGCAAGCACGAACGTGCGACGACGCACGCTCGCACCTGTGCACACCTGCGACGGTTCACTAAGGCAATAGTGCGCTGGCCTGATGCAGCCCCTAGCGCCGTGTCGCATGGATCGCGCCGGCGACCTATCGCCTCTTGGTCGAGCCAGAGCCATGTGCCACGCGATTCCGTCCATCGCATTATCGCGTTATCGCACCTGTGCACCGGTGCACAGGTGCGCCTATGCACGGGTGCTTCATCGCACCGCAGGGGTACGGCATAATGCTCTCGCCCGATCTCCAACGTTGAAGGGGGCGGGTGAAGAGGGACCTACCGAACCAGCTGGCGCCTTCGGGGGGAGGGCACCCACGACCTTTGCGGGCTAGGGCCAAGCGTGCGCTCTCGGGTCGCGCCGCGACATATGAGCGTCGACGCGCGGGTGCGCGGGTGCATAGGAGCGTGATTGCGATGCCGCATACGTGCGAGTGAGCACGTGTGCACAGATGCGCGGTCGCACACACGCGATGCTTATATCAGTATGCCGACGATGACCAACATCAGGGCGGCGTTAGACGCGAGGATCTTCCCGACGCCCAGCGCGCGAGCCGATCGGCCTTTTCTTCTGGTAGACCAGGTGCGATCGATCCCGGTACGTACTGCCAATATTCCGTCGACGGCCAGGACGGACCCTATAACGAACAGCATCAGGGTGAAGGCCTTCACAAATTCCCGACCTGATGACGGCGATATGGCGAACGCAACCACGAGACAGACCGTCGCGATCCCGTAAAGCGATGCGCCAGCATCGAGGAGACCCGACATCAGGAGACGGCGAGGTTGGCTCCATGGGATTGACACAAACATCGTCGGCCTTCTGCAAACGCGGCACGGCTCGACCGGACTGGCGGGCGGCCACGCCCCGAGGCGATTGCCGCAATATCCGCATGTCGGCGCAGTGGGGGAGGGGGCCGTTTGCATCGACTACGCTGACGGATCCGTGATGGTGTCATCGGCCGGCACGTCGGCGCGCTTGGAGGCATTGTAGCAGGCGGGGTCGCAGAACAGCATAGGACGGCCTCTACACGTCATCTGGTGCCCCTCCAGCATAACGGGCCTGCTTGCCAGTCGCTGGCATCGCTCGTTGGTCTTCGTCATGAAGCCGCAAGGGATGGCGATCGGTTCGCCACGCGGCGCCTCCATCTCGGCCGCGTCTAGCGGCTCTATGTTGAGGTCGGGGGCAGGATCGAAGAAGTCCCGCTGCTGGATGCGCGCGTGTTTCATATGGACACCTGACGACAATGGGGGAGGGGGCTATCGAGCGATGCTCTCGCTCGCTCGCTTGCTAACTCCCTCTCCCCTCTAAAGCTTATTGCCTCGGCGCTGGTGGTGCCATCGGAGGCGCCGGAGAGGGCGCCGGTCCGGTCGAAGCTTCAGCTGGTTGGGGCAACCGCGTCTGTGCCTGATTGGTCAGCTTGACGAAGGCGTCGAGCATCGCGACCGAAGTGATCTTGCCCATGTCGGTGCTGGTATACGCACCTCCGAGAGCGCCGACGCCGGCGTTGGTGAGCAGACCGCCTCCCAGGATCGACAGATCTTTTTTGCGGGCCGAGCCCGTCGCGATCGCCTGTTGGATGCCGGTTTTCACCTCGATCAAGGTAAGCATGGTCTGGCTCGACTTGACCTTCTGCTTGAACCCGAGACCGCCGGGGAACATCGTACCGAGGCCGCCTCCGCTGCCACCCGCATCGGAATCCGAATAGAGGACCTTGGCCTGGAGAAGGTAATCCGCGGCCTTCAGAGTGGCTTGGTTGTTCGCGCCAGCGACGCTTCCACCCGCTGCGAGCTGACGCTCTCGCTGCAGGGCGTCGAAGCCTTCTCCACGATCGACGACCTGGAAGCAGCCCGATTGAGCAACGAGAAGCTTCAGCAGGGGGATTGGATCAACACGCTGACTCCCGCCGTTCTGGGCTTCTGCCATCCGCATCAGCGCCGCAAGGCCCGGGGGAATGCCCTCGGCGGTTCCGCCAGCGGCGCGCTCCTCCACCAACGCGATGGTGCCATATGGTCGATCGCAGCGTGGAACCTGCGTATTCTCGTCGATCCCGATCCCCCCCTTACCCGCCTTCTGAGCGAGCGCCGGCGAAGCCGACGCTGCGAGCAATGCCATGATTGCGATAGTACGGCGCATTGTATCCCTCCCTCGTTCGATGATCGTGTACCATAGGTTTGTTGCTATCTCAGTGCGTTGCGACTGAAATGACCTATTCCAGAAAGCCCTTTGCGCTGTCGGCTTCGACCTCGAGAGCGCGAGCAAGACCGGTCTGCAGCCGGATCGTCTTGTCTGTTGATCCGACCACCTTCACCGGAGCCATCATCTCCTTTGCTGTGGTCGAGCCGAAAAGGCGGTCATTCCCGTGCCAGAAGGCCGTCAGCCCCTCCGCAATCCTGACGCGGTAGGTCCCGACCTGGACCGGTGTTGCCGTCTTCTTCCCCCCAGCTACGTAGATCCCCAACACATCCTTGTCGGTCGCTACGTCGTTCAAGACGACCACGTAGCCATGATTGGGCCTGTCTGGAGCGCGAAACCTTAAAATGCCCTGTCGACGGTTAAGGTCGGTTGCCGGTGTGGTGAACACCGTGCCGCTTTCCGGGAATGGCACTGGAATCATCCTCTGGAAATGCCGACGTCATCACCGAGGTGTACGTCCTGTAGATGACATACATGCCCCCGAGCGCGACGGCCGGAACTAGGATTGCTTGAAGTAGCGCACGTCCGACGCCGGCCATTTGCCATCTTGCGTTGGTCCATGACGATCCTTGGCCCATTTCCACACGCCCGCGCTTGTCGTTCCAGATCGTCGGGCCGTCATCGATACCCTGGCGCCTTCGATACCGGGCCCGCATATAGTCGCGATCATCAACCCCCATGACGTGCCGCTCCAGTTGTTATGGCGCGCTTCGTCACGGCGCGGTGATGCAGGATCTTCAGCTGCTGCGTGAAGTCGGCGATGACGAAGGAAAACTCGTCTGCGACCTCCTTCTCGGCCGCACATTCCGGCGCGATCGAAGCCGCGGCGAGCACCAAATGAGCCGCTGCAATCGGATGCTCATCCATGAGGTGAAAGGCTCTCGTGCGAAGATCGTCGGCCAGCTCCTCGGCGGGGGTGTGTACCCCGGCTTGGCTGGTAGGGGCGCTCTGAGCGTCATCTAATCCGCTGGCTTCGGCAGAAGGACGTGATCGTTCGGCTCTTGCCATGGCTACATGACCTCGTGGCGGGGAAGGTGCTGTGCGGGGAGGGGTCGCAGCGACGCGACGATCGGCATGACGTCGTTGAAGTTGGGCTGCACGCGCCCAGGCACACGGATCGTGCGATATCCTGCATAAGCCGTCATTTCGTCGCGAACGCGGTCCTTGAACGGGTTATGCGACCAGTCGTCGACCTCGATCAGCGCGACGATCAGGCCCGTCGCACGGTCCTGCGCCACGAAGTCGACGATCTTCTGCGAGAAGGCATTCCGGTCGGAAATCTTGCTCTTTCGCATTGGGCTTTGCGGTACGCGCAGAAGCGCTCCCATCGCGACCTGCGCATGAATACGGCAGTGCGGCAAGGCGCGCTCGAGGACGTTGAGCATGGCCGTCTCGCGCGGGGTCAGGAAGCGTTTGGCAACCGGGCGCGGTGGGCCGAATATGTTTCGTACACCAAGCGCCTTCAGGAGGAGGACGGCCGAGACCAATGCGATCAGGAGGGGGAGGGGCTTATCCATCATCGGACGCCACTCAGAGGGATCGAATCCGGTGTTTTGCCGCTCTCAGCCGCTGATAGCCGGTTTTCGGACATAGAAAGCCACTGCACCTCTTCTGATGATGCTGGCCTTTCGGGGATGAGCTGCGCGGCGACGACGATGGTCGCGAATATGACCAGGCCCAAGGCGAGCTGAACGATCATTCGCCGATCGGTCGATCGGCGCGCATCGTCCTTCTTCTTCAGTTCGGCCGCACCCTGCAGACAGGCGAGCGCTCCGTCACTCAGGATACGAGCATTTTGGGTTTCGTCGTCAAACAGTGTGGCGTCGCCACTCGAAAACCGACTAGCGCGAATAGCGAGCAGATCATGCGCGAGCCTGCGCAACTCTTCGGACGTTGGTTTGCTCTGAAATATCGGGCTCATGGCGTTCCTCACATATCCAGGCTTAGATTTTTCTGAGGGAGCCCCGGCAGCTGGTCGCCGTGGCCAGGCATTGCGGGCAGGGAGCTTAGATCGTCCATGTCGAGCGGGCGCATCCCCAGTTCGTCGTCCTTTCGTGCCTCCGGGCGCTTCTGCCGATCCTCGTCATCCTTGCGGTCGAGCGTGAGGCCGTCGCGCTCCATCTGCTTCGGATCGGAGTAGTCGTTCTCCGACTTGCCCATGGGCGGCAGGTCGTCGGCCGACGTCAGCGATGCGTCGAATATGATCCGCTGCCCGTCATCCCGGTCGAGCGTAGCTGCGGCCGCGCTGAGTGCATCGTCGGCAGCTTTCGTATGTCGCCCCGGTCCATCGATATCGAGGCGTCCGAGGGTCTCGAGCGACGCCGTCTTGTTGCCGGGGTTGCTGTCGAGCTGGCGCTCCAGCTTCTGAAGATTGTCGATGACCATCGTCAGCTCGAACCGCACGCGCGTGACGGCAACGTTGAAAAGGCGCTGGTTCGACAGGTTGCGCTCGAAGCTGCGCATGGCGACGATCGCGTCGTTGGTCGTGACGCCCTGTGCCATGTGCATGTTCAGGGCGTATGCCAGATCCATGCGGTGCATCATCCGGTCACCGTTCTCGAGCGTGACCTCGTCTTTGTTGGCCAGCTGCACGGTGACCTTCCCGTCCTCGATCCGAGTGATGGTGCCGAGCGAGGCGTTGAAAATTCCTCGGTCCTTGTCGTTATCCGTCCACCTGATGCGATCGCCCTCATGGATGCGGACCGTCTCCAGGGTCGCGAGCGACATCCGATCCTTGCCGATCATGGGGTCCATGCGTTGCGGATCGAATTTGATGGCGCGCCCATTCTGGACCACTTCCACCCGCCCGTTGGCGAAAGTGCGTCTGACCTCCGCCACGCCGCGGCGTAGGCCGAGCTCCGGGATCACCTCCTGTATCTGAAGCTGCTGACCCTTTTCGTAGGATTGGGCGTATCGCAGCTCCTCGCGGGTCAGATTGATGTTCTGCAGGACTGTCACGAACAAGCCGTCGCCCTTGAGCGTGCCCTCTTCCCGCAAGCCCTTCTGGACCGCATTGTTGATGGCCGCTCGTGTCTCGCGCCCGGAGGCGAAGATCGCCGTTTCAGCGCGCTTCTCCGGCGACAGGTCGAGCCATAGCTCCGCCGCACGCGCGGCCGGGTCTTGGTGTTCGACCACCTTGTCACCGAGGACTTTTAGCGCCTGTCCCGCCTTTCCGACGTTGGCGAGTGCAGCAACCGTCCGAAGCTGGTCGGTCTGCTGTCGCAGATTTTCATCCATCTGGGCCATGCCGATATTCGCGGCCTGCATCATCGCGAACGCCTTGCCGGCGTCGATCGGGAGCAGCTGCTGTCGGTCGCCGATGAGCGCTATACGTTCGATGCCGAGCGCCTCGGCGATCGTCAGCATCTTCAACATGTCCTGGTTGGAGACCATCGACGTCTCGTCGACGACGATGATCGTGTCCTTCAGCTCGTCCCGCCGCGCCTGAGCAGCCGGTGTGTTCGGATTTATGGCGTGCTTCTCATTGTGCCAGATGAAGTGCGCGATCGTCTCGGCGCTGACGCCGGCCGCCTGCATCTGGTCGACCGACATCTCCCGATTGGGGATCGCATCGGGCCGGGCCATGCCCTCCTTCATGTCGGCGACCATCTTGTTCTGAAAGGCGAGGCCTAGCACCGACTTGCCTTCAGATTCCGCCACGCGTGCGACAGCTTGGAGCATCGTCGACTTGCCCGCGCCGGCGATGCCCTGCACCGCCACGATCTTGTCGGCCGAGGACACGACCAGCGTTGCGGCTGCGAGCTGTCCTTCGTTCAGGGCGTGAGGGGAGGCGGCCTGTAGGCGGTCTGGTGCCTCCGAAGGAGCCACCAGCGGTGTCGCAGTGCCTTTGCCGGCCTCTACTCGCTCGAGGATCCGTTCCTCGGTTCTGAGGGATTCTGGCGTCGTTACGGCGGCCACCATCCCGGCGCTACTACGGATCTCGCCTGCAAGCAGCTTGCCCTTCTCGGTCAGCTGATCGATGCGCGCCTCGACGTGATCGATCGTCACGCCCTTCAAATTGAAGTCGAGCGCTTTCTTGGCGACCTGGTTCTTCTCGAACGCCGCCTCGCGCTGTCCCAAGGTCCGGATCGCCGAGGCGACGGCGAGCTGCGCGTTGGCTTGCCCGACGCTCTGCGCCATTCGCACGAAACCGCGGTCGACGAGCGGGTCGGGCGAACGCATCAAGCCTGACACCGTCTCTCTCGCCACCTTCACGGCGTCTGCGATGGCATTGTAGCTGCGGCCGATAGCGCCGGCGTTCTCACGCTGCTCCATCTTCGCGGCGGCCTTCATCGCACCCTCAAGCAGCGCCTTTCCGTCCCAACCGGCTGCAGCTGCATCCTTCATCCAGTCGAGGACCAGGCCGTCCCGATCCTCGAGGTTGAGCTTGGGATCGCGAGTTGTGACGGTGACACCGTCTCGACCCTTCGGTGATACGATACCTAGCTCGGCCGCCTTCTCGAGGATCTGCTCACGGCGCTGGCTGAAGGTCTCGAGGACGTCCTTCGGCACTCCGGCAATCTCGAACGTGCCGTGCTTTCCGGTCGCGACAAGCTGGTAGCCGAGCTTCTCCAACTCATTGCGGAGATACGCATGGTAGATTGCGCCGATAACGGTGTTGTTCGCCCAGATTTTGTCAGCGTGCAGCGCGTGCCATTCGCCATCCGGCCCCTTCGTCAGATTGGCCAGGATCGCATGGATATGCAGCTGGGGATCGAGCGCGCGGCTCGTGTCGTGCTGGAAGAGTGCATAGACCAGATTTCCGGTCTTCACCGCCTCCGTTTTGCCGTCCTTCGTGATGCGCGTTTCAGCGAGGTTCTTCTCGATCCAGGAAAACGTCTGCTGGACCGCCTTGGTATGGGCTCCGTCCGGGCCGAGGATACGCTTGTCCCCTGCCACATAGGCCATGAGCGAGACTGACTTCGGTGCCGAGAAGGTGAGATCGTACCCCGGCCGCCGACCCTCTCGTTGGTCGACCTTCTCTCCTGAAGGCAGCTCGCCATGCAGTGCCTTCGCGAAAGCTTCTTGCGTGACGGGGCCGGTAAGGCCTGCCGTGGCGGCGCCTTCCCCGCCCCAAAGGCTGACGTCTCCAGCCTTCTCGTCGGTGTAATAATCACCTGCGACATAGTCGTCCTTGGTGAAATACTTCGCCGCGCCGGAGGCCGATTTCACGGTAGCGATCGAGTGCATCGTTACAGCCCGATCCCGTCGTCTTCAGGGAAGGCGTCACGCGCTTCGCGGACGGACAGATCCTCCGGCCGCTCCGCGGTTGGTGTCGGATCGTCACGCGACCGTTCGTCGCTGCGCGCAGGGGCGCTGCGCCCATCCATGGACCGGGTCCGGTCGTCACGCTCATCATCGCTGGCCCGGCCGCGATCGGCCGGCGATCCCGCTTCGGTACTGCTCACCACCGTCGCCTCAGACGACAGGCCGTCGCGGGAATTATCGATCTCCGCTTCGCTGGGCTGGGAGAGGATATTTGCGGCGAGATTGTTCGCGACGTTGGCCGGTTCGACCTCCTCCTCCGACAGTGCCAGCGACTCCCCACGCCCGCCGTCTTCGCCACCACTGTTCGACTTTCCACCACCTCCGCGACCAGACGCCGCAGGCGCGTCAGGATCGCGTGGTTTCCGCGGGACGAAACCCTCCGCGACCTTCGGGTAATGCTCCCACTCGAGTTGGATGCGCGCGGCAGGGAAGCCGTCAGGGAATTTGACGAAGCCGTGCATGGACGGAAGGTTCGTAATGTCGTCTGGGATGACCAGCGGCTCCACCTGCTTCCGAGGGGTCAGGGTCGAGGCATCGCGGGTGTTGTTGTAGCCGTAGCTATACCCCTCATCCATCTGCCGGATTTCACGGTTGCCGATATATTTGGCGCACTGCTCCGCGGTATCGAGATCGGCTGCGGCCAGGATCAATTTCGTTCGCGCCAGCGACGACAGATTGCGGGCGTTTTCCTCGCCGTAGACCTGCACCAGCTTGTCGAAGGAGTGGAGCCCAAGGATCATCGCCCCGCCGAAATTTCGGGCGGTCTGCAGGCCGCTTTCGATCGCCGGGAGCCGGTGGAGCGCACCGAGCTCGTCGAACATGAACCACGTCCGCAGCGACCGGGTTTTCGGCATCGTCATGAGCGAGTGGATGGCGAGGTTCGACCATAGCGTCAGCAGCGCCCGGTTCATCTCGAGATCAGTGTAATTTGAGGTGATGAAGAGGATCGAACCGGGCTTCTTCTCGCCGGTCATCCAGTCCTTGATTGAGTAGGTGCGCCCCTCGTCGGGGAGGAAGCGCAAGACCTGCGCATTCGTGTTGAAGACGGCGCGGATCGACTCTGCCATGCGAGCGGCTTCAGGCGCCGTCAAAGGGTCTGCGATCGTCTTCGCGAGGTGCTTGTGAACCTGCTTCAGGTCGGCCGTCATGAGGTTGTCCGCGAGCGCCTGGTTCGTGGTCATTTTCTTCTCGATGAGCTTCATGCACATCTCGATGAACAGGGTCCGTGCGGCGAGCGCCCAGAAGGGCTCGGACGAGCCGCCATCGGACGGAATGAGGGCGGCTGCTGCTGCGGTGAACTCGCTGTAGGTCCGGCAGTCGTTGAAGATCGACCAGGCCGGGCAGCGCGCGTCCATCGGGTTCAGGATCGTGTCCCGCTCGGGGTCGTAGAAGGCCTCGACATAGGCGCCCGTCAGATCGAACACGACGGCGCTGTCTTGGCGCTGACGGATCTGTGCGATGGTCTTGCGAAGAGCGGTCGTCTTACCGGCACCGGTCGTGCCGAGAAGCAGGGAATGGGATTGCTCGAGGCGGTGCGGGTAGGGGATGCCGGCGATCGTGTACGGGTGGTGGATGCCACCCGCCTTCCGGGCTCCGAACGGCAGCTTCAGGACCTGCTCGGGCGTCTTGTTCGGGAATAGGCTCTGCGCCTCTTTCACGAACTCGATTTTGTTGTGCTGGACGATCTCGGCGTAGAGGACATCGCGCTCGACCAGCATCGCGCCGCGCTCGTGACGCTCTTGAACCATTGCCTTGCCGCGGCGCTTGGAAAAGTCGACGTACCAGATGGCGAGGGGCACGGTGACGCAGGACGCGATCATGGCCGATCCGATCACCCCGCGCACGGCTTTCGTCCACGCTCGGGCGACCTCCGGAACGTAGGGCACATAGCCCATGATCGTGCGGTGCAGACTGTTGTCGGGCATCCGCAGATCGACCTGCTTCAGATTGTCGAGAGCGACCCAATCCCAAAGACCCGCCAGCACCCGCATGCAGATCAGCTGGACGTTGTTCTCGTCGAGCGTGATGGAGAGGATGATGACGTAGGCAAGGGCGAACACGCCGAGCCATATCAGGATCGGCAATTTGGCCCCCTGCAGCCACATCAGCACCTGGGTGTTCAGGAGCTGCGAACCACGCGTGAAGTTGCCGGAATTGCGGGGTAGCTCGCCTCGCGCCGAGTGGTGTTCCTGGGGGATGGGACGGCCGTCGTTGCGGATGTCACGCCGCATGCCCTTGGAGTCATCGCGCGCCATGATACTGCTCCATCCGAAGGTCGGTTTGGGCGATCAAATGGTCGCGGAGGTCGGGGTGGTCCTCACGGATGATCGCATCCATGGCGATCTGGATGAACTCGGTCACACGGAGGTGCCTGAGCTGACTCTCGGAAAGGATCTGTTGGCCCGAAATGTAGTGTGCGATCGCCAGGCGCAGGGCGTCAGCAATGGATCGACCTTGCTGTTCAGCAAGCTCCTCCAGTTGGGCGAACTGGTGTGGGTCGAACCGGACGGTTCGCTGTACAAACGGGCGTTTCAATCCAACCTCCTAGCAGGGAGGTTGGTGGGCTCTGCGACGAGAGCGGTATAAGCTACGGTGGTGACCGTTGGCAATCGCTACATGACGTTCGGGCAAAAAAGCGATCCCAGGCGATCCCGAAAAAACGACGGTTTTCTGCGGTTTTTCAAGCGGGATCGGATGGGATCAAAAACTAGTCGAGTGGGATCGCCTAGTGTAGCCTCTGAAACCCGCAGAAAACCGGGAAAAATGGCAAGCGAAGCTTGCGTAGGGTGTGCTCTACTGAAGTCCCGATTCCTTCGTATTGCTCTGGGTGTTCCGGTCCTTCGAGACGGCTTGGGATCCCCGCTGGTTTCCGCCGGGACCCAATCCGCCGCTAGGCGGAAAGCAGCTGCCTGAAGGGCGCTGCGCGCCGGGGTCAAGGTCCTCTGGCAGGAAGAGAGCCAAGGGTTTGCTCCATGGTCGTTCTAGTGGCTTCCTGTGCGGCTCATCGGTTGGTATATTCGTCCCGTTCAGAGCCAATCAGCCGTACCGAAAAGGGCACACTATGGCGAAGTCACTAGACGCTGAACTGGCCGCGATCGCGGCCGACGAACGCAAGCTCGCTGAGCGCCGTCAGGCGCATCAGGCGAAGGTGCGGGAGGCGGCTGTCGGAGCAGTCGAGAAGGCAGGGCTGTTCAAGGTCCCGCTCGATCGATTGGAGGGGCTGATGAAGGTGGTGAAGACGCTTGGCGTCGACGAGGTCGAGAAGCGGCTCATGGCGGAAGCCTGAGCCGGTTCGAGACCGATGGTCACGGCGATGGCCGCATGGGGCTGCTACCTCATGCGGCCATTCTGTTTTCTGGTCAGGACGCGGCGCAGCCGGCTTGAGGTTCGCAAGCAAAAAAAGGGACGCGCCAGCTGGTAGGCTGGGCGTCCCTGCGGGTCGCTGAGCGTGCCTCGCCGGGCCGTCAGGCCCATGCGAGGTGGTATTCCCCCTCGACGGGTTTCAGCGCCGCCATGGTGGTCAGCGCCTCGACGTAGCGAGACATCTGGGGATCCTCGTCGAGCCGTCGCCGGATGCGCGGATCCATGAGCCGCTGTCGAAGCTGCGACAGCGGGATCGCACCGCACGATTCCTCGTCCAGACCGAGGCTGGCGAGAAGGGCGAAGGCGTTCCCGTTGGCGACCTCCAATTCAGGTGCGCCATCGGGATTTAGGCCAAGGCCGAGCCGCAGATCGCCGCTCGGTTCCTCCTGCCAGACGCGCGCGCGGCGCGCGCGAAACTGCGCCTCGTCGATGACGGCGATCACGGCAGGATCGTGGTCGAAGCAGCGAGCGATCGAAGCGAGTGCGAGAGGGCACACGCGGACCTCGATCTCGAACGCCCCGGCGGCCGGATCGCCGTGGATCGGTATGACCATCGCATCGCCTGTTCGGGCGGTATGATCGCTGAGCAGATCGCGAAGCGCGCCGGGCTGGTCGGGGGTGATGACGGCGGGTGAGGGCGACAGGACATTGTGGCCGTCGTCGACGCGGAACGTGATGGTCATCTCGACCTCCTTCGTTGAAATTGCGTCACCCTTTCTCTCTCCTCTCCGGCGATGATCCCGGCCCCTTGATGCTGGGCGCGGGCAGCGTTTCGACGCGCGTGCTGGAGAATGGCTTTATGGGTGCGTCAGCAGCGCCAGGGCGGGCTCGATGCCCGCTCTGGCGCTTCCCGGCCGAGGCGTAGCAAGGGCGGCCCGAAGGGGCCGCTCCGCAGCGAGCGAGCCGGGTAGGGCGCGCGGATCGCAGACAGCAAAAAGGCCGCCCGGATCACCGAGCGGCCTGTTGAAATCTGGCAACCGGAGAGCGTTGCGTCCCGGCCAAGTTATTTGAGGAAGTTGCTCCAGATGGCGGCAGCGCCGAGCAGTGCAAGAAGCGCGGTCTGTACGCCGAACCAGATGGTCAGCGTCGAGCGCGTCGTCTCGATCTTGCTGTCGATGCCCGTCAGTTTCGCCTCGAGCGCCTTATTTGCCTGACCGACTGCCACGTCCACGTGCTCCTCGATCGCTGCCACTACGGCAGCCGCCTTGTCGTCATCGACATTAGCGTCCTTCAGAGCACGAAACAACAGAACCTGCATAACCGTTCCTCCTTTGTCTTCATGACGGAGATCATGCGTCGGTCGGGGTGGCGAGGGTCAAGGACCGCGTAGCGGCCGCGTCAGCGGCGGTGGGGGTCACGATTTTGCGTAGCAAAATGGTGGGGCCCCGCCGTCCTTGAGGCTCGCCGTACCGGCCGACACACTGGGACGACTTGAGATAGAGGGTTTACCCCGCGGCAGCAGCGCCAGGGCGGGCTCGATGCCCGCATTGGCGCTTCCCCGGCCGAGGCGTAGCAAGGGGAGGCCGACGGGCCGGACCGATGCGAGCGAGCCGGGGCGGCGGTCACGATGAAAAAGGGGGCGCGTGGCCCCCTCAGTCGTCTCAAGGCCAATTGCTGGTGCTGTTCGAGGCGTCGACGCGATCAGACTCGGCCATCGCCGCCTGCCTGCACGATAGCGAGCGCTCGATGTCGTCCAGCTCGACGCCAGCCTCGCGCAGTCGCCAGTCGTCCCCGCCTGCGCGGTCGATCATCTCCTCGAGGGTCGCCTCTCCGAGTGCCGCCAGATCAATCCGGTCGAGGAAGTCCTCGAACCGCTCGAGCCGGCGTTTCAGCGAGCCAATCTCCGTGGTGAGACACCGCGCGCGGCTGCTCAGCTCCGCGTCGTCCATCTGGTCGATACCGAACGGGTCGGGGTCGTAGCCGTAGATTTCCAGAACGTTGTGCATGTGAGCCTCCTTCGTCGATGACGAAGTCCTCCCGGTGGCCGGGGTGGCAGGGGTCAAGGACCGCAAAGCGGCCGCGTCAGCGGCGGTGGGGGTCACGATTTTGCGGAGCAAAATGGTGGGGCCCCGCCGTCCTTGAGGCCTGTCGCCCCGGCCGCCACCATGGGACTACAGAGAGACAAATTATTCCGCGGCAGCAGCGCCAGGGCGGGCTCGATGCCCGCTCTGGCGCTTCCCCGGCCGAGGCGTAGCAAGGGGAGGCCGAAGGGCCGGACCGATGCGAGCGAGCGGGGTGCCGGGGCAGGGGGTCTCAGGGACAGAGACGACGCGTCGGCGCAGTCGTCAGCTGCCCGCTCGCTTCCTGCGGAAACCGCGTCGAGCATGGGCAAATTCGCGCCTAGCCTGCCTGCCACCAACATCGCGCTATCCCGCTTCACTCCGTCTGCCCTTACCGCCGGGCGGGCCGGTTTGGCGCGATCATCGACGCTCCCGCGAACCTGCGGCAGCGCCATACCGGAAGGGGGAAGGTGACCGGGCGCGCGCTGACCAGGCGCGGCCCGACGGGGCCGTGCCAAGGCAGTGCGCGCCCGGTCACCTGGCGTGGGGGAAACCAGTAGGGTTTCCCCCACAAAGCGACGGTGGCGAAAAGGGGCCAGCGCCGGGGATTTCCCGTCGCTGGCCTAGTCATTCCTGCCAAGGAAAGGGGAGGGGCGGCGCGTAGGGGGGAGCGCGCCGCCCGATGGGTTCAACCGAACGCGGCGCGCTTGGTTGCGACGGGGGCGGGGGCCTGTCCGTCGATGCGGAAAGCGTGGGTCGGGACGCGGGCGGCTTTCAACACCTGCAACAGGTTGGATTGCAGCCCGGAACCCTGACAGACGATTGCCTCGACCGGCTTAAGGGCGGCAAGCTGTTCGTTGCGAACGAAGCCCGCGCGCTTGCCATAGCGGGCAGAATTGGGCGTGAAGGCAACAACCGTGACGTCTCGGCTTGCGGCCCATGCTGCGGCGGCTGCGTCCGCGCCCTTCCGCTGCGCGGTCGTGCACAAGGTCATGTGCGGGATGCGCGCCTTGATCTGGTCGAGCCGGTCCCAAAGCTGTTGCCAGTCGTGCCACTCTGCGCCGCCCGAAAAGACGACAAGCGGGCCGGTGGGGTTGCGCTTCTCGCGGTGATCCTGCGCGCGCGCTTTGAGGAAGTCGATTGCGGCGATCTGGCTGGCGGTGCCTCCGCTCGAAACCTTCGATCCGCGCGCCGGGGACCATGGGTGGCCGGTCTGCGCGCGGTAGCAGTCGGCGGCATAATCGCGCATGCACTCGATAGCGGCGCGCTGTTCCGTCTTGGTCTGGGCGCGGAGTTGCAATTCCTCCATTTCGACCGCGTAAATCTCCGACGGATCGTAACGGCGCGTCATCTCGCCAAGGTCGGCGCAAAGCCGGTCTTCCTCGCGTTCCAGCTTCTGCGCCTCGTAGTGGAACGAGTTGACGAAGCCCCATGCGATCGCCTGCGCGCTCGCCTCTAGGCGGGTATCGCGGAACAGGTCGAAAAGGGTCGCCATGATCGCCGCGCAATCGTGCTGCGCCTCGATCGGCTCGGGCATGTCGAGTTCCTGCCGGTCGCCTCCCATTTCCACGATGGAAAGCGCGCCAACGTCGCCAAACGCTTCCTGAAAATTCGTCGTCGCGGTTTCCTCGGCCATGCTCTCGGCAATGTCGGCGGTGCGCGGGTCGCAAGCGTCGTCCGCTGCGGTGCCCGTCACGTTGTCGCGCGCGGTGAGGGCTTCGCCCATCGCGGCAAAGCTGGTAAAGCGGGTGGAGGTCGTTTCCTTGGTCATGGCGTCAATCCTTGGCAAATGGTGGCGGCTAGGGTCGGGGGAGGGTTGCACCCCTCTCCCCGCCCGCTTCGGTCGGGGTTACATCTGCGGGACGTAATCCGGGTCGTTGACGTTGGCGTCTGCGATCTGGCCATCGGCGGTCGCATTGCCCGCGAAGTCGTCGCCGGTGTTGGCGCGGGTGCGGCGTCCGGTGCGGCTGCCGTCGAGGTTCTCGCGGCGCGCGGTGGGGCGGTTCCAGACGACGCGATAACCTTCCTCGGCATCGCCAAAGAGCATGATCTGGAGCGGCTCGGGGAGGCTCGGGTCGTCCAGCTTGCCCTGATAGAAGCTCTCGCCGCTGCTGTTGCTGGTCATTTCCCAAAGCGCGCCGATCTGAACCCAACGCTTCGCGACGTTCAGGACCATGATCTCGAAGGCGGGCGCGCGCTCGTTGGTGCTCTCGACCGGGCGGAGACCCAAGCGAGCGAGGTCGATCGTGGCGGTCGCGACCGAACCGAGCAGCTGACCATTGACCGACTTGAAGGAACCGATGTTCATGATCTTAACTCCTGTTTGCGGGGGCCTCTCCCCCTGTTTGCCGGTACTTGGGGCCTTTCCCCTTCCGGCATCTTTCTTTTACCCCCTCCCCTCTAAGTATTGAAGCGCATTGTTTTCTTGACACTAAAGTCATCGTACACGGTGAGTCCGAGCATAAATAGCTCCCGACTAGGGAGCGTAAATAAACAAATCAAAGACGCATTGATCGCCCAAGCGATCAATTCACCTTTTACTGTGCTGATGGGCAAGGCCCGGCCTCTGTTCTCATCGCACCCGGAGCCGTCCTCGCAGGGGCTCAAGAGGCAGGCACGGCCGGCGGGGTCAACATGAATGACGGAGGCTCCGCCGCTTTAGCGGTGGAAACCGTAGGGCCGTCAGGCCCGGTATTCTTGTTGAGGCGTCTTCAAACAAACAAAAGCATTGCCCGCTTGCGGGCAATTCCCCTTTGACGCCGACCCCGTCGGACGGGTCTGGCACGCCGAGACACTGGGAGACGGCGCAGGGTGCGATGAGAACATAGGCCCACAAAGCACTCATCATGCGCTTAGCGCATGATTCAACAGCCGAAGGCTGCCAGCGATGAACGTCGTGCGCGCGTGACATTTGGGGCCAGGGGAGGGGCAAGCCTCCCACATCCGCGCAGATCGCCTCAGGAGCGCCGTGGGAGCGTCTCCGGGACCCGGACAAGGGATCGTCACCCGTCAGGGCGGAGACCCGCTCTTGCGGGGCTCCGGTCGGCTCTTGCCGACTAGAGCCCGGCCCCGCCCATCGGGCGGGGATGGCCAGCACCCATCTTCCCCTTATGCCGAGATGCAGCCACCATGTCCGTCATGCGAGGGGCAAGGAAACTGCACGTGACTGGCGAACCCGAGATCAACGAAACGGCATCGCCCGGCTATGAGCCACCAGCTCGCGTGCGCGACTATTTCGCGGAGATGTACGTCGCCGGCGTCCTCGCCGACGCAGGGTGGGATATCTATTTCCCTCGCCGCGATAACGGCTTCGACATGATCGTCAGTCGCCCCGCCACGAACACGACGATCGTCCGGCCGGTGCAGGTCAAGGGCAAGTACGCGAGCGACGAGAAGACCGACAAGAGCGCCTATGGCTATGTGGGCCGGCTGACCGCCTTCCACGATGACTTGATCCTCGCCATGCCGTTCTTCACGTCACAAGACGCCCATGCGCCAGCTCTGATCGCATGGCTCCCGCGCGCGGCGCTTCGGCCTCATAGCAGGGGGTGGCGCTGTCAGCCCGCTCGGTTCGTGAACTCGGCGCCCGAGCCGCGGCCCGGTTACGCGCAGTATTTCGGCGAGCCCGGGTTGATGGTGTTCGCCGCTGAGGTTGGCGTGTCGATCATCTGATCGATGCCGATGGAGGAAGCGCTCGGCTATTGGCGCGGCGCTGGGCGGCGCAGGTGCCGGAAGGCCTCTACCTCCGGGAACATCAGCCGGGGCAGGTCAAGCAGCCAGCCCGACGCCGTCCAGCAACCGATGCAGGCGACGACCCAAACGGCGATGTACGATCGCCCGTCGACGTAGGGCTGGGCGGCATAGGCATTGAAGAGCCAGATGAACAAGGCGGCGAACAGGAAGACCCGCTTCCAGGTATAGCGATCGGTGATGCGCCGCATGCTCCGCTCCACGTCCTCAAGAGACTGCGGTCGGGTGTCGCGTTCGATTGGCTGCACGGCGCTGTCCTCCATGGTCGTCAACGTAGCCACGTAGCCGGCGGCAAGAAAGCCGAAGCGAGCAATCAACCCTCGTGCGCCACCACCCATGGTGATCGCGCGCCATCGACCTCTTCCAGCCTTCGGGCCGAACTGGTAATCATCAAGTCCGCGATGGGAGTCTGTTGGATGAACAAGGCACTTCGGGGGATCGCAGCCTTTATGCTTGCAGGCATAATTTCGCTGCCGCTATTCCTCCTGGCAAATCATTATGCAGGCGGCCTGATATCGTTCTTCCTTTTTATGTTCGCGCTCGTCCCGAAAAGCATAATGATCGCGCGGCACGTAACAGGGTATGATATTTTGGCCGAGGCCGGTTTCCCGCCCTCTTGAACGCGTATTTAACAGGCTGTGGTGACGCCAAACGCTGACGCACCATCGTCTATCGAGGCACGGCCCAATGTTATCAATTGGCTCGTTCGCAATCGGCGCTGCTTGTGCGATAAGTATGCGGTTACCGCGCGTCTGCGGTACGCTGCTTAATAGGAGCAGGCGAATGAAGTTACGTCTGACGGTTTCTTTCTGCATCCTTGCGGCGTTGGTCGCGGTGGATGTCATTTTCGCGCTCTGGGCCGTTGATCTCGCGCGCGCCACCTTTGCCGGCCGCCTTGAGCCACTGGCTGTTGCCCTCGGTGCCTTTCTCGCTTTGGGCATGGGCGGCGCGGTGGTCACCGCAGGGCAGGCATTGCTTGGCCGCTGGGTGAACGAGGCCGCATCACGCAGAGGCGATGCTGTCTGACTAGCTGCGATCGCGCCACGGCCTGATAGGTTAGTCGGTATCAGGCCTGAAAGGGGATAGAATGTCGTCGAGCTGCCGCTGCGACAAAGTGATCGTCGGCTGTGGAGGCGTCGCGGGCGCCGGCGGTTGTCGGAAGTCGAGCAGCGGTCGAAAATCGGCGGGCCAGGTGTCGCGCAGCTGCGCCTCGATCGCAGGCAGTGCCTCGTCGGGGGTAATGCTCCGGCCGGACCGGGCAAGCTGGCCGTTCGTCATGCCGATGGTCCCGCAGCGACAATCCATACCGAACGGCGGTTGCCACCGCGTCCAGAACGGATGCTCGCGGGGGAGCAGCACGTTGGCCAGCGGAAGATGCGAGGGATCTTTGCGGGCGTCGCCGACGATCGTCCCGTACTTGAAGGGGAGGGCGGTCGCCTTGCCGTCCTGCGCGTGCCGGTGGGCAGCGCGAGCAAGCTTCAGCGTGACGCCGAAAAAGCGCTCGGCGAGGTCGCGCTCCGTTCGAGGGGCGAGCCCGGTGTTACTCCTCGCGACCAGGTTGAGGAAGTTTGCCTCGGTGCCTCCGCGCAGGAGTGACGTGACCATCCCGTCATGAAGCTCACCGGCGAGCGCCTCGGCATAGGGCACTTTCCAGTCGGTCATTGCCGCGATCTGCGGGGTCCATGCTGCGATCAGGAGATCGCCGCGATCCGAAACCCAGTCGACGATGTCGTCTGCTGCGATAATCATGTCTTGGTCTATCCGCACGGCCGGCGGGTGACACGCTGCTATTTCGGTGTCGCTCGCGGGAGCGGTCCGCAGGCAAAAAAAGGGGCCGGCGCTTGCCGACCCCTTTGGTTTCAGGGAGGGCTATGCCAGCCCTCGAGGAAGATGCAGCATGGATACGGTAGTGAGGCCGTCTACGACCTGGCACCTGTTCGCCGACGCATGGCGCGCGCGCGATCAGCGCATCGACAACATCGCCCATCCGTCCGCCGAGCGTGATGCCACCGCCTTGTTGCGCCAATATGTTGCGGCTGCGGGGTTGCTCGGTGGTGCAGTCGCCGTAGCGATCGCGGGCATCGCAATCAGTCCGCCATCCGCTGTTGCTGCGATAGGTGGCATCATCGTCGCGCTGGCTTTTGGCTATGCCTTGGTGCTGACGGAGCTCACGGCCGTACCGGAGACGCTTCGGGCTATCCCGACGTTGCCGTCTCGCCGATTGAGGCGGTTGCGCCTCGCGACCGCTGCGATCGGGACCGTGGAGACGATGCTGCCGCTGATCCTGGCAGTTGCGATCGTGGTAGTCCGCTGGTGAGGTGATCGAGCGGCGTCAGCTCGTTCGGCCCGACATATCGACCCAATTGTCGATCTCGTGACCCGAAGCGTCGCGGATCTCGTACATGTCCGCGCGGGTGAGGCGGCCATCGGACCAAGCGGCGCGATACGCCGCCTGACCCTGCGGGCCGGTCTTGGACAGCACGGTCGCGGCGCGCTCTTCTTTGGGGCCGACGGGGATGAAATAGACCGCGAACACTCCGGTAAGGGCCGCAGACGTGAGGGCGATGGCTGTCAGCCGGATAGTGCGCCCATGGGGCTGCTGCATCCGTTCAGACCCTCCGCAGAATGCCGAGGCGCCTACGCATTATCGCGGTGCCGATGATGTAGGGCGGGCCAGCAAGCAAGCCCGCTACTGCCCAGACCCAGAGGTCGACGTCGGCGTAAACGAGCGCGCCGACGATCCCAGCCCAATAAGCTGCCTCAAGGAGGTGCATGAAGGCGTTGAGGTAATCGCGTCCCGTCGTCTTCGGAACGACGAAGCGGTCGCGGCGCGGCGTGGCCATATCCGGCACTCCCGTTGATAGTTGCGTGAACATACGGGAAGGCGGGGCAAAGCCAAGTCCGATTTGGTCCGATCAGACAGCGGCTTTCAACGGCTCAGGTTTCTTCCCGTCGGGTAGCTTCTCGCGAAGGTGGTTCCGTACTAGCGCCGCGGAGAACGGCTTGCCGATGAACGTCGCCTTCTCCGGCATGTCGCCATCGTTCGGTTTGATGCGACCGCTTGCGATGACAATCTCGATCCACGGCCACCGCGCCGCGACATGGTGAGCGAGGGCAAAGCCGTCCGTCTCTCCTGGCATCTCGACGTCAGAGAAGAGGAGCGTGATGCCTTCGGCGTGATCGGGGAGCATAGCTTTCGCAGCATCGCCATGATCGGCCGAATGACAGCGAAACCCAACATCCTCGAGGATGCCGCACGCGTCCATAAGGATGATAGGGTCATCATCGACGACAAGCGCGAAAGGGATCGTTGAGGGTTCCATTCCCCTCAAACCCTTGATTTGGAGCAAAGTCCCCTAACACGCGTCGATTTTCCAACGACCGTCACGCGGTCGAGCGCCGGACAGTCGGGGGGAGGGGAGGTACATCCTCACGACGTTATGCCGACGTTCCCGCGATAGTATGTTTCGGACAGACGACGCTCGCGTACCGCCAGCACCACGAACGTGATCGCATAGGCCAGTCCCGCAGCAAGCAGGACCAGAAGCGGCACACCAAACGCTGCCAAAGCGATGATAACGGTAGGTCCAACCATGCTGAGGAGCGTGAAGCTCTGCGAGGAGCCGGGTGCGCGAAGTCCGTCCCTGTTGGTGCGCCAGTCTGCTCCGCGGCCTGCTCGCATCGCAGCGCGCATGTTCCACAAGCCGGCTCCCATCGCGATGGCGATCCCCAGAATAAGCAAAACGTGCATTCCGAACCTCCAACGTGTGAGATGTGTGTGACCTTCATAGGGCTGCGCGGTCAAGCGCGGCGACCTGGTGCCACCAGTGATGATGTTCCCGGCAAAATTCATCCTGTGGGATCTACGTGGTATGAAGAAAAAGACTTGCGCACCCTGTTCACGTTATGTTCAATACGCGCCACAGGAGGACGACCATGAAGTTGAAGGACGCGATGCGCGGCTATGATTACGATCTGCCGCTTCTGGATGCGCTGAACGATCCGCAGCTGTCGGTCGATCGCCGGGTGCTGGCCGGTGCGACCATCGGCGTCGGCCTGGACATCGCCTATTTCGCTATCCGTGAGCTGGAGGAAGCGTTCGCGGCCTTGGCGCACGATCATAGCAACGGTGTCGAGGAGGGTGTCGGCTTCGAGGAGGTCGCCGAGATCCTGAAGGCGCAGAGCCCGTTCCAGATGCGTCTGTGGCACCTGCTGGACGTGACGCCCCTGCAGCTGGCGCTCGAGGACCTCGCGTGGCTCAAGAGCCTCGCGTATCGCCGCGGCCGTATGGCGGCGGTCGTCCGCGACGAGAACCTGCCGATCACCTACATGACCGATGAGGCGCTCTGCGAAGGCGTCACCGCATCGCAGCTGATGGCGCGAACGCAGGCGAGCAGCTGATCTGTCTTCAGGCGACCAGTACCTGCATGGTCTCGGGCGCCTGGGGCCTCTGCCGCGATACGCGGAAGGGTTGAGTAGCGTTGCCGGTGCGAACGACGAATTGGTCGACGCCGGTCGCTTCGCGCAGTTGGATTGCGACGGCATAGGCGTTCTCGAAGGACGCCAGTGAGCGGCAGGTAGAAGCTGTGTTGAGCATGGCGCGGTACTCGTCTGGCACGTCCTGTCACGGCACGCACCGCAGCGCGTCCGTTCATGGATTGTTGAACATGTTGGGTATATCAAAGGGAGCGGACCGGATTCGACGCACTCGCGTTTAATCGGTCTATCCGCCGTTTCGACGGAGGATCCTTTGATGATGGGGTCGGGGCCGCTGCTATCGGTTTCGGCCCCATTTTCGTATCCGCCGCTTGTGAGAGGCGCCGTGTGCGTCGAATTTAGCGGGGCATCATCATCCCGCTGGCGAGGCCAACCACGTAGCCGTCAGCCTCGGCCTTTCGCTTGGCCATCTCTTCGCACGTCAGCGGTTTCGAAGGCGGAGCCATGCTTGCTGCTCCGATCATGCCGCAGAAGCCGAGCCCTGCAACCACGGCGGTTACCTTCAAACTCACCGCACCACCCTGGTAGAGAATGGTTATGGAGGCGGTGACTAGGACCGAGATTACGAACACCAAACCAGTATATTCCATGGTTCCAACTCCGACAGAGTTACGATATAGAAACATCGGCAAGCTGCATCGCGGGCGCGCGCCAATCGCACCGCGTCCCACCAAAAGGACGCAGCTTTACAGCGCCGTTAGACGCTCTGTTTTACATAACCTATGTTATCGCTCTGAAAGAATGTAAGCGCCAAATACAAATGACACCACTCCGCTAGATAGAAACGGCACTGACGGTGCTGTCGGCGGGTCGCCGGTGTCATAGCCTTCCTCGGCAACGAGGACGCGCATGGTATGACGGTGCTGACAATGAGTGCTGCTGAGATCACCCGGTTCGACACGCTAATGCGGCTCGACCGCGGCGAGATCCGGATTGCGGACGCAATGGAACTGCTGGGCCTCCAACGGCGGCAAATCTACCGGCTGCTCGATCGACTTCGACGGGAAGGCGCTGCCGGTCTTGTGTCGCGCAAGCGCGGACGCCCGAGCAACCGCCGGTACAGCGACGCCTTCCGCGCCGAAGTCGTCGCGCTCGTGCGGGAAAACTATGCCGACTTCGGCCCGACGCTCGCGCGCGAATAACTCGCCGAGCGGCACGGTCTGGGCCTCTCGTGCGAGACGCTGCGTCAGATCATGATGGAGGCTGGCCTTTGGAAGGACCGCGCCGCAAGGCGTCCTCGCCCCTATCAGCCCCGCTACCGGCGTGACTGTCGCGGCGAGCTTGTCCAAGTCGACGGTTCGAAACACTGGTGGTTCGAGGACCGCGGCCCGCAATGCACGCTGCTGGTGTTCATCGACGACGCGACGAGCGAGTTGATGCACCTCGAGATGGTCGAGAGTGAGAGTACCTTTTCGTACATGCGCGCGACGCGGACGTATCTCGAGCGGCACGGCAAGCCGGTCGCCTTCTACACGGACAAGCACAGCGCCTTCCGCAACAACACGGCCTCGGCAAATGGCGATGGGATGACCCATCTCGGGCGCGCGCTGGACCGGCTGAACATCGAGCTGATCTGCGCGAACTCACCGCAGGCGAAGGGCCGTGTCGAGCGCGCCAATGCCACGCTGCAGGACCGGCTCGTGAAGGCGATGCGGCTCCACCGCATCAACACCATCGACGAAGCCAACGCCTTCCTCCCCTTCTACATGGCGCAGCACAATCAACGGTTCGCCAAGGCGCCCTTCGACCCGCGCGATCTGCACCGGCCGCTCGCCATCCACGAGAACCTCGAGGCCGAGATGGTCTGGCGCGAGCAGCGCACCGTCACCGGCGCCCTCACCCTCCATTACAACAAGGCGATGTTCATCCTGGAGCCGTCCCCGGTCGCACAGGGCCTCGCCCGCAAGAAGGTGGATGTGTGCGAGTATCCGGATGGCCGGCTCGAGATCCAGCACGACGGCGAAGTCCTGCCCTACCGCGTCTTCGACAAGATGCGCCGCGTGAACCAGGCGCCGGTGGTCGACAACAAGCACCTCGATGCGGCACTGGCCCTCGCTCACGCCATCCAGCAGGTGCAGCCGCACCACGCCAAGCGCAACAACAACGAGCCTGCGCGTACCGCACAGCCCGCCGGGATGTTCAAGGCCCCCTCGCCCGTGCCCCCTGGGCCGAAGCTGGATCGCCGCAAACTGGGCAATCAGCGCCTGAAGCGAGGCCCTCGCCTCTCCAACGACGAGCTCGTCGCGCGCGGCCTCGGCGAGTACGTCCGCCAGCAGACAGGATGACCAGAACCGTGCCTGCCGGCGTCTCAAAAACGATCGAGTTTCGGGAAGCCGGATGCGGGAAGTAGGCCAGTAATTAACGACGCCAGAGCTTCTGGATCAGGGCCATCATCGACCCGTGATGTTCAGCGTGACGGCGTCTCTCGCGTGCAGCCATGCGGGCTGCGCGCAGTGGAGGCTCGGGAACGATGTGCCGCAACCAATCGGTGTTGGCCGGGCCATCCGCACCATCAACAACGACCCAACTTTGCTGCAAAACCCAGTCATGAAGATGATGTAGGAGCTTGCCCTCGCTTATCTCCAACTCCGCAAACGAGTCATCGAGATCGTAGAATATAGCTTTCACATCCTGATTGTTGCCGCTGACATAAAGTTCGTGAATATAATCTTCATTTGTATTTGCGACCTCTATAAAGCGATCGATCAGCTTGCCATGCTGGCTCAGACCAATCCGGCCAAGAAGTTCCGATCCGTTCCTCAGCGCGGTTAGATCGCCGTCCCTGTTCTCATAATATTGAGCGTGTCCGCCATTGGCGCGCTCGCCATGATAATCCCATAGCGCGGCAAACTGCATGGCGTCAGGCGGAAGCTCGTTCTCATTCCAGCCACGTTCAAGCGCCTCTTCGATGAAGTAACCGAGCCAAAGGCAAGCCTCGCTTGGATCGGGGGAGCGTGCCTCGTGCCTCGTGATGGAAAGGTGTGCGATCCGGCAATCGGACATGCTTGGTATCCCGGGCGATCTTTCGGATCACCCCTGCCATGTCGAATGGGGACATGCCACTTGGCCGATCATGGTATCGCAACCGGCGCCGGCATCATTCCCGAAAACGAACGGCGATCGAGACGGCGGAGGCATTCCCATTGGGGATCAAAAACGGGAACCGCCGCGGTGTCTCGAAACCTGTAGCGGCATGAAACGGGACACCTCCCCGCGAAAGCCACGTATCGGGCTGTCGGATTGCGACGGCACGGCGCAGGCGCGATATGAAGCGCACGGGCTGTAAACTTTCTTCAAGGTGTCTAGGAAGAGAGCGAACCCCACATACGTCAGAATTATCAGGCACATGTCACTAAGCAACACCAGCGTCACCGGAGCCGAAATCATCGGCCGTGATTGGTCCGACACGTCACTCGGTCCGATAGGAGATTGGCCACCCGCGCTTCGCTCGACACTAGCGTTATTGCTGGCCTGTCCAACGCCCATGTTCCTCGCGTGGGGGCCAGATCTGCTATGCTTCTACAACGATGCCTACCGGCCGATCCTTGGCTGGCGGCTCGATGGCGCCCTCGGCCGTCCCTTCCGCGAAGTGTGGGCCAGTATATGGACGGAGATCGAGCCGCTCGTGGATGCGACGCTGGCTGGTGAAACGAAGACGATGACGGATATGCCGCTCGATCTCAGCCGCGGCGGTGTGCCTGAGGAAAGCTGGTGGACCTTTACCTATTCGCCCGCCTTCTACGATGATGGCAGCATTGCCGGGCTGTTCTGCGTCACCGGTGAAACGACAGCACGGGTCGTCGCTGAGCGGGACCGCGATGCCGCTGACGAACGGCTGCAACTCGCATTATCTGCAGGCAACAGTATCGGCGCGTGGGATTGGGATGTCTGCAACGATCGGCTGACCGCAGATACACGGTTCGCGACCCTCTACGGCGTCGATCCCGACTACGCCGCGAAGGGTGCCCCGATCGCGGATTTTTTCGGCGGCATCCATCCCGACGACCTTCCCCGCGTGCAGGCGGAGATCGAAAAGGTGATGGCGGGAGAGGGGAGCTTTTCGTCCGAATACCGGCTACTGGACAAGGATGGCGCGATCCGTTGGGTCTCGGCACAAGGGCGCTGCATTTTCGACGACGATGGCAAATGCATCCGCTTCCCGGGCGTCAGCTTCGACATCAGCGAGCGCATGGTGGCTGACCTTGCACTGATCGCGGCCAAAGCAGAACGTGAATTCGTGATCGAGCTGACGGTAGGCCAGCGCAAGTTGACCGACCCTGAAGCGATCATCCGTCTGTCTGCCGAAATGCTGGGACGCCGCCTCGGCATCAACCGAGTGGGCTATTACCGGTTGATGGGCGCCAAGCAGCTCCGTCATGGCTCAAGCTGGACAGACGGAACATTGGCTCCGTTGACGGGGGTCGATCCCGTCAGTCGCTTCGGCGAACGTGCAGAGCAGTCGCGGCGACGTGGCAAGACGCTCGTGTTCAGCGACAGCCGACATGACGATGAGGGTGACTTTTTACCGTTCGCGGACCGCGGGGTGCTCTCGGGTGTGTGCGTACCGTTGATGCGCGAAGGCGTCTGGCACGCGGGCATCTACCTGCACCACGCCGAAGTACGTCATTGGACGCCTGCTGAAATCGCATTGGCCAGGGAGGTGGCGGACGTGACATGGCTTGCCGTCGAACGTGCCGAAGCGGTGCTTCGGCTCGCTCAACTGGTGGATCGACAAAGCGCGGCACTTGCCGAGGCCAGTACCGAGATCAAGAGCGAGGCGACAGCGCGCTCCGCTGCCGAGACGCAATTGCGCCAGCTTCAGAAGATGGAGGCGGTTGGCCAACTCACCGGCGGCATCGCGCACGACTTCAACAACATGCTTGCCGTCGTCATCGGCGGCCTCAACCTCGCGCAGCGCCGGCTCGATCGCGGTGAAACCGACATCAAACGCTTCATGGACGGTGCCATGGAGGGAGCGACACGTGCTGCGGCATTGACCCAGCGGCTGCTCGCTTTTTCGCGGCAGCAACCGCTGGCGCCCGAAAGCATCGATGCCAATCGCCTGGTCAACGGTCTGGCAGAGTTGCTCGCCCGCACGCTGGGCGAGCGCGTGCGGCTCGAAACGGTGCTGACCCCGGGCCTGTGGAAGACGCTCGCTGATCCGGTTCAGCTTGAGAATGTTATCGTCAACCTCGCGGTCAACGCTCGCGACGCGATGCCCGCTGGCGGGCGCCTGACGATCGAAACCGGCAATGCCAACGTTGATGCCGACTATGCGCTGGATGCCGAGATGCCGGCCGGGCACTATGTCATGATTGCGGTCAGCGACACCGGTACGGGCATGTCAGCGGACGTGCTGGCAAAGGCCTTCGATCCCTTCTTCACAACCAAGGGTGTCGGCAAGGGCACAGGGCTGGGTCTCAGTCAGGTGTTCGGCTTCGTCCGGCAATCGGGCGGGCATGTGAAGATCTATTCGGAAGTCGGTCACGGAACGACGATCAAGGTCTATCTGCCGCGTACCTTCGGTGAGGAAACCCATTCGATGGTACGGCGCACACCCGCGATCGCGCGTGGCGGCATGCCGGGCGAGATCGTCATGGTCGTGGAGGACGAGGAGCGGGTCCGCAACTTCTCGACGGAAGCGCTCCGCGAGCTGGGCTATACCGTCCTTCATGCGGACAGCGGTCCTGCCGCTTTGGCAATGATCGACGCCGGTCAGGATGTGACACTGCTGTTCACCGATGTCGTCATGCCCGAGATGACGGGGCGGCAACTAGCGGACGAGGCGATCAAGAGGCTGCCGAGCCTGAAGGTTGTTTATACGACAGGGTACACGCGCAATGCGATCGTCCACAACGGCGTGATCGATCCGGGTACGAACTTCCTGGCAAAGCCATTCGGCATCGATCAGCTGGCAGCCAAAATTCGCGAAGCGTTGGACGGCTAGGCCGCTATCGCCTCGCGGAATGCTTCCATGACCCGCCGCTCGTTGATCGGTTTGCCGAATACGACCCCCGGCGGGTTGCATGGATGACAATCAGCCGGGGTGCCGGTGATGAAGATGACCGGCACTTCGCCACATTTCGCAAAAATCGTCTGAACGGCGTGTGGCCCGTGGCCGGCTGCCAGGACAACGTCCGACATGATGACGTCCGGCTTATGAGCAATGGCAGCCTTGATTGCTTCTGCTTCCGTGGTGGCCGTATCGATTGATGTGGCACCAGCTCGTTCGACGATGTCCGATATGTACTCAGCGAGAAGCCATTCATCCTCAATTACAAGCACATGACACATACCAATACTCCACGTGCAGCCAACGCTCCGAAGAGCGATCGTGTCCCATCATAGATCAAAGGCTGCCGAGGTTAGCGGGTCATCTCATCAATCTTGCGCAGCAACGCGGCCGGATCGAATGGCTTGGCGAAATAGGCGCTATGCTCCGGCATCTGATCCGCCGGCACGCTCCTGCGGCCGGACGCGACCAGCAAAAGGGTCGGCGGAAAGCGCTTCCGGATATAATGCGCGAGCTTCAGCCCATCCATCGTCCCCGGCATTTCGATGTCAGTCAGCACGATGCGAACCTCGCCATGCCGGTCCAGGATCGCAATGGCCTCATCTGCATCAGCGGCGGCAAAGACGCGGTAGCCTTCTTCCTCGAACATATCGATCAACTCGAAGCGAACGATCGCCTCGTCCTCGACGATGAGGATGGTGTCGGACCCGATCGGTTTACTCTGTCCCACTACGCCAACTCGCTCACACTGCCCGCCTCCGCCAGCGGACAGTCCAGGGTGAATATGACGCCCTCAGGCGGATAAGCGATCGATGCCTCACCCCTGAAATATGCGGCGAGGGAGCGCTCGATCATGGTTGATCCGAAACCGCGGCGGGACGGTATCCGAACCTCTGGTCCGCCGGCTTCCTGCCAGCGGAGGTGGAAGCGCGGGCCAGCTTCATCGGTTCCCGCGGTGACGGTCCATTCCACATCCACATGCCCGGAAGGAGACGATAACGCGCCATATTTCGCGGCATTGGTGGCGAGTTCATGCAGCGCCAGCGCCAGCGCCAGAGTGACCTGCGGCTGCAGCGTCATGGCCGGCCCGTTCGCCCGCACGCGCTCACCGACGCCGCCATGCGCCGCCAGCGCCTTGCCGATCAGCGTGCGCAGGTCCGCCGCCTCCCATGACTGGGCGGTCAGGACATCGGTTGCTTCTCCGAGTGCCGCAAGTCGGGCGGCAAGTGCGCGGTTGGCGCTTGGCAGGTCGTTTGCCTGCCGCATCGTTTGCGAGGCGACCGATTGCACCACCGTCAGCACGTTTTTCAGACGGTGGCCGAGTTCATGCCTGAGCAGCTCCTGCTGCACCTCGGCGCGCTTGCGTTCGGTGATCTCAAACGAAGCGGTCGCAAAGCGTGGCGGTTCACCCGCATGACCGGCAATCGGGCTGATCGTCACCGAGAACCAACGTGTTCCGCTTTCACCGTCGAGCGCACGTTCAAAGCTCAGGGGCTTCCCGCTGGAGCGAACGTGCGCCAGTCGTTCGATCATGGCCGTCGCCTCGTCCGCCGACTGCACTTCATCGATGCTCACACCAACGAGATCGGCTCGGCCATAGAGCCGGGTAAATGCCGGGTTGGCTTTGAGGTAGCGGACGTGCTCGCCTTGCTGCTCCATTATCGCAGCAAACAACCCGTCTGTTTCGAAGAAAGCCCGAAGCGTCGCCTCACTCTCCTGCAATGCCTCGGCCGTCCGGCGCACCGCAACGAGCCGGTCGAGCTGCCAGGCCCCCCAGAGCGCGAGGCCGGCGAGGAGCACGATCGTCACGGCAGTAGTGAAGGCGAGCCGGAAGTCGGAAGGGTAAAGCCCGATCTCCGAGCCGCGCAGGGCTAATGACGCGACGGCGATCGGCACGATCACGACGACAGGCAGCAGCCAGCGTGCCGCGGTCGCGCCGACAGAGGAGCCGATGAGCAGCCGGACCCATCCACCATCGGGGCGAAGCGCGAGAACGCCAAGGGACGCGCCCCCAAGCGCCAATGCGGTTGGAATGGACACCTGGGTGAACCCGAGCACGCCGGTCAGCGGCGCGACCATGTAAAAATAACCGAGCAGCGCGACTATCACGAGGAGCAGGACTGCCGTTGCACATGCGGACAGAAGCAGGCCAGTAACGTGGCCCCTGACCTTCGCTAGAAGCAGCCCCGCGCCGATCAGCAGATACGCCGCAGCAGTTGGCGCAGCCATGCGGCCTGGATAGGGATACGGGATGGCTTGATTTCCGACGCTGGCCGGGAAGAGCAGGCTATCGGTTCCGAGATCTAGGCCGAGCCCGTATTCGACCAGCGTCTGCACTGCGGCGATCACGATCACCGTGGCACAGATGTTCGACGAGAAACGATCTGATCGGGTTTTGCTTGTTCGCAGAATGCCAGCGCCCGCCAGGATCGCGCACAGCGCCGTTATCGGCTGCATAGCGCTGCGCGCTGCATAAAAGCGGGTCAGAACGGGAAGGCCAAATGCCCACCCCGCGATCGCTACTGCGCCGATCGTGATGCTTAGGGCTGCCCCCAAGAGTGCGATGGTCCTGCCTGCACTGCCACCGGAAGCGTAGGGGCCTTCCACCTCCGTTTGCTGGCTATTTATCGCTGGCGACTTAGCCCACATATTCAAGCGCTTCCCGTTCGGCCTAGCTCAAGCGAACGGCCCTGACCTGCTTGCAATCTTTGTGGCGGCCATGGCGGCTTATGCAAGTCGCCATGCATGTTTCCCGCACGCCAAACAGCCAGAAGGACGGCTGGAACGGTCCCCTTCGGGGTAGTATTTTGAGAATATCAGGCTCTGCCAGCGCGCCTGGTTGATTTGACCGGACACCTGCTGCTCCTAGGCGTTTAAACTGTGGTTGGATATGTTGACGAGTATCGAATGCCCATTTCAGAAGCAGCGCGCATCGCCGCGCTCCACGCCGCCGGCATCCTCGACACGCCGCGCGAGGCTGCGTTCGACGAGATCGCACAACTCGCCGCCGCCACGCTTCACACCCCCATCGCGGTCGTCAACTTCGTCGCCGAGAACCGACAATGGTTCAAGGCGGAGGTCGGCATCGGCGCCGACGAGCTGCCGCTCGACGTGTCGATCTGCCGCCACGCGATCCTCGAAAAGGAAATGCTGGTGGTGCCCGACCTCATCGACGACGCGCGGTTTGAGGGCAACCCGCTCGTGCATGTCGAGAACGGCCTGCGTTTCTACGCCGGCGCGCTTGTCAGGGATGCGGAGGGGATGGCGCTCGGGACGGTGTGCGTGCTCGACCGCGCCCCGCGCCCTGCGGGGCTCACCGAGAGCGAGAAGCTGACGCTGCGCGTGCTGGCACGGCAGGTGACTACCCAGATCGAGCTCCGCCGGAAGGCGGGGGAACAGCGCAACGCCGCGCGCGAGGTCGCCGACGCGCGCTCGGCCGAGACCGCAGCGCGCGTCGCGCTGGCGGCGAGCGAAGCACAGCTCCAGGCGGTGCTCGCGGCCGCGCCGGTCGGCATCGTCGCCGCCGAGGCGCCGAGTGGGCGCCTCTTGTCGAGCAACCAGCGCACCGACGAGATCTTCCGTCATCCGGTCTACGCCGCCGACGACGTGTCGGCCTACCGCGTCTTCATCTCGCGCCACGCGGACGGCCGTCTCGTTCAGCCCGACGAATATCCGATGGCCCGCGTGATGGCGGGCGAGGAGCGGCCCGAGCTGGAGGTGCTCTACCAGCGCGGCGACGACACCCACGCCTGGGTACGGCTGATCGGCGCGCCGATCCGCGATCCCGAAGGCGCCGTCACCGGCGGCGTCGTCACCGTCCTCGACATCGATCGCGAGAAGCGCGCCGAAGAGCGGTTGAAGGCGCTTAACGAGACGCTGGCGGAGACGGTAGACGCCCGCACCGTCGAGCGCGACCGGCTGTGGACCACCACCACCGACCTGATGGGCACCGCCGGGCTCGACGGCTTCATGAAGACCGTCAATCCAGCCTGGACTGCGCTGCTCGGCTGGAGCGAGGCGGAGGTGCTGGCACGGCCGTTCGCGGCGATCATCAACCCGGAGGATCATGCCGCGACGGTCGACATCGTGCGGCGACTGGCGGCGGGCGAGACGGTGCACGACTTCGTCGACCGCGTGCTCGCGAAGGACGGGAGCGAGCGGGTCATCCAGTGGACTGCGGTACCCGACGTCGGCACCGACCTGTTCCACATCGTCGGTCGCGACCTGACCGAGCAGCGCGCCGCCGAGGACGCGCTGCGCCAGAGCCAGAAGATGGAGGCGGTCGGCCAGCTGACCGGCGGGTTGGCGCACGACTTCAACAATATGCTCGCCGGCATCAGCGGCAGCCTGGAGCTGATCGGGGTACGGCTGGAGCAGGGGCGGCTAACCGACGTCGAACGCTATCTTGTCGCGGCGCAGGGCGCGGCGCGGCGCGCGGCAGCGCTGACCCATCGCCTGCTCGCCTTCTCGCGCCGCCAGACGCTCGAGCCCAAGCCCACCGACGTCAATCGGCTGGTCGCGGGCATGGAGGATCTCGTCCGCCGCACGGTGGGGCCGAGCGTCGAGGTAGAGGTAGTGAGAGCGGGCGGGCTGTGGCCCACGCTGGTCGACCAGGGGCAGCTCGAGAATGCCCTTCTCAACCTGTGCATTAATGCGCGCGACGCGATGCCCGATGGCGGGCGCATCGTGGTCGAGACCGGCAACCGCTGGCTCGACGAGCGCGGCGCGCGCGAGCGCGACCTAAACCCAGGCCAGTACGTATCGCTGTGTGTCAGCGACAACGGGACCGGCATGCCTGCGGACGTGATCGCCAAGGCGTTCGACCCCTTCTTCACGACCAAGCCGATCGGTCAGGGCACGGGTCTCGGCCTGTCGATGATTTACGGATTCGTGCGCCAGTCGGCGGGGCAGGTGCGCATCTATTCAGAGAAGGGGGAAGGCACGATGGTGTGCCTCTATCTCCCCCGCGCCGACCGGGCCGCCGACGAGGATGCGCCCGGTGCCGATGCCGTGCCCGATGGTGCCGAGCAAGGCGAGACGGTACTGGTCGTCGACGACGAGGCGACGATCCGGATGCTGGTCACGGAGGTGTTGCAAGACCTCGGCTACGCGACGCTGGAGGCCGCCGACGGTGCCGCGGCGCAGCGCATCCTCCAATCCGACGCGCGGGTCGATCTCCTCGTCACCGACGTCGGTCTGCCCGGCGGCATGAACGGCCGCCAGCTCGCTGACGCGGCGCGCGCGCGGCGGCCCGACCTCGCAACGCTGTTCATCACCGGCTACGCGGAGAACGCTGCCCTGAGCCACGGTCATCTCGGCTCAGGGCAGCATGTCCTGACCAAGCCGTTTGCGATGGACGCTCTGGCCACACGTGTCCGCGAACTGCTGAGTGGCCGCGATGGAAATGCTTCAGCGCAACAGTAAGGCCTGTGTGTCACTTTGTTTCACTGGCGGCGGAAGTTGCCGGCGAGTTGGAGGGCTGGATGACAAACTATTTAGCCTGCGCCCCTTTCCCAATTGGGATGGAGACTGTCCGAAAACGTGGTTCTGGATTCCCTGCCTATCCGGAGCGGTGTAATCTTCGGGCATGGCGTATATCGAGGGTCATGCTCGGGATCAGGCGCTGCTGCTGCCTGCATTGGTCGAGGACTATGTGGCGGCGGACAATCCGGTGCGGTTCATCGACGCCTTCGTCGACGACCTCGATCTGGGTGGGGCCGGTTTCATGCGGTCGCGACCGAAGGCGACGGGGCGGCCCGGTTACGATCCGGCCGATATGCTCAAGCTGTACCTGTACGGCTACCTCAATCGGGTGCGGTCGAGCCGGCGCCTGGCGGCGGAGGCGGCCCGCAATCTCGAACTGATCTGGCTGCTGCGCGGGGTGCGGCCGGATTTCCGGACCATCGCCGACTTCCGGCGCGACAACCGGGGCGCGTTCAAGGCGGTGTTCCGCGAGTTCGTGGTGCTGTGCCGCAGGCTCGACCTGTTCGGGCGCGAGTTGCTGGCGGTGGACGGGACGCGGCTGAAGGCGGTGAACAGCCGGTCGCGTAATTTCAGCCGCGAACGGTTGACGACGTACCTCGCCGCGGCCGATGCGCGACTGGAGCGGTATCTGGCCGAGCTGGATCAGATCGACCGCGGCGAGGATGGTGCCGGCACCGGTCGCGGCGAGGCGCTGGCGACCAAGATCGCGCGGCTGCGTGAGCAGCGCCAGGCGAGTGCGGCGCTGCTGGGCCAGTTGGAGGAAAGCGGCGAAGGGCAGATCTCGCTCACCGATCCGGACGCCCGCCTGATGGTCGCGCATTCGAAGGTCACGCTCGGCTACAACGCGCAGGTGGCGGTCGACGCGAAGCACAGCCTGATCGTCGAGCAGCACGTCACCAATGCCTGCAACGACATGGGGCTGCTGGCGCCCACCGCCGGCGCGGCGAAGAAAGCGCTTGGCGTCGATCGCATCGATGCGGTCGCCGACATGGGGTATCATTCGGGCGACGATATCGTCGCGTGCGAGGCGGCCGGCATCACGCCGTACATTCCCCGCCCGCACCGGGGCACCGCCGTCGGCAACGGCCTCTTCCCCAAGGAACGGTTCCGCTACGATCCCGAGGCCGACGTCTATCACTGCCCCGGCGGGCAGGTGCTGGACACCCGCTACGCCTCGGTGACGCGCGGGCATCGGTCGGTCCAGTATTCCAGCCCCGCCGCCTGCGCCGCCTGCCAGATCAAGGCGCGCTGCACTACGGGTCGCTGGCGGCGCATCAATCGCGGCGAGCACGAGCCGGTCATCGAACGCATGGCGGTACGCCTCGCGAAACGACCGGGCATCCTCACCATCCGCAAGTCCACGGTCGAACACCCCTTCGGCTCGATCAAGCAGTGGATGAACCAGGGCGCTTTCCTGATGCGCGGACTGGACAAGGTCCGCGCCGAGTTCAGCCTGACGGCACTCGCCTACAATCTGAGACGAGCCATCACCCTCATCGGGGTGCCGGGGTTGATCCGGGCGGTGCAGGCCTGATCCGGGCTTCCGAACGTGTCGTCTTCACGCCCGATATGGTGCCGTAAAACGCTTATCGCAGTGCTCACCAGCGCCCGGACGATGAAAATACCTGATTTCGCGATACTTTATCGCGAAGGGCTCACGCCGGTCCCGCCCCAAAAAGTTTTCGGACAGTCTCGATGGTGTTTCGAGAAAAGCTGAAGTCGGGTCAGAATTAAGAGGTATGCACCGTTCCCAAAACAGCCCTTAATGCGACTGAGACAAGCCGCCCTGCATCATGCCCAGTGAGACCGCTTCCTACTGGCCCGTAAGTAAGGCCAACGACGATCGCGACGATTTCATCTGGCCGTAGGTTTAGATCGCGGTCAGGAAAAAATTTTGCGATTGCTTCACCTACGATGGTCCAGCGAGCGGTAAAGAGCGCAGGCAAACCGTTATTGGCAAGCTCTCCAACGCGAGCAGCCTCAAGGATCAGCAACGCTACATCCTGCGACTGACTTCGTTCTGCTACCCACCTTGATATCGCGTCAATAACCTGATCGCCGGTTGTACATGCCGCGATCAGCTTCAACAGGCGCGGTGTCGCTTCGTCCGCCAGCCCTGCGACAATGCTAACCAGCACTTCGTCCTTCGACGTGAAATGGGCGTAGAAGGCCCCGCGCGTGAAGCCGGCCTCACGGACGATCGCATTGATCGTCGTTCGCGCAAAACCATCCTTCATGAAGAGGGCAGTTGCTGCGGCTAGCAGAGCTGACCGCGTGGCGGCTGCGGATTCAACACGGGTCGGCCGGTTCATCGGCACAGCATAGCATTGCCATACGTCGGATGCATAGTGTATCCGGATGCATAGTGTATCTGAGACGAGGTTTAGTTTTGCCCGAGCGTGCTTCCCATCGGCGCCCCCTTTCTCCTCATCTGACGATCTGGCGTTGGGGGCCGTGGGCGATCGTCTCGATCATCCACCGCATCACCGGGGTCGGCCTAGCGCTGATCGGCGTGCCTGCGCTGGTCTGGTTTCTCGGCGCAGTAGCGTCCGGTCCGGAAGCATACGCAGTGTTCCTTTCCTTCTGGTCAGGCTGGTTTGGCCAGCTGCTATTGATCGGACTGACGTGGGCGGTGTTTCAACACATGCTCTCTGGCGTGCGCCACTTCTTTATGGATGTGGGTGCCGGTTATGAGCTCAAGATCGCACGCCGATCGTCGTTGATCGTCTTTACCGGGTCGATCATCTTGACCATCGGCTACTGGGGCTGGCTCCTGCTCCGCTAATTATCTGCATTCGTCGAAAGAGGTTGAGCGGTGAGGCAGTCGGAAACGACATTGCGTGTGGTCGTGCTGCACGGTGCGCACGGCGGTCCAGATACAAACTGGTTTCCCTGGCTTCATGTCGAACTGGAGCGAGAAGGGATCGACGTGTTGCGACCTAGATTCCCGACCCCAAAGGGTCAGTCGTTAGAAGCATGGTTGACCGTCTATGATGGTGCTGTTGGCCCATTGAAGCCTGCTCCAACCGTTCTTGTGGGTCATAGCCTGGGTGCGACGATGGCACTACGGCTTGTCGAGCGAGCAACTGAACCGTTTGCCGGCCTGTTCCTGGCCGCCGGATTCATCGGCGCACTGGGTTTGCCCGACTATGACGTGATCAACGCATCGTTCTTCGCCGAACCATTTGACTGGGACGGTATCAACGAACGGAAGGGATGTGTGACTCACTGCTGGGCTGGTGACGATGACCCATATGTGCCGTTGCCCCGTTCGAAGGAAGTCGCAGACCGACTAATGGTGCCGCTCAAAGTGGTTCCAAGTGGTGGTCATTTGAATGGCGAAACGGGGTTCACAGCTTTTCTGCATCTCCGCGATGCGATTGTTGCAGCACATCCGGTTCCTCTGGGCTGAGGTGTTCCCGTAAATGAACGGCCTTCGAGACGGCCGAAGCCGTCTCGTTTGGGATGGTGTTTTGGGACAGTTACATGCTTACCGCAGTGGCACCCACCAAGCGCGCGATCATGCTTTAAGGTCAGGACTCGTTGATTACAGCCAGAAGATGACGGTGGCAGCGAGGGCGATGGCGGAGAAGAAGACGGTCGGGCAGCGGTCGTAGCGGGTTGCGACGCGGCGCCAGTCCTTGAGGCGGCCGAACATGATCTCGATGCGGTTACGTCGCCGATAGCGGCGCTTGTCGTACCTGACCGGCTCGTTGCGGGACCGCCGCCCTGGGATGCAGGGTTGGATGCCCTTGGCCTGGAGCGCATCCCTGAACCAGTCGGCGTCGTAGCCGCGGTCACCTAGCAGCCACTGAGCCTTCGGCAGGTCGTCCAGCAACGCGGCCGCACCGGTGTAGTCGCTGACCTGCCCGGCGGTCATAAAGAAGCTCAAGGGGCGTCCGTTCGCATCGGCTACGGCATGGAGCTTGGTGTTCATGCCGCCCTTGGTGCGGCCTATCAGGCGGCCAAGGCCCCCCTTTTTACCCGCAGGCTCGATGCCGGGCGGTGCGCCTTCAGGTAGGTGGCGTCGATCATAACCGTCTTCGGCTCGGCGCCTGCCGCCGCCAGCCCTTCCATCATCCGCGTGAACACGCCTGCCTCACCCCGGCGCTTCCACCGGTCGTAGAGCGTCTTGTGTGGCCCATAGGCGCCGGGCGCATCTCGCCAGCGCAGCCCATTGCGGTTGACGAAGACGATGCCGCTCAGAACCCGTCGGTCGTCCACCCGCAGCCGGCCGTGGCTCTTGGGAAAGAACGGCCGCAGCCGCTCAATCTGCTCATCCGTCAGCCAAAACAGGTCACTCATTCCGGTCTCCTCGCGGAGCCTGAATCAGATCGCGACGCTCACATGAATGGGTCCTGCCCCTAACTAGGCTCTCATACCATTCCCGATCGGAAGGGTATGAAAGACAGTCAGAACAGTCCGTTTCCGTTCGGAAATCGGAAATCTTCTCAGCTCAAGGTTGGAGTTCAATAATGGAAACGTCTGGATCTGGTTCAGGCTCCGTAGTAAGCGCAAAATGAGCGACCTGTCCTGCCTGACGGACGGACGGATGGGCGGCTGCAAGCAATTGCCGGATGGAACGATGCAGGCGGGGTGACCGGTCAGCGTGATGTCAATTTATCGACGCAAGGATACCTTTCTTCACACCAAAGGCTGCTGGCGGGATGCAGAACACTACGGCATTGGTTCGCCAACTGGCGACATTTCGTGTATCCCGGCGCGATGAAGGATCGGCATGAAGCACTTGTCGAAGAGGTCCTGCATTGCTCAGCCAGTGCCGCGCATTCGCTTGTTGCTGCCAGCTGGTGTCGTTCGGCCCTAAAGCACGGTCTCGACGCAGGAGCCGACCGGGTTCCAGATCTTGTATCTGCAAGTGACCTGATTCAGCGGCGGCAACGCTGTGAGTTGATGCTGGAGGTCGCGCGTCCCTTGCTCGACCAGCTGTTCCAGATCGTCTCTGCCACGGGTTGCGCCGTGATGCTGTCGGACAATGACGGTGTCGTTCTGGAAGCGCGTAGTCTCGCGGGTGACCGCGAGCTTTTCGATCGGATCGGCTTGACGCCCGGCGGAGTGTGGAGCGAAAGCCGGGAAGGCACGAACGGGATCGGCACCTGCCTGATCGAGGGTCGACCGGTCACGATCCATCGAGATGAACACTTCGCCAGCCGGAATACGGGCATAAGCTGCATGGATGCGCCGGTGCGCGATGCGACCGGCCAGCTTGTCGGTGCCTTGGATATCTCGAACTGCCGCTACGACCACAGCGCCGCGATGGGAATGCTCGTTCAGAAGATCGTGCAGGATGCCGCTCGCCGGATCGAGAGCGGCATCTTTCGCGCGCATTTCGCCTCGTACCGGATCATCGATGCCAATCTGCCGGGCGGCGATGCAGCCTTGCTGGCCGTTGATCGGGACGATCTGGTCATCGGCGCGACCTTCGCTGCAAGGCATCGGTTCAAACTGACCAACGCGTGTCTCGGGGGCCGCCGCACGGCTTCGAATATCCTCGGTGGCGAAGAAGCCACCTCGTTCCTTGACTCGGAACGGGCTTTCTTGCGCCGCGCGCTGGCGCGGGCAGACGGCAACGCCACCAAGGCGGCAAAGGAACTCGGCATCGGTCGAGCTACTCTCTATCGTCGAATGGAAAGGGTAGGTTTGCAGCGTCGCTGACATATCTGGTCTCCCCATTGTCTCGATAGCGAGACAATCGACCCAGTCCATCAACCGGCAGTCCCTGTGCACCGCCGCCATCTCGCGGAACTATCGTCCTCGCGACCGGAAGGATCCGGCGGTTTCGAGAGGATGACGTGATGGACATGCAGACCAACCCCGCCACTTCGATGACGGTGCCGTTCGCGGAACGCTACGACAACTTCATCGGCGGAAAGTGGACCGCGCCCAAGGAAGGGCGCTATTTCGACAACATCTCGTCGATTACCGGCAGATCCATTGGTCAGGTGGCACGCAGTCAGGCGGCCGATGTCGAAGCCGCGCTGGATGCGGCGCATGCGGCGAAGGAGGCCTGGGGCCGCACCAGCGTTAGCGAGCGAGCCTTGATCCTCAATCGGATCGCGGACCGGATGGAGGAAAATCTTCGCGAGCTCGCCATCGCGGAAACCTGGGACAACGGAAAACCGCTACGCGAGACAATGGCCGCGGACATTCCGCTGGCGATCGATCACTTCCGCTATTTCGCAGGCTGCATCCGCGCGCAGGAAGGCGGTATCTCGGAGATCGATCACGATACGGTCGCTTATCATTTCCATGAGCCACTGGGCGTGGTCGGCCAGATTATTCCGTGGAACTTCCCGATCCTGATGGCGGTGTGGAAACTCGCACCGGCACTGGCGGCAGGCAATTGCGTGGTATTGAAACCGGCCGAACAGACGCCGGCGTCGATCATGGTCCTGATGGAAATCATCGGCGACCTGCTGCCCGCCGGGGTGGTCAACGTGGTCAACGGCTTCGGCTTGGAAGCCGGCAAGCCGCTCGCCAGCAGCAACCGCATCGCGAAGATTGCCTTCACGGGCGAGACGACGACGGGTCGGCTCATCATGCAATATGCCAGCGAGAACCTGATCCCGGTGACGCTGGAGCTCGGCGGGAAAAGTCCGAACATCTTTTTCGAGGACGTATGTCGCGAGGACGACGATTATCTCGACAAGGCGATCGAGGGCCTAGTGATGTTCGCGCTCAACCAAGGCGAGGTATGCACCTGTCCGAGCCGGGCACTGGTGCATGAGAACATTTACGACCGCTTCATGGAACGCGCGATCCAGCGCATTGAGGCGATCAAGGCAGGCAATCCGCTCGATCTGGAGACAATGATCGGCGCGCAGGCATCATCCGAACAGCAGCAGAAGATCCTATCCTACATCGATATCGGCAAACAGGAGGGCGCCGAACTGCTGACCGGCGGCGAGGCAGCCCGGTTCGAAGGCGATCTTGCAGGCGGCTACTATGTAAAACCCACCGTGTTCCGTGGCCATAACCGGATGCGGATTTTTCAGGAGGAAATCTTCGGACCGGTCCTGTCGGTCACCACCTTCAAGGACCAGGATGAGGCGCTGAACATCGCCAACGATACGCTTTATGGCCTGGGCGCGGGCGTGTGGAGCCGGGATGCGAACACCTGCTACCGCTTCGGCCGCGCGATCCGCGCGGGACGTGTGTGGACCAATTGCTACCATGCCTATCCCGCCCACGCGGCGTTCGGCGGCTACAAGCAATCCGGCATCGGGCGCGAAAACCACCGCATGATGCTCGACCACTATCAGCAGACCAAGAACATGCTGGTCAGTTACAGCCCGAAGAAGCTCGGCTTCTTTTGAGGCGAACAGCCCGGGCACGGCGACGCGGAGTTTCGCCCGCCGCCCGGCCTTCGAACGATAAAACTACAGGAGAGATGTCATGAGCAAGACCATGAAAGCCGCCGTCGTGCGCGCCTTTGGCGAGCCACTGCGGATCGAGGAAGTTCCGGTTCCCGAGGTCCAGCCCGGCATGATCCAGGTTGCCATTCAGGCCTCCGGTGTGTGTCACACCGACCTCCACGCCGCAGAAGGCGACTGGCCGGTAAAGCCCGAGCCGCCCTTTATCCCGGGCCACGAAGGCGTGGGCTTTGTCTCCGCTGTGGGCAAGGGCGTGACCCACGTGAAGGAAGGCGACCGGGTCGGCGTGCCTTGGCTCTACACCGCTTGCGGTCACTGCACGCACTGCCTCGGTGGATGGGAGACGCTGTGCGAAAGCCAGTTGAACACCGGCTATTCGGTCAATGGCGGGTTCGCCGACTACGTGCTGGCCGACCCCAATTATGTCGGCCACCTGCCGGACAATGTCGGCTTCAACGAAATCGCGCCGGTGTTGTGCGCGGGCGTGACGGTCTACAAGGGCCTGAAGATGACCGATACCCGGCCCGGCGATGCGGTCGTCATCTCCGGCATCGGCGGGCTCGGCCATATGGCGGTACAATATGCGGTGGCCATGGGGATGAAGGTGGTCGCCGTCGACGTCGACGACGCCAAACTCGACCTCGCCCGCAGGCTCGGTGCGGTGGAGACGGTCAACGCACGGACGGACAATGATCCCGCCACGACGGTAAGGCGATTGACCAGCGGAGGCGCGCGCGGCGCGCTGGTGACCGCGGTGAGCGAAAAGGCCTTTGAACAGGCGGTCGGCATGATCGGGCGCGGCGGCACCGTCGCGCTTAACGGCCTGCCGCCGGGTGATTTCCCGCTCAACATCTTCGGCATGGTACTGAACGGTATTACCATACGCGGCTCCATCGTCGGCACCAGGCTGGACCTGCAGGAATCGCTCGAATTCGCTGGCGACGGCAAGGTGAAGGCGACGATCTCGACTGCCGGTCTCGAAGACATCAACTCGGTGTTCGACCGTATGCGGCAGGGCCAGATCGAAGGGCGGGTCGTCCTCGACCTGACCGTATAATGGCGAACGGTGACGAGCAGGACGAGGGAAAAATGGGGCGGGCCGCTTTGGTTCGCCGTGTGATTGCCACCGAGGCGGGAGCGGCGCTGCTGGCCGAAATCGTCGACCGTCACGGCCCGGTGCTGGTCCACCAGTCGGGCGGTTGCTGCGACGGTTCCAGCCCGATGGTTTATCCCCGCAGCGAGTTTTGCCTTGGCGGATCGGACGTGCTGCTCGGCACCATAGGCACCACGCCAGTCTATATCGGGGCGCAGCAATTCGCGGCATGGAAGCACACGCAGCTGATCCTCGACGTGGTGGAGGGACGGGGCGGGATGTTCAGCCTCGACAACGGAACGGGCCGACGCTTTCTCGTGCGAAGCCGTGTCTATGAGAAGGCCGAGATCACCATGTTGGCGGCAACCGACAGGCTTCACGCGATGCAAGCATCGGTGGAGCGCGATCCCGACGCCTTTTGGCTGGCCGAGGCATGCCGCCTGAACTGGAGCGTCTTCCCGACCAAAGCGGACGAGAGCAGCTTCGACAAAGCCGACTTCGGCATTCGCTGGTTTGCCGACGGCGAACTGAATGTTTCGGTCAACTGCCTCGATCGCCATCTGGATGCCCGTGGCGACAACGCCGCTATCGTTTTCGAAGGGGACGAGCCGGGCGAGGGGCGAACCCTCACTTACCGCGAACTGCATACGGAAGTCTGTCGTTTCGCCAATGTGTTGAAGGGCCGCGGAGTCGCCAAGGGAGATCGGGTAATCCTGTACATGCCGATGGTACCCGAAGCCGCGATCGCCATGCTTGCCTGCACACGAATCGGCGCGGTACATTCGGTGGTGTTCGGTGGCTTTTCACCCGATAGTCTGTCTGATCGTATTTCCGATTGCGGCGCCAAGCTCGTTATCACCGCCAATGAAGGCAGGCGCGGCGGCAGGTCGGTTCCCCTAAAGGCCAATGTCGACGCGGCCTGTGCAAAGGCGAGCGGGGTCGAAACGGTTATCGTCGTGCAGCGGACGACGACCGAGGTCGATCTCAAGGAGGGCCGCGATTGGTGGTGGCACGACTTGAGCAAAGGGGTCGATGCCGATTGTCCGCCCGAGCCAATGAATGCGGAAGATCCGCTGTTCATTCTCTACACCAGCGGATCGACCGGCAAGCCCAAGGGCGTGCTGCACAGCACCGGCGGTTATCTCCTGTGGGTCGCGCTCACCACGGATCTTCTATTCGGGTTGGCCGACGACGATCTATTCTGGTGCACGGCCGATGTCGGTTGGATCACGGGCCACAGCTATGTCGTTTACGGGCCGCTCGCGAACGGCGTCAGCACGGTAATGTTTGACGGCGTGCCGACCTATCCTGATGCCGGACGCCTATGGGAAACGTGCCAGCGTCTGGGCGTCACCGTGTTCTACACCGCGCCGACCGCGATCCGCGCGCTGATGCGCGAAGGAGAGGAGCCGGTGAAACAACACGATCTGTCCCGGCTGCGGCTGCTCGGCACCGTAGGCGAGCCGATCAATCCCGAGGCCTGGAACTGGTATCACCGCGTGATCGGCGGCGAGCGTTGCGACATCGTCGACACATGGTGGCAGACCGAAACTGGCGCGGCGCTGATCGCGCCCGTGAACGGCACGGCGGAGGCGAAGCCAGGATCGGCGACCAAGCCGCTGCCGGGTGTATTTCCGGAACTGGTCGATGCCGAAGGCCGCACACTGGCCGGCGCGGTGGAGGGCAATCTCGTCCTCACCCGTAGCTGGCCCGGTCAGATGCGCACGGTTTACGGCAATCAGGAGCGCTTCTTTCAGACCTATTTCAGCACCTACCCGGGCAGCTATTTCACCGGAGACGGCGCACGTCGCGATGCCGATGGCGATTACTGGATTACCGGCCGGGTGGATGATGTGATCAACGTATCGGGCCACCGCATGGGCACCGCCGAAGTCGAAAGCGCGCTGGTGGCGCATGAGCGTGTGGCGGAAGCGGCGGTGGTGGGCATGCCGCACGATATCAAGGGACAAGGCATTTACGCCTTCGTGACGCTCAACGCGGATCAGGAGGGCGACGAGGCCCTGCGTGCCGCGCTGTGCAAATGGGTGCGCAGCGAGATCGGTCCGATCGCCACGCCCGATGCGATCCAGTTTGCGCCCAGCCTACCCAAGACGCGCAGCGGCAAGATCATGCGCCGCATTCTGCGCAAGATTGCCGAAGGGAAACCGGGCGAAGTCGGAGACATGTCAACCTTGGCCGACCCTGCGGTGGTCGACGAACTCGTGGCTAACCGCATCAGCGCCTAGGGTCCGTGACGGGGACAGGAAAGCTTTCCGAAGTTAGGATCGTCTCCGGCACCGTTCCCGATTGGGAAGGTCGGCCGGCACGATGGCACGCCGACGAGTGCGCTTTGGGCCGCTCAGGTGGCGCGTTTTCCCGAAATATGTTCCCGATTGCCTTTTCCCGAAATGCGGCATCGGGCATGGAGTTTCGGGAAAGGTCGAGCGCCTGAAAACCGGCGTGACCGAGCCCGCTGCTGTCGCAGCGGGTCCGGGGGCATAAGCCGAGAGTCCACCGCCTCAGCGGGGGCAGCGCTGCGCTGTTTGGATGGCTCCACGCTGCCCCCGCTGCTACCAGATGGTGTCATTTCTATCTGGCGAAGATTATGTCTTTTCTAAACGGCAGGAACAAAGAAAACGCGCTGCCGATACAGGCGTGCAGGCGTCTAACAGGCGCTAACAGCAGCCTGATTACTGGCGCGTCCGGTCGCGATTAAGCCATCTGTCGAAAGGACCGAACAGCTTCGGGAGCTTGTAGGTGACAAGACCGATCAGAAAGAAAAGGCCGCTGCCGAGAAAGTTCTGAGGTAGCCGGTCAGGGGACAGTCCTTCCCACATCAGGCCGGTATAAACGCAGGCGAGCCCGATCAGGTAGACGACAGCGGCGAAGCCCGAAGCTGCTACCATACCGTAACCGACGCTTGCGACGGCCTGGTCGTCAATCTGCCCTGTAGCCCGCTTCATCATCGCGAGGAGCAGGACGAACATCATCACCACCATCGGTGTCCCGGCGACGATCTGAAGCCATTCGATGGCAACCATCTCTCCGAAGGGCCCGGATCCAAGCATGGCAATTCTCCCTCAATCTGTCCTTACGTCTTTCACCCTCCCCTCTCAATCGCGCGTCGCTCCCGTTCGTGGCGCAGGCGGTCAACCGTCGCGACGTCTGCGTGAGATTGGATCAGCCGATCGAGTGCGTCGTCAGGAAGGTATCGCGGATCGAGTTTCGGTCCCTTGGCCTTGGGCGCATCGCGCCCGATGGCGATCAGATGACGGCGGTTGCGCACCTCGACCAGTAGCGCTCCGCGTTCCGCTCGGTTGAAGGTGCGATCGAGACCGTAAAGCCACCCCGCCGAGGCCTCGACCAGCATCGCCTCGCAGCGCCGAAGATCGTCATCGTGACGGCATTCACGGATTCGGTCGACCGTCAGGGCGCGTGCCGTCTCGCGGGTTCGGCGATAATGATCGCTGTTTGGGCCTTCGAGCGCGAAAAGCCGGTGCATATGGCGGACCCACGCTCCCATGCTCTCCCATGCATACGGCTTCGGCGCGCTACGCGGTTCTGCACGATAGGTTTTCATCGGGGCGAGGGACCGCGGCGGCTTTTTGTCGCCGTAAAAGAGGTCGGGCTCCCGCCAGCTCATCGGACCGGCTCCAGGTCCCGCAGCTCTGCCATCTCGATCTTGGCCGTGCGCTCGGCTCCGACGGGATCGAAGAAGACATAGCAATGGTCCGCGAATGGGGCTCCGCATAGGCGCCACACCACGCCTGCCCGACCAAGAAAGCGTTGGATTCCGAATGCCGGATCAACGGATCCCGGTGCGTCGACCAGTCGGACGCGCTGGCGCACTGCGAGCCAGTTTCCGGCCTTGCGGACGATCGCGGCGCGTTCGTCCGGCGACAGGATAGACGGCCGATCTGATCGTGGCGGACCGAACGTCGCAAACGGGTCGCCTTTGATCCGCTCCAGCTTCTGCTCGATCGCTTCGACAGGCGGCCGATCCCAATCCGGCGCGGCCCGGTTGCGACGGAAGTGTGTCGTCGCCTTGGATCCGAAGAGATCCTGCTGATACCCAACAACACGCCGCTGGCGTTGCTCTTCGGCATAGGTGGCTCGCCATACGTCGTCGTCCGTTTGCGGCCTCGGGGCTTCATCGGCACGACGAACGAGCGCCATCAACTCGGCGAACTCCTCCGGGGAGGTCGTGGCTATGCGCGGATCGTACCTCATCGCAGGACCCTCGACAGGTGTCCTGCGTACACTGAGACCACCTTCCAATAGGCAGCCATGGGGGCCTTGTGACGCGGCCAGCATTCCTCGGCTCGCGTCTGCGCGTCGTGTCGCAGCTTGAGGAGGACGAGCCGTAGCTCAGCTCGGGTCGCCGGCGTCATCGCCTGCAGCCGGGCAATGCTCGGCAGCGCGAGGACCGGGTTGCGCACATGGGCTTGGCTGGACCGCGGCCGCGAGAGGTTGGACCGATCGACCATCATGCCTCTCCCCATTCAAGGCCACGGCCTTCGGTGATCGCCTGTATGGGGCTGTGGTCGACTGCGAGCGCCATGCGCAGCGGCGAAACCCAGATCGCCTTGTGCGAGAGCGTGAAGGTTTCGCCGAGCCGGGCGAGTAGCAGCGCTTCACCTATTTCCTCGGCCATGCCCTGCGCCGCAGCCGATGGGACCGCATTGCCGATCCATTCCCGCTTCTGGGCGTCCGATGTTCCCTCGAGCTCGAACGGTTGGGGCATCGACCAGGCATCGCGTTCGCCGTCGAAGCGGAAGACCTCCTCGGGGTCGAATAGCGACTGAAGAGCGGCCAGCTCCAAGGTCGTAAACGGTCGGTGCCATGTCCCATCGGAGGCGATGATCCGGGCAACCACCCGATCGTTCGGTGCCGGCAAGGTGGCCAGCGGCTCGGCCTCGGGGATGCGGGGATCCGCAACCGACCACTTGCCGCGGTCGTATTTCGCGTAACCGGGGACAGCGACGCTCGTGTCTTCCCAGCGGACCACGCCATAGTGCGCCTGGCTGTTGTAGCTGTGCTGATCTCGGGCACCGGAGCTGAGGCCGACCGGGCGAGGATCTGCGACCGACAGCGCACCGCCAGCGGGATGGATGGCCCCGGTGACGACCTTGGCGGTATCACCAAAATCGGTAACCGCGAGGATGTTGCGATGCGTGCCCGACGCATATCCCGGCCTCGGGTCGGCGACAGAAAGCGCACCAGACCCTACGCGATCCGAGCCGGTGATCGTCGGGGCTGCTTGGTCGGCCGCAACCACCTTCATCTTGTTGTGGTGAGCGCCGCTGCCGTGCGTCGGCCGCGGGTCGGCGACGGGCTCGCCAGCTTCGGAGCCGCCAAGTGGCACGATCCGAAACACGTTGCCTAAGCGCGGGGCGGCGGTTCGAGGGTCGGAGACGGCATAGGGGCCGGTTCCGACCGATACGTCGGCCTTAATGCACGGTGCTGGCTCTGACCACGGCTGCACGCCGAGCTGGACGCTCTTGGGATGGCCATTCACCCGCGGATCAGCGACGGCATGGGCACCGCCACTCGGCTTGGGGCTTCCGCTGATCGTCGCCGCGCTCTGCTCCCAGTCACGCACGCCGAGGACGTGACGATGCGTGCTCTCGCCGTAGTCGGGGCGAGGATCCGCAACGCTGTAGGCCCCGTTCGTCGGACCGGTGCGACCTGCGACGGTCCTGGTGTGGCCGTCCCAGTCGCGGACACCGAGGACATCGGCGTTCCAGTCGGCAGGAACGCGGACGTCGGCAACCGAGAAGCGGCCTTGGGCCGGCGAGCGGGCCGAGGTGAGCGTCGGCGCAGGGTCAGACCAGTCGAGGACGCCAAGCGCGTTCTCTCGCAACGCCTGCTCGGGTACGATGGCGAAATCTCGGAGGTGCCCGTCCACGACGGCGAGATCGTTCAGCGCGCGCCAGTCCCGGCCCGCCGGCACGAAGGCAAGGCGCACCCACGTCTTCCACTGGAGCGCGGGCACGCGGTGCATGACGCCTGCGACCGGGTCGCCGGGCAGCGGCAGCTTGCCGATCACCTCGCCGACACCGCGCAGCCGCTTCTTGGCGGGCTGATAGATGAAATTCGGCACCTTGGACGGATGCCGAAAGAGGCGAAGGAACCGCTTGCGGCTCTGTGCGAGCCCGCCGATCGTGCCGCAGTCGTGGATGCTGTCCTCGACGTCGCTCACCACATACCCGTAGGCGCGGTACAGAGCGTCGATCTTCGCAAGGAAGCGCGCGCCACGCGACGAGGCGATCCGCGGCACGTTCTCGAAGGCAACGATAGCGACCGGATCGTCACGATAGGCCTCAAGGCTGAGCATCATGCCGCGCGTCGTGAGGTCGTTGAGCGCCTGGTACTTGGCGGTCTCGGCCGCCCGCGCCGACAGCAACCCGGAGAAGCCTTTGCAGGGATAGCTTGCGAACAGAATGTCGAGGCGGCCGAACACGCCACGCACGTCGCGCGGCGTCGCTTCGCGCCACCCTGGAGGTGGCGCCTCACCGTGGAAGGCCCGGTATTGTGCCTCGCTGAAGAGGTCCATGACCGTGCCCTTCACGCCGGTCAGGCGCTCGAAATTACGGATCGCGCCTTCATCGACATCGATGCCGCCCGCGCACTCGAACCGGCCTCGGAGTGGTCCCACGCGGGGATTGGCGGCGTTCATGCCGGCAGCGCCGGCGCCAAGGCCGCACGCCATGTGGCCGTGGCGGATCACCACCTCGGCCGTCGCGTGCCTGAATGCGTTCATTGTGAGGCTCCCGGATCTACATGACCCAACAGCCCCTCTCCCCCTTCCCTCCGTGACGCCGCGGGCGACACGCCTTCATCGGCTACAGCATCAATCGGACCGCATCGGTGCTGCGCGAGGCACCGTCATACCCTCGCTGCCATGCGTGGCGCAGCTTCGTGCCGCGTCGATAGGCCGAATTGGCGTTGCCCATCACGAAGCTGCGCCAACCCGCCTTCTCGGCCTCCCATTCGGCGTTGCCCGGCGCCGGGCCGAGAAGCTGTACGAGGTCGAAGCGCCGATCGCGTGGACGGCATTGACGGACATGGTTCTGCTGAGACTTAATGCCCGACACTGCGGTCTCCTATCGTGAAGGGGTGAAGGATGAACGAGATGGCCGCAGCTCCCGCGCTCGCCGTGCAAACCCCGCGATCCGCCTCAAGGCCGTCCCTATGGGTCGTTGCGGCACTGCTGATTGCGCATCAGGCGGCCCTCACCATCATCCACTATCTCGTCGGCCCTGCGCTTGGTTTAGATCCGGCCTCACCGCCGCGACGATCGCCCTTGGTGCCGTTGCGATACTCAGCCTGGTGGCGATGGATATCCGCAAGGTCGGCCGCGCTCGCGCTGTTTTGATGGTCAAACCGGATTGGGATCGTTCGACCCTTGTGACCATGCTGGGCGGCCTTGCGGTTGCGCAAATCCCGCTCGGCATATTGGCTTTGCAGGGTGCCACCGTCTGGCAGTCGGGTGCGTCGAGCAATCTCGAGGTCGGCCGCGCACTGGTGGCATCAATGGCCGGGCCATCCGGCATCGCGCTGCTTGTTGCGACGGTGCTGGTCGCGCCGATGGTCGAGGAGGTGCTTTACCGCGGATATCTGCTCGGCACACTCGTTGATCGTGGCTGGCGCGTGGTGGCAGTCATCGCCTCGGCCCTGTTGTTCGTCACCTTGCATTTCGAGCCAGCAAATCTCGTGGCATCGCTATGCCTCGGGCTGGGGACCGGCCTATGCGCCGTCCAATCGCGCTCCATCGTTCCTGGCTTGATCGTCCACATCGCCAGCAACGCATTCGGCATGTGGTATGCGACCCTTGCCTCCTGAGACGGTCAATGCCCGCCTCGGTCGGTCCACCGGGTTCGCCTCAGAGGTCGCCGCGCAACATCATCATGAGGACCCGGCGCGTCTTGGTTGGATCGGCGGGGTCTTCTGATCCGTACTCTCGGGCGAGATCGTAATAGTCGATCGAGAAATAAACGGTCTGCCCGCGAAACTCGAACTCGCCGCGATTTCGCTCCCGATCGCGCGGATCGAAGGCGCAGCGCCGAAGTGCATCGACGATCCCAATCTGAACCGCGAGTCCGCTCGTCCCGTCCTCGGTGAACGTGGCGAGGCAGGCGCTGGTCATCATCACCTTAGCCGTCCGATCAAGGCCTTGCCGGCACCGATCGTTGAGGCGGCCGATAGTATCGATATTGCTGTCGGTCGTATCGACCATCTGAGGTCTCCGAATAGGCGCGCGCAGAGCGCAGTCCCGGCGTTGGGTTCGTGATCCAGATTCACCAGTCGAAGACTGGGAGACCGTCGACTTCAGGCTCGTCGCGATCGAGCATAATCCAGAAGGCGGATTTCGCGCGCGCGAGGGCCATGCAGGCTGCGAGGTCGACCGGGAGCGTCTCGTCGACGTCCTCCGGCACGTAGATGAACCATCCGTATTCGCCCTTCTCCCAAGCTGGGCCGGGATAGGTCGGCAGGAAGGTGTTGCAGGTTTCCTGCGTGATGTGAGCGGTCGACAGAACGAGCATCGGCTCGATCGTCGGATCTATCGGCCGCGCATCCTGATTGTCGTTCATGGTGTCCTCCGTGAGGGGTCAGGCCGCGAGCGGCGTTGGTCGGGCGAACAGCCCTGCGTTGAAGCGCTCGAGCCAGCTCTGCATGGTTGGGCGTTCGCCAACGGGCACGAGCGCGGCGACGTCCTGAAAACGGATCAGGTCGAGCGGCGCGTCGCGCCAGATGCGGTCGATTTCCCGGCTCGGGAGAAGCCCTTCCGCCCGTATGAAGTCGGTCATCCGGCCTGGGCGCGCTTTGGTCGAGCGGCGCCATAGCCCCTCCACGGTGTGGAGCCTCGGTGCCGCTCTAGCTTCGACCAAGACGATCAGCCGAAGGCACCAGCGGGGGAGGTCGCGGATCTCCTCAGCCTTGTTCGCGATGCAAATCCAACAGGCCGATTTCGGGGGTACTGGAAGACCTTCGGCGATGATCCGCCTGACGCAGGCATCGCGGTCCCAGCCCCATTCCCGCAGCGGCGACTGACAGTCATAGAGCGGATCCTCGATCGACAGCGCGTGGTTCGCCCGGAGCGTGTCGCGGGGGCCTGCGTCATAGCCGATGAGGCGCGTCACGCGCTGGCCGCGGTTCCAGGCGTCGATCGCCGGTTGCCAGTTGGCGAGAAAGGCATCCTGCGGCGCCTTCTTGTATTTGAGGCTGCAGCTCGATCCGCCCAGGCTCTTGCTCGGCAGGGTGGCGTTGGTGAGGCACATCTCCAGCAGGCCGTAATAGGGCGGCCAGTGTTTGAACCGTTTAGGGGTGTACGAGACCAGTTCGTGCCTGATGCCATGCCCGTCCATCCAGGGACGGATGACGTCGAGATAGGCGTATGTCGCCGGCTTCTCGACGCCGGTATCGGCGCTCAGAACGAGGTCCGGTGCCTGGCCTCGCGCCACGAGCTCAACCAGCAGGGCGGTGCTGTCGACCCCGATGCCGTAGGCCAAGACGACGGGTGGCGGGGGCATGTCCATGTCACCCGACCTCCGGTTGGCGCTCGGCGATCGTGACTGACACGCCCGCCGAGGTCATGGTGACCGTCACCGAGCGATCCGTTGGCACATCGACCGGGTAGTCGCGGAAGAGCGCGCGAATGTGTGCCTCGAGCGCAGCATCCGTTCCCTCAAGCAAAGCCAGAACCCGGTCGCTGGCGTCGCGCCGGAACCGTTCCTCCTGGGTTTCATAACTGTCCGCGCAACTGTCGGAGCTCGGGTCGAAAGCCGCACGTTGAAGAAGCGAGATCACGTCCCTTGCCGGCAGCTCTGCCCCGCGTCGGACGAAGATCACAACATCGTCGACCTCGGTCGAAAGGTCGAAATCCGGAGCAAAGGCGACATCGGCGCTGCAGGTGACCTTTGTGTCCAGACCGCCGTGTGCGACCGTGGCTTCGAGCGTCAGCTGCTCGACATAGCCGTTGTCGACGTCCGAAGGTGCCCCCTCTTCGTCGGTGATGTGGAAGGTGCGCCCCTCCTGCTCGACCGTGAAACCGAGCGTCTGAACGCGTGCCAGCCCGTCGTACCAGCGATAGCCGGCAAACGCGGGCTCATCGAACACGAGCGGACCAGCGAATGGCTTATGATGCTGGATCGCCAGCTCGGCAGGCTGCGCCACGATGGCGGCCACGTCCGGCATGATTATCATCGTGCCGTCGTTGAAGCTGCTGCCGGACATATAGCTTTCGCCCGCCGCGGCATGCGGAGCGCACCAACCATGGAGACGACATTCGGCCTCGGGCAGCGCGACGCCGAGCCGTCGGGCTTCCAGCCAGTCCTTATACGAAAGCCGATGCGCGCCCTCTGATGCAATGGCACCATATATCGCCTTGCTCGCGGCCTCGCGCAGGGCCGTCACTGCCTCGTTCTGGACAACCTCTTTGCGAGCTGGGAGTACCAGCTGGATCGCGGGGCAGTCGATGATATCGACCAGCACTGTCCATTCCTCGCCGCGGCCGACCTGCTGCACGACCGGCATCGGGCACGGGATCGTCAGGCCATGGAAATTGAGGCGAGCCGCGCCGCCCCGGCGGTGATGCTCCTTCACCACGCCGATGCGGCACCCGTTCCAGCGCTCCTCATAGATCGCTTCGTCCAGCCACGGCGTCTGCTCGACGCTTTCGCCGTCGAAGGTCACGGGCAGAGGATAGTGACGCGCAACATGGCTCAGCGCCGGCAGGACATCGTCCTCCCAAGCGGATTCCATGCGGATGCTGATCGAGGTGCCTCGCCCGATCGGATCCGGCGAGATCGCGATCGGCCGGCTGCTTTCCCACGCTGATGCCGGGATGTGGGCGCACCAGCCTTGGTCGGCGGCCTGGGACCACGAACGGATGATGACGTCCCTACCGGCAAGACTGAAGACGCCCATGCCGGCGGGATCCTCGCGGCGAGCGATCGTGTCACTCCACCCGGAGCGGCCCAGCGTGACAATGCTGGCCGGGTCGGCGATGCCGTGACCGTCGTCGACGATGTGCAGGAGACGGTCGCCGGCGCGGCCGATCGTGGACACGGCGACCGTGCTCGCGCCGGCTCGGCGCGCGTTCTGCAGCAGCTCATGCAGGATGTCGCTAACCGAGCCGTTGAACAGCCGGGTGACCTTGTTGATGGTCTCGGGCGCGACACTGGTGGAGATCGTGGCGGGAAGCATGGCGGATCCTTCGGAGCCGTGCGAGGGCAATTCCCCGGATCCGCCATCACCCTCCCTCTCCCCTTTTTCGCCCCTGCGGCGCCGGGATGCGCCGCAGAGGCGGACCGCTCACGTCCGCTGGGTCGCCGCGCGCAGCTTGTCTCGCGCGCCTGCCAGCTGCCGGATGCTCTCTGCGAGGAATAGACCCTCGGATGACGCCTCGGCGGTGGTCGCGGCGCGTTGTCTCAGGACCTCAAGGCGACGCTCGATCGCATCGGCCGTCACGGTGACCTCCTGCTCGGAGAAGGCGATCTCACGGGGCGGTGAAACAGGACGGATCGGCGCGGCGGTCACCGCCAACGGCCGAGCTTCCTTTGCCTCGCCGGAGGCGAAGACGCTCCAGAGGTGTGCCTCGGCGTCGAACAGCGTGTCGAAAGCGTGGCTCGTGTTGCTCACGTTCACGACCCACTGCCGCAGATCCCGCTCCATGAAACCCGGCTCATACATCCGCCCCGGCGTGTCGCCATCGTCGTCATGTGCCAGGTCCATGCCCGCGGCACGAAGGCCGTCGACTGCACGCCCAGTCAGGCGCCAAGCGTCGAAGCGTGCGCCCTCCTCGGACGCAGTGAGGTAGCAGCGGGTGGCGATGTCCCACGCAGCGTTTACCCGCTCGAGGTCGTCCTCGAAGCGCTCCCGCTCGCCACCCGGGAGCAGAGCATTGCCGCGTTCCGCCTCCCATGCCTCAAGCATGAGGATGTTGGTGTCCATGAAATCGTGCGACGCGCAGACATTGTCCGGCGTGGTCCGATTCCGCAGCCTCGTCTCCTGCCATTCCTCTGCGGTCATCTCATAGGCGACCCGCTTGGCGAGGCTGCAGGCAAGCGCCTCGATAGACGCGTGCGTCAGCACAGCGTCGTAGTCGTCCCCCGCGTAGATCACGGTCAGCTCGCCGACGGCGTCACGTCGGCTGAAGGTGAACCTCGAACTTTCGGGAACGTCGCGTTTCGCTGGATCCGCGTAGTCGATCCATATCTGAGCAGCCTCGCCCATCGGGCCGACGCACGGGCCGAAACTCGGCGCTGCCTCATGCCGCCAGCTCATCTCCGACCACGTCGCCGGGATCGGCATCATGGTTGCGAGCGGGTAGTCAGGGAAGAGCCACGGCCATTTCGCGTCGACGGCGCTGGTCGTGTAGCCGTGACTTATCGAGACCATGCTGCTGTCGGTGGCCATACCCCGATATTCGGCGATGCGCTCGGCGTCGCCATCGGCGCCTGCGATCAGCTCGCGCAGCACGTAGGGCCAAATGCCGATACCCACGGACACGTTGAGGAAGCCGTTCCATGTCGTATCGTCGGTATAGCCAGGGAAGATCGGGCCTTCGCCGAACGACCATAGGACGGGACGCATCAGATGGTGCGAAGGGGGATGCTGGGGGTCGGACAAGGGAGTTGCTCCTGACCGGCTGATTCCGGTGCGCGCTTCCCCGCCCCCTCCCCTCCATGGCCTTGGGCTGCCTGGACGCTCTGGCTATCCGGCGTCGCGCCCCGACAGCGCCATCAGCGGCGTTGCTGCACCGAAGCGCCGGAGCGTTGCCGCCATCTCAGAGCGCAGCTTAGCCTTGCTCGAGACGACGACGTCATGGGGCAGTTGGACCCCGTCCGCGCCGGCATAGCCGGTCGCAGGCCGATCATCGCCGACATAGACCCGGATCAGATGCCCTCGGCCGGGTGCCGCGCCGATATGCCGAGCGGTGAACTCGCCGAGCTTGCCCGTCAGGCCATGGATCAGCTTGCCCCAGCGGATGTGCCCTGCGGCCATGTTCTCGTCCGAGCCGTAACCGCGATCCAGCCACGCCCGCAGGTGAGCGCGCTGCTGCAGCTTGGTGTTTCGTGTCCGCTCCATGGTTCGGCAGAGCGGCAGGGCTCCGGCAACAGCGTCGAGGAGGTGCAGGTCATCCCCCTGCAAAGCGATCAGGACGTCTTCTATATTCCGGCCCATAATCGCCGCTCGGAGCTGGGCGGCCGCATCAGCGTGGCTGACCTGCCGTCGACTGTGTCGCATTGCCTGAGGCAGGAAGCGCTCGATCGTGGCAAAGCCGTCGTTGCTAAGGACGATGATCGCCATCTCGTCTGCGCCCTGTCGCTCACGGATGATCCGCAGGAAGTCCCATTTGGCGCGCTCGGGCGCCTCGAGAGACACATCCTCGTCGCTCAGAATGATGAGGCGGCGCGACCAACGGGCGGGCCGGGCTTCGTCGCCTGGTTTCGGCCAGCTGCTCGGTAGCGGGCGTGCGGTAACGACCGGCAACGCTGGAGGCGGCATGTTGTTTTGACGCAGCTGCGCGAGGTTGGTCCGTCGCGCTGCGTCGAACAGGTCGGTCCGATCGCCACCACCATCGGTGAAGCCCTGATCGTAGGCCGCGCGGCGGACCTGCAGGGGCACCTCGCTCGGGATGCCGTCCGGATAGCTGTGCGGCCATCCGACATGGGCCGCATACCAACCGTCAGCGTAGCGGTTGGCGACGTCCCAGTCGTAGCCATGATCGTCGCGACCGCGCAGAATGGCGAGATCGCGATCGTTCACCTTGCCCTCGCGCGCCTGGTTCTCGAGGAAGGCGAAGTTTCTCGCCTGGCGCTCGGCCTCGGCTTGCACGCGCATCGCCTCGAAGATGGGTCTGGTGGCGATCACGCGTGCACGGCTGCGGGCCTGACGGTCGGCAAGGGGTGCATCGTGCGGAAGATCCGGAAAGTCCCGCCACGATGCAGCGAGCGCCTCGGCCTGCTCCGGCGTTCGACCGCGCGCCAACCATGTGCGCGGATCCGCTGAATTGAAATCGTCGACGATCATGACACCCTCCGTGTCGTGGCGCCCGCAGGCGCGACGGATTGGCTCAAGCTGCCGCCCAACGGGCTCGGGCGAGCGCAGCTTCCTCCGGGAAGGCCGACGCGAGATTTGTGTGGAGCACCTCGAAATCCGGGATCGGGAATGTCCCGTCAGGATCTGGTCGTGTCGTCTGCAAGGCGCCGATCAGCAGCTCGGTAACGTCGAGCTGGTGGATCGTGGCAACGCTGCCCTTATAGCTGATGGGCGGCGAAAATCCGGCCTCCAGCCAGCTGCCAAGGCCGTTCTCGACCAGGTCGACATAGGCCCCTACCTGTTCGTCGTCCTCATCGTCGATGCGGAGGGAGAGCGTGCGATAGGTCCCGAAATCGTGGCGGTTGGCGAGAGGCTTCAGGCGGCAACCCGCGGGAGGCTCCCCGAACCGCGCGATGATCGCCAGTTTATAGGCGAAGACCTCGTGGGCGTTGACGGTATCGAAGTCCGGCGTCTGCCCAAGCTGGGCGCAGTCCTCGTTGGCGGGCGCTCCGCCCAGGTCGATGATGTTGGACATGAGAGGTTCTCCGTTGATCCACCCGGATCAACAGCCCCTCCCCCTCTTAACTTTGGCTTGGGTCAGCCCGTCCCGCTACAAAGGCGGCGATCCCCGCCATGCCGATCAGGAATGAGCTTCCTGACGCCAACCACCACGTCACCGGCCCTTGGTACGCGGCATACAGCGCGAGCGCCGCCACGTTCGTGCCGAGGAAGAATAGCAGGAGGTTCTTGATCGACTTTCCGGCTTGTGCGCTCAAGGGAAGTATAGCTGCTCCGGCAAGCAGGACAGGCAGGCAGCCCCAGATCATGGATTCTGCTGACGCGAACATAGGACTCAGTCTATCGTGCCTCGTCTGTCACCGCTAGAGCGGTCATCAGCGATTGCGATGCTCGGCATAGGCTCGTTGCTGCCCCTTTCCCGCTGCCATCATCAGCGAAATGGCGATGATCTGCGCGGTCAGGGCCTTCAACAATCCGCCGTCATCAAGGATTATCGACATGACGGCGAAAGCCAGTGCGCCGAACGTAGGCGCGAGTACGTGGATCACGCTGGTCGCCGGCAGCTCGTGACAGAACACGAAATACGCCATGGCGAAGGTCCATAGGAAACAGACTATCAATGTCATCCAGGCGACGTTGCCAAGGTACATAGGGGGCATAACTGCTCCTATCCGCTGGCGCACCGTGAGAAGCCCGCGCACCGGTCATGACAACCGATCGAGCTGTCGATCGATTGCCAGAACAGATGCTGACTTTCTAGCGATCGTCGCCGGGGTGTCGAGCCTCGATGAAGCGAGCCTGTACCTCAAGTCGCTCCCGGCCCAAGGCCTCGCAACCTTCGATCAGATGTTGAACGGAGTCACTGATCCGACCAAGCATGCCGGCGTAGTCCTCATCCAACGCATCGGCTTTCTCGGACGTTGGTGATACCGTCGAACGAGCCTCCCGGTGAGCGAGCCGGACGTCGGGAACGTGTTTCTCTTGGATGCGCTCGAACTCGATGCTGGCCTCGGGCAACACCATATTCTCGGGCATCGACCGGAACTGAGCGCTCAATGCGTTGAAGCGCGCTTCGGCTGCTCGCGCAGCCTCACTCATCGGCAACGTCGGGATACGCTTGGGCTTCTCACCCTCGGCGGTGGTTGAGCTCCTGAACTCGGCGCCGAAATTGCCTGTGATATAGGCCATTACGGCAACGGTGATCCCAACAAAGCACAAGGCGTCCCCAATAGGCCCCTGTATGGTGTCGACGATCCGGTAAAGCTGCTCGAACGGCAGCGACGAATTGCCCTCGGAAAGAGGTTCGCCATCGATCACGACACCGATCATCCACGACGCTGATCTAAGCACGATCACGAACACGAGGATGGTCAAGGCCATGCTTGGCCCGCTCGGTGCTGGTCTCGTGTTGTTGCTCTTCGGATCCATGACCAGATCCTCCTCAGAAACTGCCGTCACGACGGAATCGTCGCGCAGCGGCTTGGGCGGGACCGTCGCTCTGACCGAGCGTCTTCATCCGGTCCGTTTCCAGCGTCGCGCCGAGATCACTCGGCAGGTCGGCATAGTCAGCGGCTACCTTGAGGGCCGCAGCCGCGGTTGGGAGCTCGCCGTTGTCGGTGCCCAGCCATGCGACAATCTGGCTTTCGCCTTTGAGCGTCGGATGCGGCCGCGAGACCTGGACGAAGAACGTGCCCAGCGGACGATCCCATCCCACGGCCACCGTGGTGCCGGCGTGACCGGCGAAGGTATGACGGCTCATTGTCTAAGCTCCTTCTCTCAGGCGGCCAGCGTGTTCCACTCAGCGTGCCACGGGCGGGGATGCGGCGCAAAGCGAAGAGCGCTAGGCGTCGGGACTTGGCTGTCCACGCGATCGATCAGCCAGTCGATGTAGTGCAGGCCGATGGCAAGGTCCTCGTCCAGCAGCTCGTCGAGCATGGACGACTGGCGAACCTGTGCGTCAGTCATCATCGACCACTCGAGGGCGTCGAGGAAGCGCTCTCGGCGCTCAATGAACCGAGCGATGTTTGCAACATCGGCTCGCGCGATGGCGAGGGCATCGTTGATCTGGATCATACGGAGCTCCTCAAGCGGCGATCAGGCTTGGTTCGGAGACGCTCGCCGGGGCGAGCCGAAGGCGCAGCTCGCGCGTCAGGCGCTCGGCAAATCGCGCGGGCCGCAGCAGATCGACCATGCTGGCATTCCGGTTGGTTTGATCCACACCGGGGGCGACCGCGCGATACGATACCTCGCGCCCCTCGAAGCGGCGCCCGACCCGCACCATGACGGCGACCTCGACCGCGGCGAGCAGGACATAACCGGATTCGGAAACCTCGCCTCGGGTCGAGGCGATGGTGTAACTCCCCTCAGCGAGCGCGAGCGCTGACGCGAGATCCTGCATCGCGGCCGTAGCGTCCTCGTGAAATCGTTCCTTGGCGGCCTGGTCGTATTCGACGCCGCGGATCGAAAGGGCCAGCAGCGCCGGGTAGCGCTTCAGCGACTGCAGTCGCTTGTCGCACGCATGACGGAGGACCGATCGCGGCGCGCGATTGGTCGACACGGTCGCCATGTGTCGTGCGAGCAGCACCATCGCGGGATCCGTATTGGGGTCTACGCCCGCGTTGCGGCAATCATCCAGCGCCTTGGTCATCGCCTGGAGCGTTATCGCGATTGTGCTGAGCGCAGCGGGGTCCACCGCCTGTTGGTGGCGATAAGGCACATCGTAGAACATCGACGCCGTCTCCAATGAGTGTCGAGCGCGACATTTCACGCCCAAACGCTCACTCCCCCTCTTCTCCCGCGCCTTCGGCTGCATCCGGGCCGTCAGCCCCTCAGGGCTGGGCGCATTGATAATCCTCGGAGAGTGCCCCGCTCGAAACCGCGAGCATGGGTTGGGCCACTGGAAAGATGTTGCCGCCTTTCGGAAACATCTTTCCAGCGCCAGCGAACGCTATGCGATCACCTCGACACCGACGGACTTGAAGGTGCTCACCGTATCGCGAGCCTCGTAGCGGTTCGCGTCGACCAGCCCCTTCAGCTTCGGTCCGTCGTATTTGGCAAAGCCGAGATGATCGCATCCCGTGATGCGTTGCCCGACAACCCCGACCTTGCCGGTGGGGACCCAGTCGGCCCAGTCACCCCACGCGGCTTGAACACCGATCTCGCCGATTGCGGCCTCTAAAAGGGCAATCTTGCGGAGGACGTGGCTGTCGCTCGGTTCGAGTACCTGCCCGGTGAAGCCGGTATAGTGCTTCGGCCGCCAGTGCCGTGCGGTTTGATGGGCGAGGTCGCGCTCGAGGTCGAACAACGGATCGCGCAACGCGGCGAACTCGGCCTCGAAGGCAAGGACTATCAGCGACCAGTCCACGTCCTCCTCATAGTAGATGCTGTCGAGGCGCAGCGCCTCGGGCATGGCCGCCTGGCGCTCGTCGGACAGAACGAAGCCGCCATGCGAAGCAGTGCTGACCGACCAGATGCCAGGCAGGCGCTGCTCGGCGGTCTGCGGGGCGTCCCATAGGGTATGAACAGGGGCCGGGGTCGAAGCAAAAGTGGGCATGATCGTCTCCTTGATCGATGCTCTCCCCCGCCCCCCTTCTCTCTATGCTCCGGTGGCTCCGCGCTTCTGACGCTTGATGGTCGTGAAGCCGCACCTGTGCACAGGTGCACTAACGCACATGTGTGGGCGAGCCTCTGCGCGCTTCGCAGGAGAGGCGCTCTCCGCGTCTCCATTTCGCTGGGTCGATGAAATACCCAGCATGTGCCCCGAGCCGCTGGCGCTCCGCCTTGTCATAGGCGGCGACGTAGCGCTGGGCCCGCTCCGGGTCGCCTTTGAGATAACTTGTTGCTGGCACCGCAAGCCCGGCTGCGATCATCGCTTCACCGAGGTCCTGTCCGGCGACTTCGATCGTGCCGATGGGGCGCCCGTAACTCTGTTTGCCTGTCAGCCGGATGGTCGAGGCGTCAGTCTTGAGGAGCTTCGAGGCATAGTCCTGCGCTGCCTTGCCGCAGGGCCAGCACCCCGACGTTGTCCTGCATAACTGACGCTTCTCGAAGGCATCCGCGCCGAAGAGGCGGATGTCGATTGATACCGTGTCACCATCGATGGCGCGGCCGTCTGCCGAAAGGGTGGTGTTCTGATCTGCGCGCGGCGCCGCGGCGCTGCAAGCTGTCGCGATCAGAGCAGCGGCGAGGATCAGGCGCATGCGCGCGCCGCGATGCTATTGTCGCGCTCCGTCACTCGCCACGGCTGCAGTGGATCGTGACTGGCGACCACGATCACGTCGATGCCGTGTTCCATCATTCGCCGCGCGACCCGGAGCGCGTTGCTCTGGCTGCATAGCGCGCGCCGCAGCGCGGAGAGAGCGGCTGTATCGTTCATAATAGGCTCCATCATGCCGTCATCGCAGGTGCCGGCGGTTTCGCGAAGATCGTGGCATGGACCTTTGTCTGGGGAACGACGATCCAGGGCAGATCACGGAAATTGCGGATGTGGTAGTGGCCGAAGCCATTTTCGCCGCGGAAGGTGATGCGGGCGCCACGCTTCACCACAACGAACTCGGCGCCGACGTGGTCGTCGCTGAAGGTCAGCGGTTGAGGCAGTCGAATCCGCATGCCGTCTTCAACGCGTCGTGCTCTTCTGCGAAGGCGCGCCAGACAGCGCCTTCGCCAATTCAGCGCGTACTCGTTGTTCGTCGGGGGAAGCAGGCGCAGGATTTTTTCAGGGCAATCGTCCGAGCAGGGACCGGCATTCTCGCCCAGTCGGGTAGGATTGGTGCTGCTCAGAGAGTCAGCCCTGATCCCCCCGCCGAACCGCACGTGCAGCTTTCACTGCATGCGGCTCTCCGCTGCGATAACACCATTCATGTTTCGGCTATCGGGCAACTGGCCTCGATGGATGTCGGCGTGACACAGATCGCACAGGACTTTCGTCTTACGCGCCCGTGCGGCCTTCATCATCGTGGCTAAACCACGGTGCTTAACATCGGCGAGCCCTTCGACATGATGGACGTGACACGGCCGGTCCGTCCGCCCGCATGCCTCGCATTGCTTGGCATTCTGGCGATCGACCCAGTCGGTTCGTGAATGCGAATAGATTTGCGTCCAAGGTGGGGTATCCACCTTGATCGGGTCAATCCATTCACGCTTCAGATCCATCAGCTTCCAGACTCTGACCGACCGGGGCTGGCCGTCAGCGACGTAGCCGACGCTATATTCCTGCCCCGACCTCATACGGGCGGCGACAAGACGCACGCTACATTTGTGCTTGCTCGCCAAGGTCTTGAACATGCTCCAGCGCTGGATGAACTCAAGCCGGTTAAGCTTGAATTTCACGTCCCGTGCCAAGGCGTAGTAGTTCGCGAACCCCCGCAGTTCGGCGTTGTAGGCAAGGACGATCTCGGCATCGCTACAGCTAAGAAGGGTGTTCCGGTGACGGGCCTTCAAGACAGCCATATCCCCGTAGCCCTTCTTGGAGGCAAACTCGAACACCTTCTCCCACGGCACGTTGAGTTGCATCACCTCCGAAGGAGGCCGGCGGGTGAAGTGCTGTGAGCCACGCCGGCTCCGCACTGTCCACTGGCGACCCGTGTAGGTTCGCACCTCGTAACCGAGAAAGGCGGTGCCATCGCTCGCCTTGCGGATACCGCTCTTCTCCTCGGACACGCTAAGGGCCAACGCGTTGGTCAGGAAACCCTCAACCTCGGCGAAGACCTGTCGCGCATCTTCCTTGCTGCCGATCACGCCGATGAGAAAATCATCGGCGTAACGGCAGTAGCGAAGTCGGCGATACCCGGCGTCCATGCCGTCTCGCGACGGTAGGGTACGCATCTGTTTCGACAAAACGTCGATGTTGGCCAATATGGCCGCCATCGTTGCCTCGTCAGCGTTGCCGCGTGCCTGATGACTTTTGAGCCGCTTTCGCTGTTTAGCGATGCGCGCTGCCAGTCGCCCATACTCCGGGTTCGTGGCGCGGGCCTTTCCCTTCTCAAAGGCGGCAATCCGGTCTGCGACGAACTCATCGAGCTCGTGCAGATAGATGTTCGCCAATATCGGGGAGACGATCCCGCCCTGTGGAGTGCCGCTGTAGGTCGGATTGTGCGTCCGCCCCTCCATTACCCCTGCCTTCAGCATGTCGCCAATCAGGCCAACGAACTTCTCGTCGTCGATCCGTTTCCGCAACAGCCTGAGCAGGATGTCATGGTCGATGTTATCGAAGAACCCAGTGACATCCACGTCAACAAGCCACTTCACACCCGTCCAGACGGCTTTAACATGTTCAAGTGCCGTGTGACACGATCTCCCCGGTCGGAATCCATGTGAGGCGTTCGAAAACACCGGCTCATAGATCCTTTCGAGAAGCTGGCGTGCCACTTCCTGGACGAGACGGTCGTCGCGCGTGGGTATCCCCAGCGGACGCCGCTTTCCCTTGCTTTTCGGGATGAACACCCGACGCACTGGTTTCGGCTTATAGGCTCCGGTTGTGACGCTGGCGATCAACGGAGTGAGGTCCTCGGGACCGAAGTCCGCGAAGGTCTCGCCATCGACGCCCGGCGTCATCGCCCCCCGATTGGAGGCGATCTTACTCAGTCCCTGCTCCCAAAGAAGCCGAGACCCCATCAGACGGTGAAGCCCATTCACCCGTTTACCCGACGCTGCCAGCGTCGGAATGGCCTCCAACCGGGCCATCACAGTTTCAGGTAGCATCAGCACACCCCATGATTGCCGATTGAAGTATCGCAACTGCCGCCCTTCTCCCGATGGTCCCCGTTTTCGGCCCGGTCGCCCGTTCCTTATGCGGATACACCGTCTCCCCCGTGGAGGAGCTGTCCCGGGCATTACCCCGGGCATTTGAATACTATGGCGGCTCCGTACCCATGCAGGTCGGCCAAAGCCGCCTGTTTAGGGCATCCCGTAGTTACACTGATTGGAGATACGACGCGGTTAGGTGTCCCGTTCATCCACTGAACCCCTCGACGAGAGGCGCGCCGGACGGGCTGAGGAGCAAAGGGCCAAGACATGAGACCCTTGCCATCGTCCGGAATGGCGTATCAGTCGCTTTCGCCAATTCTCGCTATATAAAACGCTGCAGACTGGGATTTAAGCAGTGTAGCCTTCACCATGCGCGTCTTGCCCTGACCGGCATCGCCCCTTTACGACTGGGACGCATTCGGCCTTGCTCCAAGCATGCTATTGTCCCCCGTCCGTTTCCGGATTTCAGATCTTTTGGATCCGAGGTTAGCTTGGCGGGCAGAGGCTTCCTCAACTTACCTCATCATTGCTGATACTCCTTTCAGCGCCACAACGGCGCACTGTCTTTATAGGCGAAGATGTAGCCGTCCTTCGCATTCGGCGTCCATCGGACCTCACAAATGAGCGCGGTGATGGAGGTGGCGACATCGTTTTCTAGGATTTCGACAGCGGCATACCAGACGCGGTTTCCGACGCATGCGCTGTCGATCACGCGCGCACCGCGCGTGCCGCCACCATCGGCGTCGTTGGTATAGGTGAATTGTGCGTCCAGATACGCTTTGGGCGTGCTGTGGCGACCCATTCCGTCGCGCCTCATCGAAAGCCATCCCATGGCGGGTTCTCCTGTGAGAATGGGTCATGCTGCCAGCTTCGCCGGATGTACGGCCTCGGCCGAGAAGGCGCGAAGATATGCAAAGGCTTGCTCGGCCTTTGTGGCGGCAACGAAGATCACGCTCTTGTCCGACCGGAGCATACGCAACCAATCGCCAATGTAGCTTGCATGGCTATCGTGTATCTCGGATGGGAGACCAAGATCGCTACACACCATGGCTCCTGTTAGTTCTGCAACCAGCTCTTCGAGCGCGTAAGCCTTGTCACCAAATTTCTTCCCGAATGTTCGATCCAAGCGAGACTGATGCCCGGTCCAGTGAGCGTGCTCATGTGCGAGGATAGAGGCATGAGCGTCGGCGGACCTGAAGCTGCCGGCGTGCGGCATCTGGATGAAGTCGAAAGTCGGGCTGAAGAAGGCTCGGTCGCCGCCCCGACGCACTCGCGACGGTATCGCCGAGAAGAAGGCGTCGATGCGATCCTGTCGCGCCGACAACAGCGCAGGGGTCGGTGGGACGGGCCGGGCATAGAAGTAGCTCGGCAACCCTTCAATCTCGTCGGCATTGAAGACGGTGTACGAGCGCAGGAATCGGATCAGCTTGTCGGCCGACAGGCCGAGCAGGCTCGGTTGCGCCTTCTTGCGGAAGGTGGAGCTGTAAACAGAGAACGACGGCTGCGCGTCACGGCGGACCTGACCACCAAGCTCGTCGGCCTGGCGGGCGGTCATCCAGTATCTGCTTTTGAAGCCGAGAAAGTCGGTCATCGCCCATAGCCAGATCGAGTTGATTCCGAGGTACGGAGTCCCCTCGTGGCGGAGCGGGCGCCCGCCCTCCCCGGTCACCGACCACGGACGCTGCCATGGAACGGTGCCGGCCTCGAGCTTGGCGATGATGGTGTCGGTAATTGCGGCCGCGATGTCGCGAGTGCCTGCGAGCATGGCACGGCTCCTCGAATGGACGTGAAAAGAAGCTGCCGACGCTGCGGTGAGGCAGCGCCGGCAGCGAGGTTGCCCAGCGGGTGCGCTGTTACTCGGCCGCGACCAAGTGGTCGGTCGTGTCGTCGTTCTGGTGATCCGGGTGCGGGACCTCACCCGTGCTGCTACCGTCGCCGACGTCGGCGGTCTGGTCATCCCCAGTGGGTTCACCGTCTCCGTCGGCGATGAGTGCGCCGAGGTCGTCGTCTTCGCCTTCGCCGTCGGCATCGCCGATCAGCCCGGCGAGCTCGTCCTGGCCATCGTCCGCGGCCAGCTCGTCCGACGGCTTGTCATTGAACCGCATCGCCGAGGGCACCCAGGCGAGCGCCTTGTCCTTGATCTCGGTTTCGACGATCGCGTCACCGGCGAACAGCTTCTGGCACGACGCCGAGATGTCCGGCTTCTTGCTGCTCGCGTGACGGCTCGTCAGCGCAGGACCGCCGACCTCGTCGAGGAGCGACAACAGCGAGCCCTTGGGAACGCGGTCGAAGAAATTCTCCGACGTGGGGCGCCACCAACTGGCAACGTCGATCTCGAGGATCGTGGCGAGGCGGTTCTGGAGCGGGATCTGCTGGGTGGCGCCGTAGCCTTCCTTCGCCTCGAACGACGTCGCGACGATCCACGCCATCCAGGCCGCCTTCGTCTCGTCGGCCAGCACTCGGAACGCCTCGAAGCGAGCGACCTTGTCGGTTGCCTCGGTCCAGGTGGCATCCAGACTGTCGTGGACCTCGGCGAGATAATCCCGCGCACGCGAGTTGGGCACGTTATTCGCCAATACCGGATCCTGCGGCAGCGCGGCGCGGATCGTCGTGCCGTTGCCGGTGCCGCGATGGCTGCGCGCTTCGATCATGGCGAAGATCATATAGTCCAGCGCAAGACCGGGGTTCGCCTGCAATGCCGCGCCGAGCACGTCGCGACGCTGGATGGCGAGCTGATCGAGCAGCACCTGGCTCATCTGCTTGCCGCCGGGAGCGGCGCGGTCGGGCTCGACGATCGCGGTGGTGCTGCCCCGGAAGCTCGACCGTCCAGTGCCCTCCTCGATGCGGAAGGTTGGGGTCTGGATACCACGCGGCGTGCCCTCGCCATCGTCATCGCTGGTCGCGTCACCGTGCTCACCGTCAGCCTCGCCAGCGACGTCATCGATCCCATCGGGCTCGACCATCGTGACCGTCAAAGGCGTCTCGCTGTAGAAGGTGTCGTCGAGCACCATCTCGCCCGCGTGCGACAGCGTGAGGAACGTGCCGACACGCGACGCCAGTTCGGGGGGCATCATTACCGGCCGATTTTCGAGGGCATGCAGTTCCGCAGCGAGCGCGTCGTACTGCTCCTCGATCGCGATGTACGCTTCGTCAGCCAGCGTGCCGCTTTCGAGCTGCTCCTGCAGCGGCTCCAGCAACGCCTCGATCTCAACGGCGCGGGCGCCCTGCTCCTCGGTCATCGGCTCGGTCGGCAGGGCCACCGGATAGAGGCCGCGGGCGGCATCGTAGGTGCTGTTCGATGCGACGGGTCGGATCCAAGCCAGGCCGCGCTCGTCGCCGATGCGCTTCGCTTCGGCTTCCATCTTCTCGGCCGCGAGCTTCTGGACGATGTCGGGGTTCGACCAGCGATCGTCACCCTCGCTGAAGAGCTCGCGCTCGATGATTCCGCCGGCGGCTTCGTAGGCGTCCGCGCCGACAAGCAATGCGACCGGATCGTTGCTGCGCATGTCGTCGTTGGCGATCATGCGACGGATCATGTCGGCGTTGTAGTAGCTGCTGTTGCCGTAGGTATTCCAGACCTTCAGCTGGCGGTCATGGCTGGCAGTCGAGCCGTATGCCTTGGCCATCTCGAGGCTGATCTTCTCGTCGGCGAGCGCATCGAAGATCGGCTCTGCGAGGTCGGCAAGCCGCAGACGCCCTTCCACGAAGCGGCGGGTCACGCCGAACCGACGGGCGATACCATCGATGTCGCCGCCCTGAGACTGGATGATCTGGAAGCCGCGGCACTCGTCGGCCGGGTTCATCGCGTCGCGCTGGAAATTCTCGACCAGCGAGACTTCGGACAGTTCGCTCTCGGGGCCCGTCATCAGCTTGACCGGCACGTCATAGTCGTCGGCGTTGATCTCGCCACGTTCGACCAGGAGCATCAGGCCCCGGTAGCGGCTTTCGCCGGCAACGATGCCGAAGTGACCGCGCGGCTTCTTCAGCGGCGTCACGATGAGGTTCTGGAGGATGCCGCGTGCGGAGATGCTCGCGGCGAAGCTCTCGGCCTTGTCGGCACGACGCTTACGGACATTGACGTCGGAGGGGACGAGCTTCGACAGCTTGACGGACTGGATCATGGGAAATCACCCTTATTGCTGAGCATCCGACATTCTCGCCGGACACCATCTCCCTCCCCCTTCTCTCCCTGGCTCCGGCTGCTTTGGATCGTGACATGTTCCTGGCCCGTTCAGTGTTGCCGCGTGGGCGCTCCGGGCTATGAAGGTGACGTCGCGCCCGCGACCTTCCCCTGACTATCGGGATCCAAGATGAGCGAAGATACGAACCCCGTCGAACTGGCGACCGAGCTGACGATCGCGTGGCTATCGAACCCGAATACACGGACCTCGGCCGACGACGTTCCAGCTTTCCTGAAAGCGATGCACGAAGCGGTCGCGACACTAGGCGCCGGCCCGAATGAGGCGACCGCCGAGCCTGCTGCCGCTGAATATACGCCGGCTGTATCGGTGCGGAAGTCGCTGGCGAGCAAGGACCACATCGTCAGCATGATCGATGGAAAGCCGTACAAGACGCTGCGCCGTCATCTTGCGGGTCACGGCTTGACCCCGGATGATTATCGTCAGCGTTACGGGCTGAAGGCCGATTATCCGATGGTCGCGGAAGCCTACAGCGAAGCCCGTCGGGATATGGCCAAGAAGATCGGTCTCGGACGCAAGCCTGGTCAGAAGCCGGGTGCTGCAGCGGCCGAGGCCCCGGTCAGCAAGCCGCGCCGGACCAAGAAGGCTGCGGAAGCGGCCGAAGCCTGATTGGGTGGCCGGTCCGCCCGTTAGGGGTAGGATCGGCCAACCCTTCATGCCACCTTGAGGAGCTTCTCGAGGATCGTGCTGGCCTCGCCGACCGGTACGAACACGCGCGTCCGATAGGCGATGATCTCCGTGAAGCATCCCAGCGCCTTGAGGTAGGCAAGTTGCTGAGCGGGAGCGCGCTCGATCTCGATTCGCTGCGCACCGTTCACGAAAGAACGGCGGATCGTCATCTCGAACGGCCGAACCACGTCGACGCTGCGGCCCGACATGACCGAATGTGCGATTGCATCGACAGGCAGGTCCTCGCTCTTCGCGATCCCCAGCTTGGTGTAGAGCTGGACGACGTGTTGGTCGAACACGAGGCGGCCCAGCCACGAGTTGCCTTGTCCGTCGACGATACGGTTCACCGCGAGATGATCGGACGGGAGTGCCGACCAGATTGGCAGAAGCAGGCCCGTCGCGAGGCGGATCGTCTCGACCTCGGTCTGCCCTGCCAGTTCGGCGACCTCTTCGGCCCACTTGGTCTCGAACGTGGCCCGATCGATCACGTCCCAAGCGGACTCGAGCAGGTCGGTCTCGCCGATATATTCACGCCGGCACGGGCGCTGCAGTTCGAGCCGAGGGATCGGTTGCCCCTGTTCGTCCATCCACGGGCGAGCGTGTAGCTGCAACGCGACTTTGCCCGACCGCCCGTTCATGACGAAGGCCGCATCGCCAGCCCACTGCGCCGTCGTGAGGATGCGCTCCAAGGAAATCGGCGTCTTTTTGCGTGCGATCTCGATGGTCAGGAGATGGGACGTCGCGCCCGAAAGCGGGTCGGTGCGCAGCAGCGTATCGTCGACGACTGTAGCGGTGTCCGCGGTGATGGTTTCAACGCCAACGTCGAGCGTGCCCGCTTCCCGGGCTGCAGCGACACGCGTTTCGACGAGCGAGAGGAACTCGTCGAAGATCACGTTCTGCAATCCGATCGGCAGGGCGAGAAGGCGGTTGAGCCAGCGCTGGATAGGCGGCAGCTCTTCCTTCAGGCACCCGTCGCTGTCGTAGAGCTCAAGCCCGGTGCGTGCGCAGAAGTCCTCGAGGGTCGTGCTGGTCAGCTTACCCTTGTCGAGGAGGTGGAACCACGTAACGAGCGCGTCCTTGGCGTATTCGCTCTCGAGATTGTCTGCCGGGTCGAACAGGTTCTGCCCGCCGGTCTGGCGCTGCCCACGCGTCAGCGCGCCGAGGCTATCGAGCCGTCGTGCGATGGTCGAGGTGAAGCGGAGCTCGCCTTTGCAGTCCGTCGTGACCGGTCGAAATAGCGGGGTCGAGGCTTGATGGGTGCGATGCGTGCGGCCGAGCCCCTGGATCGCTCGATCAGCGCGCCAGCCCGGCTCCAGCAGGAAGTGGACCCGCTGCTCTTGGTTCTTGGCGTCGAGGCTCGCATGATAGGATCGTCCCGTCCCGCCAGCGTCCGAGAAGACCAGCACGCGCTTGGTGCCGGTCATGAAGGCCGCAGCCTCCACCTGGCTCGATCGAGCTGATCGGGTCTCAACCTTCTGGCGACCTTCGGATGTGCAAACGAGCCGTTTGGACCGCCCTGTCACTTCGGCGACATGGTCGGTGCCGAAGTGCTCGATCAAGGCGTCGAGCGCGGACTTGATCGGCGGAAGCCCGCAGATGTGTTCGAGCATGGCCTCACGGGCGGCGATGGCGTCGGGATTGTAGACCGGGTTGCCAGCCTCGTCGGCCATCGGTCGCGACCGCGCAGTGCCGGTATCGTCGGTATAGGTTTCCATCTGGCGCGTTGGGAATGCGCGCTGCAGATAGTCGGCGATATACTCGGTGGGCGACAGGTCGATCGTGGGATCGGCGCGCTCCTCGGCCGACATCTGGTTGAGCCGGCGATCGAGGATCGCTTCGGCGGTGGTCACCAGCTGAAGCACGACCGACTGCCCAGCCTTCAGGTGCTGTTCCACCGCGGCGATGACCGTCGGGAGTTTCATCGCGAGAAGGACCTGACCGAAGAACCGCTGCTTGCAGGATTCGAGGCGCGATCGGGCAGCCGCTTTTGCGCCGCTGTTGAGCGTCCCGCCTTCGAGGCCGTCGACGACGTTGGTAAACTCGAGCGCCGCCTCCATATTCTGATGGATCACGCTCCAGGCCTTCGCATACGTGTCGTAGATCTCGATCTGCAGCGGCGTCAGCTCGTGCTTCAGGACGTCGTATTCGACGCCGGCGAAGCTGAGCGCCCTGGCCGTGTAGAGCCCGAGCGCCTTCAGATCGCGGGCGACGAGCTCCATGGCTGCGATGCCACCTTTCCGGATCTCGGCGATGAACGTCTCGCGACCGGCGAACGCAGTCTCCGGCCCCCACAAGCCGAGCCGGACCGCATAGGCGAGATTGTTCACGTCGGATGCACCCGTCGCGGACGCGTACAGAACGCGGGCGTCCGGGAGATGGTTCTGCAGAAGGACGCCGCAGATTCCCTGCTGTGACCCATCCTTCTTGCCGAGCGCACCCTCGCCGCCCGCTACGCCGCCCATCTCGTGGGCCTCGTCAAACGCGATGACACCGTCGAAATCAGGCCCCGCCCAGTCTAGGATCTGCTGCAGGCGGCTGCTCTCGGTCCGCATCGAGCGCAGCGTCGAATAGGTGACGAACAGGACGCCCTCTTCGAGGCGGATCGCCTCGTCGATCTTCCAGTTGGAGACCGGCTGCACATCGCCCGCCATCCCGCCCAGGGCGGACCAGTCGCGCCGCGCATCCTCGAGGAGCGGCTCGTTCTTGGTCACCCATATGTGGCGTCTGCGGCCCTGCAGCCAGCTGTCGAGAATGCACGCGGCCACCTGTCGACCCTTACCCGCCCCGGTTCCATCGCCGAGGAAGAAGCCTTTCCGGTAGCTGCGGCCGTCCTCGTTCAGGGTGAGGCCCACGCCCTCCTTGTCTGGCTTGAACCTCCCCGGAAGCATCTGCGACCATGCGTGTCCGGCATAGATCACCGTCTCGAGCTGCGACGAGGACAGCATCCGTTCCGACACGGTGCGCTCGGGAAGGTGCGGGATATGGGCAGGGACGGGTGCCGGGATCGAGCCCATCGCGACTGATTCCACCAGTGCCGTCGGGTGCTCGCCGGCCGCGTCAAAGACGATGCGGCTCGGACGATACGGAAGATACACTCCGACCTGGTCTGCGAGCGGTGCCGGAGCTGACAGGGTCGTATAGCCGACCGGCAGAACGGCGTTGCGGACCGGCTTGTGGTAGGTGCGTGCCACGGCCGGCTTCGCGGTGCGTGCGGCACCGAAGAGACTTACCGCGGTAGCGGGAGCCTTCGCGCTCCGTGCTTCCGACACCAGCTCGGCTCGGGCAGGCACCTCAACCACGTCGAGAAAGTCGAGGACGGAACGACGCTGGATGACGGTGTGCGACGTGCCGCCTGCCACCTTGTCAATGACGTAGAGCCGCACCGCGATGTCGGTGCCATGCTTGCGGTAACAGCTTTCGAGCCGCAGCGACGTGCGGACGGTGCAGCCGGTGAGCACCGCTTCATAGGCCGCTTTCAGTTGCGCGCTCGGCGCGAACCAATCGGGCATGAGCGCGACAATTCGGCCACCCATCGAAACCCGGCGGATCGCCGCCTGCAGATGGCGGAGTGCCGCGAGATTGTCGGCGCCGCGGCCAATGCTGCGCGAGAACGGCGGGTTCATCAGAACGACGGTAGGCCGTTCCAACGACGCGTGAAGGCTTACGAGCGCAGCCCCATCGTGGCCGGTGATGATGGCATTCGGGAAGACGCTGGCCAGGCGTTCTCGACGGCGCGGATCGATCTCGTTCAGTTGCAGGCCGGCATGATGCGGCACCTGAACCGCAAGCAGCCCATTGCCGGCGCTCGGTTCCAGCACGATGTCGTCCGGTCCGATCGCGGCCATGACCGCTGCGAGCGCGCCGATATCGATCGGCGTCGAAAACTGCTGGAGTTCGATCTGCTCCTCGCTGCGGACCGTTTGCGTCGGGAGCCGTTCCATCAATGCTGCGGCATGCGTCACGCCGGCGATGTCAGCCAGCGGATAGGGCTGCTTGGTGACGTGCAGCGCCAGTGCGTGTTCCAGCATCTCGAAGCTGTCGCGCTGGGTCCAACGGCCCTCCGCGTCGGTGCCTCCGAACGCAGCCGTCATGGCGTTGTTGAGTGCGCGCCGCGTGATCGGCTCGCCGGACGCCAGTGCAAGCGCGATCGTGAGTGCGGCCGGACGATCGGTGACAGGCGGCAAGTCGAGGAGGTCGGACATGGAAGGCTCCCTTGGTCATGCTGCCATTCCGGCAGCTCACCGCCTCCCTCCCCCTCCTCTCTCCTTTGCCTCGAGGACCTCCGCCCAATCCTTGTAGGGCGATGGCGGAAAGTCCGGCACGACAGTCAGGGTGTCGGACGCATATCGTTCGATGCTCCGAGCCACAGCGCGTCGCCCGGCGAGATCCCGATCCGCAGCCAGGATCAACCGGGTAACCGACGATGGAACCGCCAGAAGGTCGAGCCGTCGTGACCCGAACGAAGACCAACAGGGCATGCCACGCAGGCGCGACCATGCTTGGGCACTCTCGAAACCCTCTGCGAGCCCGATCGTCGAAGCCAGACCGCCGCCACGCCACGCCCCATTGCCGAGGGTCCCGAGCGTCTGCTTCTCGGTGTAGGCGCTCGTTGCGGGGTCGATGAAAATCCTCTGGAACGCGACCAGGCGGTCGGCTTCGCGCACCGCGACGAGCAGTGCCGGCTTGAACACGGTGAGCGGCTTTGGGCCGAGGGGGCAACGGGGGTGGAAGCGAATGTCGGTCGGCAACGGTAGTAGGAAGCGCGACGCGAGATAGCGCTCCGCGCAGGTTCCTGGCACGGCACGAGCCTCATTCCACAACCGCTCGATATTGGCGGTGCCGCCTGCGCGGGTCACCTTGGGTGGCTCATAGCGCTGGCCTAGCGGTATGCGGTCGAGCTCGCGCAGGATGTCGGCAGGGTCGCAACCCGCAAAGCAGGTCACAAGGATGCCTCGATCGCCTTGTCGGAGTGACAGGCTTGGCGTCTTGTCCGTATGCGCTGGGCAGCGGCACGTCGCGACGTTCCGGTGCCAGGTTCCCCCGAGCGCGCCGACGAGGTCGACTAGCTTCTGTGACGGACGATTGGCGATCAGGGTCATGCCGGATCCCCCTCGCGTCGCATCGTCTTCGTCAGGCGCGCGATCACATACTCAGCGTCCCGCGCGGCGAAATAGCTGTCGATCGCGTCGTCGTCGTGGAGGGGGACGACATCGGCGTTCGGTTCGGACCGGCTCCGTACATAAGCCGCTAGGGCCGTGCGGGCCGATCGTTCGCTGGGATGGATGTGGGTTTGATCGCGACCGTCGTCGTCGCGGATGAAGAGCAGGAAGCGTTCCATGGCGAGCGGACCTCGTACCTGGCCGCCTGTACCGGCGAACCATTACCGAAAGGGAATGTCGGGCCACCCGAGCAGCCCATCCTTTCTCCCCCCCTCCGCTCTTCCTCTACCCCTGTTAGATCAGGGCTGATTTCGTATCCGTCCCGTTTACCCAGCGCTAAGCCCAGCTAAGTAGGGTGCTCTAGGAACTAGAATCGATCCGTGCTTGTTTGTCGACGCACGGCCTTAAAAAGAGGTGTGGATGTCTCAGTTTTCGCCAGTCGAGATCGCGAACTGGGTCGCCATCTATCTGGCGGCAGGAATCTGCTGCGGAATCGCCATGGTCATGTCGGTTTCGGTGACGCTTCACGAGATGTGGCAGGCCAAGGTCTGGCAAGATGCCCGCACGATCCGCGGTGCGGCTCTGCTGCTTCCGAAGACATGGTGGCGCTGGCAGAAGCTCTACCTACTTTCCACGCCCGTTACACTTGGCATAGTCTGTTACTTCGCCGCGACGATGAACTGGGGTTGATCCTGAGAGCCTGCAATTATTTAGCGGTCCAACGAGGCTTTTAGAGCCTCATCGCATTGGCGATTTGAATGCCCGCAGCATCGTCCTCGATATCACTCGGGCGTAATGTGAGCAGATCGCCCAGGTGGCGCATGCGCGGGTGGGTCACCGCCTTTGCGGCGAGATAATCGTCGTTGTCGAACCCCATCGCTTCCACAACGAGCGTGCGCAGCTCCCCGGTTTCGCGGGATCTCCCCTCGAGGACGAAGTCCGGACGACATGGGCCATCTGGTGTCATGGTATCGAAGAGCGGCTTTCCGATCGCCAGATCAATTGACTGCGAACGGAGAAGCCGTTGGGCTTCCAAGATCCGCTTGAGGGTTTTCCGCTCAAAATCCGACTCCACCGGAACGAACAGCCGGCCATTGTAAATCGGCTGTGCGTACCCCCGCAGCGGCGCATACCCATGGGCCTCCGGGTACTCGCCGGCGACAACCAGCACGAGGAACGGGCCGCTGATCCTGTTACCCCGCACCGATGGTGACTGAACCCGATTAGCAATTTCCACGGGGGGACCATCGGGCACGTAGATTTTGTGCCCTTGGATCGCGGTCGCATAGAGCAGGACGAAGCCTTGCGGCGCATGCGCCTTTGGCCAGTTTTCCGCGAGGCGTCGCAGCGTTGCATACACGACCTTGGCCTCGAGCGGCCGGGCGTGCGTCCAGATGGCGCGGCCTAACTCGATGCCGGGAGCAATCTCGATCTTTCCCGCCGCGCCGAGGATGGCGGCAAAGGCCTCCTTGATCGACCACTCCGGACCTGCGCCGATCGGCGGGACGCTGTTGGATCCGGCCGTGTCCATTAGCCGCCATAGAAGGCGAGCCAGCCGCGGCGTCGACGCGTTTCGCGTCCGATCGTCGTTGCTGTCTTCTTCCGGCCGTTGCGAGAGCTTCTCCGGCGCGGGCCTGAGCACCTCGAAAAAGCCAGCAGGCGGGTCGGTGGGCGTGTTGTGGGACCGGATCTCGGTGATCCGGTTGGTCACCTGGTCGCGGAAGAACGGGCAGTCTGCACGATGCTCGGGACGTTTCTCGCTGGTCAGACGTCGAAGATAGTAGGTCTCCGCCTCGGACAGGAACGCGGGTGTGAGGATCGGTGGGGCCGCCTCCGCTCCAAGGCAATTGCAGGCGATCCAGCGGTGACCGATGCGCGCGTTCTGAACGAGCGTGATGCCGGCCTGCTCGTCGTGGAAGGTGCCTTTGCCCACGTACCAGCGTACCAGCGCCTCCCGCAGCGGCTGCGGAAGCTTGATGCGATTTGGGCCTTTTCCGTCAGTGTCTCGATGGATCAACCACATGCTCGAAGAGCCTTTGGGCGACGTTTCTTGACCAGTTTCGCCCTCGGCCCCGGTCTTGACAAGGGCAAATCTCTTGATCTCCACTCTTCTAAACAGGGGGTCGAGGAGGTTTTTGTGCAGAAGTTTTACGCCGGTGTGGCGATCGCGAGCGTGGCGCTGGCCACATCTGCTTCGGCCGCGCCTGAAAAGCGCGGCAAGGTTCGGCGCGTTGAGCTGATCTCGATGACCACCGCGTCGGCGCTGCCAATGGCGGAGGGGGATGGCGGACCCGCCGATGACCTCCCAGCACCTGACCTCCCGCCTGAGTTCAAGGTGCACGATCTAAGCCGCCGCTACGTTGAGTTTCGGATGAAGCAGGAGCTCGCGTCGATCGTTCCCGAGGTCAGCGTATCCGACAGCCTGGCCCCGGCTGTAGCGGCGACGTCCTCCATCAGCGTGCCCGGTTGGATGAAACCGGGCGTCGGATCGTTTACGGCGCCAGCCTTCGTTCCCGGCTGTGCTCCGCTCGCGTATCGGCCGTCAGGGTTTCTCTCGCGCGAGGCCGAAAGTCGGCGAGCGATTTACTATGGCATGATGAGCTCGATCGCCTGCGAACACGGCATTCCAACTGGGCTCTTCGACGCGATGATAATTCGCGAGAGCCGCTACAATCCAACTGCACTATCGCCGAAAAACGCCTTCGGCTTCGCGCAGCTGATGCCCGGCACTGCGATGGGGCTCGGCGTGAACCGGTTCGATCCCTACCAGAACATGCGTGGTGGTGCCCGGTACCTCCGCCAGCAGCTCGATAAGTTCGGCCGCGTGCAGCTCGCGCTCGCTGCCTATAATGCCGGTCCTGGCCGAGTGCGCGGGGGCCTCGTCCCCCGGATCACCGAAACGCAGGCCTATGTGACCGACATCATCGCCAATTGGTCGAGATTGACCGCAGCGCCTGGGTCACAAGCACTTCGTTCGACCTTGCCACAACCTGCCTACCGCTCGGTCGCACTCGCGCAATTCTGACCTCTCAGCGTTCGCGCCCTCCCGATGATCGACGCCAGAAAACGCATGCTCCTCTCGGGAGCAATGCGACGGCGTAGCCGGCGCTCCAACAGTGCGTCTTTGGGTCGCGGTCGAGATGAGCGGTGTGGTTTCGTTACTCCCGTCCTCAGGCGCGAACGCCTTGGCCGGCTAGGCCAAGTCTTTCTGAGCTAATCATATATGAATCTAGGAGCGGTTGCGGGTCAGGTTGGCACTCGCTCTCTTTGGCATCGATCGCGGCGCCGAGGCGCGCGAGAACCTTGCCTAGTTGGCCGTCGACCGTCGCCAACGCATATTCCCGACGCGACAGTGAGCTGAGCATCGCGGCCGTCTGCTCGATCCGCTCGGCTTCCTGCTGGACGACGTCTGCGGGCAAAGGAGCCGGGCGCAGCCAGCGCGGAAGGTGAGCCTCGATCCAAGCAGGCATGAGCATGCGGTACGCATTGCTGGTTTGCTTATAGCGTGGTCCAACGCCGTCGATCTCGACGCGTTTGAAGCGACGCTGGGCAAGAACGAAGCCGAGCTCGGTCAGAAGCGCGAGTGCACGGATGACGGTGCGGCGTCCGATACCGACAGTCTCCGCCAGATAGTCGAGGGTGGGGTACACACGGCCTGCTTGGACTCGCGCGATCCGGAGCAACGCCTCGAGGACCGCCAGCGTGTTACGGCTGAAGCGCAAGATAGCGGCCTCCCGCGGTGTCGGCTCTCGTTCTTCGTACGCGATCTTGGCGCGCAGGTTCGCCCGTCCTGCGCTGAGCGCCGCAGCGCGCTTGTAGATCCGGTCGGTCTCACCTTTGCCGGGACGCGAAAAGAAGGCGTCTTCGAACGTACCAGCCTCGATGCTGTCGCGCCGCACGGGCGCTCCAGTGCGGTGGGTTGCGCCAGATCGCGACGGCTTCCGCTTGAAGCGGGCACCGCCGAGCACGGCCAGAGCCGCCTCTGCCATTGTTATTGCAGCCAATTTCCTGCCCTCAGATTGGGCCGGGACCGGGGCATAACTCGTCCGTGGCGCGAAGCGCGCAACCCTTGAACCGAAGCTCAGAAACCAGTATATCTTGAGCGTACAACGGCTCTTTCGATGCTTGCCGGCATCGGACATAGCGGTCTCAGGGTGCCCGGCCTCGTGCCGGGCATTCGTTTATGTGGTCACAGCCATTCCCAATTTTTTCCAGGTCGCGGACTGCGACCCAGGCGGCCGCATAGTGGCGCACGACAGCCATTCGCGAAACACGCGTGATTCGTGCTTTCGACAACATTAGGCGACTAATGTTCGTGCTTTTGAAAACACGTAGGCGGCCCCGTCCCGCGTCACGGGACAACAATTCGTGCTTTTGGCAACGCGAGAAGTTGGTGGCGCCGTGTTTGGAGTCGGCTTTCGTCGAATCGGAAACGTCTATGACGAGAGGCGCTTCACCGTGCTCTCTGGAATGATTTTGACGAGGTATTCGCGGACTGTTCGCCCGGCTGCCGTCACCGTTCCGAGACCTTGATCCTCGATCTCAAATCGAAAGCCAGGGATCGGGTCCTCTTTGATGGTTTTCGTAAGTGCGAATTTGAATTGGCGCGAGGATCCTTGGTAGCCCATCTGCAGCCGCAGATCCTCAAGCGGAATGGTAGTCTGACCGTCAACGCACAGCGATCGCGCAACCTCATAGAGTCGACGTTCGACCGGGCCGAGCTGGAAGTAGGTGGATGCGTATTCGAGGACCTGGCGGTCGACCATGATAGCCCGATACAGCCAGTCACAGAGGCGAATCTTGACCGCCTTTAGGCGCTTCACGCCACCTTCGCCCTTGCTGTATTGCAGCTTGGCCTCTTGTAGCCACGAGAAAAAGCCCTCCTCGCCTTCCCCGCCTGCTTCGATGTTGGTCTTGATCTGTGTGCCTTGAAGTCGCTCAAGAGCCTCAGACAATCTTGTGTAGGACCTAGCCGACTTGTTGACGCCGGTGACGCTGAAAAGGTCGTTCGCACTGAAGCTGAACTCCTGCCCAATGGCCTTCCCTGCCTCTACCTTGGAAACCATTAGGCTGGCGATATAGAGCAGGATTTCCTTGTCGTAGATCGTGGCCACCCCTTTTGGTCCCGGCCCGATTTCGATCGAGATGTCGCCCTTTTTATAGGTAAGCGGTTGCATCCAGGCCTTCTTCGCCAACGCGAAGAACGGCCATGCCATGAGTGACCGCTCTCCGCGGACTGGTCCGTGGAGAGGACTGTCGAGCAGAAAAAGCTCGCCCTGTTCTTGCTCCGCCATTGTCAACTTACCTTCATGTGTCTCGGCATTCGCCGAGGAGAGCGGATCGGGTTCAGCCGGGATCCCCAGTGACCTCGACGCTCTCGTGTTTTTGATAATTCGCTTCCGGTGCTCTCGCGTTTTTGAAAGCACGAAAATTCGGCCGCTGGCGTTTCCGAAAGCACGAAATTCGACCCCAAAACCGGCTTTCTAGGCCCTGTTTCTGCCGATTTCGGACAGGTCCAGGCCGCCCGGCCGCCCTTCTTCGTGCTTTTGAAAACGCGAGAGGCTGTGTCGGTGTAGCGGTCGGTAAGGGGGGTCTGGATTACGGAAGCGTAAGCCATGCCTTGCCGTAGCACCGTGTCGGCTTCGGCTCAAACGGCATCATCCCCGTTTGCTGCTGCACACGGTCCTCCAGCCCGCGTTCAACCTCCCCCTCCCCTTCCGACCCCAGGGGGCGTCAGATGCTTTAGGAGCCCTAAGGGACGCGAGATGGCAGGGCGGCGGGAGGTCTGGCCGGGACGGCGTGGCGGTGCTCACAGCGCCAAAAAAAAGGCACCTGAAGCGGTGCCCAATCCATCATTTCAGTCGAGGTGCCGTTAGAGCCCGTCGGCCTCTCTCTTTCGCAGCCGGAGCCCCTTGCGCTCAGCCAGGTCCGCATACCCTCGCTCGAAAGTCTCACATACCAGCTGCTGGATCTGCTGGCCGTGCTCACCCTTCACGTCGCTTAGATCCAAGCCGCCGATCGCGGACACAGCGTTCGCCAATCTCGGCGCCAATCCGCCGAACATCGTCGCGAGGAATGACGTCAGGCCTGCGGCCTCCTCGCGATCGTCACCCGACATGCAGCCGAGCAGCTCGGTCCCGAAGAACGCTTCTGACTGCGTGATGCCGAGCGCGGCGCAGATCGCCTGGGCCTCGTCCACGCGCATCGGCCGGCGCTTGGCCGTGTCCGAATGCAGGATGCAGTGGAGCCTCGTCCGCTTCATCATCGGCGTTGAAGCCTCGAGCACGCGGAACGTGACCCGCAATTCCTTCATCCTCGCGAGGAGGAAGTCGGCAAGTTCTGGCTTGGCGCTGCTACTGCTTTCGCCAGAATTGTAAGGATTAGACGCTCCCACCTCAGGGCACTCCCCACCCGCTAGCTTCGACTCAGGTACGCCCGAAAATGACAGAATGGCAACCCTGCCGTTAACGTTAATTTCATGTTTCCGAGGTGCTACCTGATTGGAATCACGTTCGTTTCGGTTCTTTTTGCCGCAGCTCGAAAGGCCTGAGCGTCCTCGACGTCCAGCCCCAGCTTATTAATCACCTCCGTCGTGTTCTCCTCAACGATGAAGTCGAAGAGGACCAGTGAAACGGCGGACGCAAAACTCACTGATGATCCGATAACCTCTTGAAGGTCTGGGATCGAACCGTCGATCGCCTCAGCGCTGCTTTCGAGGATCGTCAGTGATAGGCCGACATCGCCATCAGTTGGGATGATCCGCAGATGCTCCTTCAACGAGCCTGGTCGGTAGGTATCCTTGATTTGGGCGGCCGAGGAAGATCGATCGTTGACCACGTCGTTGATCGAAAGAAGTCTCTTCTTCTTGTTCGAGAAAAGCCGGATGCTTTCGGTTACGAGCCGAAAGAACGTTTCCGAGATCTTTAGATCGAAGGCGCGTTCACCCGCCGTCATCTTAGAAGAAGTCCTCACCTTGATAGCACACCCTGAAAAATACCTCTCCGCGGCGTTTTAGCACCATCGAGTCCGCGTTGTGTAACACAATCAAAGAGCGGAGTCGCATCGCGGGATTAAGGCCTTCGCGCCGCTGTCCTCGCACGCGGACGCCTGTCCGGCAATACGGACAGCTGTCCGCTATTACGGACAGGCGGTCGTAAACGCGGACAGATGTTCGTGGGGGCGGACAAGTCGTCCCGAAGCGCGGGACAAGAGCCTGATTGGTAAGCTGGCAAAGCTCATTTCGTCGCAATCGCAGAAAAAACTTACGGCAACCTTACCAGTTCCTAAATCGGCCGATTGCGCGAATTTTTTTTCCGGTCGAGCCTTTGGTTGGGCGCGCTGAAATGCGCTCAATCAAAGGAGACCTTTCGTCATGAAGACCATGCTCAAGATGGGCCGTCGCGTCGAGACGGCCGCGCTGGCCACCCTCGGCGTCGCAGCGGCTGCGGCCGTGATGGCCTCGCCCGCCTTCGCGGGTGCCGACGGCACGTTCGATACCGCGTTGAACGCCTTCACCGGCTTCCTCGAGGGTTCGGGCGGCAAGATCATCACCGTGCTGTCGCTGGCCGGCGGTGTCGTCGGTCTGGCCTCGGGCCGCTTCTCGCTCGGCCAGGTCGCGATCCCGGTGGGCGTGGGCGTCGGCGCCGGCACCGGCGTTCCGATCGTCACCTCGACCGTCACCGCCACCATCTAACTCGATCCGGCACCGGCGGAGATAGCAGCTCCGCCGGCGTCGTCACTGAAGGTGGCGTGATGTCAGCCGATAAGTACGTGATCCCATCGCACTTGGATGATCCAGAGCTGATTGGCTTTTGGACGTTGGACGAGTTCCTAGCGATGGTCATCCCCTTTACCTGGGGGATTCTGTCCCAACACATCGTCATCGGGATCGGCTTTGCCATCCTGGGTTGGTGGGCTCTGCGGCGAGCCAAGGCGGGACGGGCGACTTCCTGGCTGATCCACCTGGCATACTGGCACCTCCCCGGCGGCTTTCCGTCTCTCAGGGCCACGCCACCTTCCTATCTCCGACTGATGGTGGGCTGACATGGACTATTCCTACCAGCACGCGCAGAGCCAGCGTGTCCTTCGCCAGCGCAATCTTCTCGGCATCGCCGCCCTTGTGCTGGCAGGCGCCGTCGCACTCCTTCTCCTCATGTCCGCGACCCGTAGTCGTGAGATCGTCCTGCAGCCGGTCCTCGGATCGCCGGTGACGGTCTCCAGCAGCGGCGTGTCGCGCGAATATCTCGAGCTCGTCACCCGCGACACGGCGGTCCTGACGCTTAACCGATCGCCCGGCAGCCTCGACTATTGGATGAAGTCGGTCCTCGCGATCGTCTCCCCGAGAGCGCAGGGCACGATCAAGGCGGACCTGCTGAAGATCGTCAACGAGCAGCGCAATTCGAGCATGAGCCAGTTCTTCACGCTCGAGGGCATGGAGATCGACGCCAAGCACCTGCAGTCGACCGTGACCGGCAAGCTCAGCACGGTGGTCGGCCAGAAGATCGTGTCGAGCGAGCCGCGCACCTTCATCTACGACTGGGAATATTCAGGCATGAGCCTGAAGCTGGTCGGATTCAGCATGGCGCAGCCGAAGGGCCGCCTGGGAGGCTCGCTGTGACCGACGCATTCTACGCCTTCGGCAGCGCTGCACTCGGCACGGTGCTCGCCTCGCGCACAATGTGCTGGCTCAGCCGCATCGCCGGCGCGGCGCTCATCGCGGTCGCGGTCTTTGTCTTTGCCGCGCCTGCCTTCGCAGCCAGCGACCAGACGCTGATGGTCGCGGACGGCGCGCAGGTGTCGTGCACCGCGTCGGCCAAGGATCTGACGCGCATCAGCCTCGTCGGCGACGAGTTTGCCGGTGTCTCGAAGATCAACACGGGCAACCCGTCGGACGACTTCTCGGTCGTAAACGAGCCAGTTCGCGGCGACATCTACCTGTCCGTTCCTGAGGGCTTCAACCGCCAGACGCTCTCCTTCTTCGGCACGTCGAAGCGCGGCTATGTCTACAAGTTCGCCTGCCGCATCGCGGGCGACCAGGCGGTGCAGGTGTTCCTCTCGAACCCCGCGATCGCCAAGGCCGACGCGGCCGAGGCGGCACCGACCAAGGTCGCCGCTGCGTCGACTCCTGAGGACGCGGCGGTGTCGTTGGTGCAGGCGATGTACGCGAACAAGTCGGTCGATGGCTACGAGCTGCGCCAGCGCTCCTTGAAGCCGGTCTACGTCGGCGACCTCAAGGTCCAGATGATCTCGGAATATCGCGGCGAGGCACTGACAGGTCGCGTTCTGCGGATCGAGAACAAGGGCACGCAGGAAAAGGTTCTGACCGAGGCACAGGTCGCGCCCGCCAGCGCCCTCGCCGTGTCGATCGCCGAGCCCAAGCTCGCACCGGGTCGGGTCACGACCGCCTACCTCGTCTCGCGGAACGGAAACTAAGCCATGGCCATCAAGGACATCTTCTCGCGGTCGCGTAAGCCGCTCGACGGCCCCGAGGCCGCCCCAGAGACGGACGGCGTATCGCCGATCGCGTCCGAGCTCGACGGCAACAACGAGACCAAGAAGAAGCAGCGCATGCTTCTCGCAAGCGTCGGCGCGGTCGGCCTCGTTGCCTCGTCGTTCTGGATCTTTGGCGGCTCGGACAACGCCCGCAAGATCGACCCCGACAAGCCCGAGCAGGTGAAGGTGTCGGTCGGCGACATGGCGAACAGGACCCTCTCCGAGCAGGAGTGGATGGCGCTGTCGGAGAACCGCTTCCAGTCAGCCGAGAACCAGCTGAAGAGCGTCGACGGCACCAACGCCCGTGTCGCGCAGCTTTCGCAGCAGATCGACGCGTTGAAGGCGCAGAACCAGTCGATGTCGTCGGACGGCCAGCGTGTCGTCTCGGCCTACCAGGCCGAGAACGAGCAGCTGCGTAGGCAGGTGAACGAGCGCGCGGCCGCCCCGCCGCCTGTCCCGGCCGGTCCGCAGGCGATGTACGGCCCGGGCAGCGCTGCGGTGTACGGCCGCGGCGCGGGCGCGCCGCCTGCCGGTCCCGATCTTTCCGCGCCTCGCCTAAGCGAAGTGAAGATGGTGTCGTTCAACTCGACCGATCGCGGCACTGCGTCCAAGATCGCCAAGGGCAGCACGGTCTATACCGACAGCCCCAACTACCTGCCCGCGAACAGCTTCGCGACCGCCAAGGTCATCGTCGGCGTCGACGCCGCGGCGGGCGTCAACAGCCAGACCGACCCGCTGCCGGTCGTGCTGCGCATCACTGGGCCGGCGCGCTCCGTGCTCCAGAACGGCAAGCTGCTCACCACCAAGATCCAGGGCTGCCTCATCAACGGCGCCGCGCGCGGCGAGCTGTCGAGCGAGAAGGTGTACATCAAGCTGCAGAAGATGACCTGCCCGCAGCCGGGCGGCCGCTATGCCGAGTCCGAGGTGAAGGGCTTCATCGCATTCGGCGGCAAGACCGGCGTGCGGGGTCGCGTCGTCAGCCGCGAGGGATCGCTGGTGAGCCAAGCCTTCATCGCCGGCCTCGTCGGCGGGATCGGGCGCGGCTTCGCGGCCAACACCAACATCGCGCTGCAGCCCGGCAACGTCGTGCTCGCCAACGGCAAGCGCCAGCAGCTCGGGCTCGGCGACATCGCGCAGGGCGGCGTCGGCAACGGCATCGGCGAGGCGGGCGACATGGTCTCCAAGTACCTGATCGAGCGCGCCGAGCAGTACCAGCCCGTCATTGAGATGCCGACGGGTGTCGACGTCGAAATCGTCTTCCTGGAGGGTGTGTATGTCCGCAATTGATTACATCGCCTTCTGGCGTCTTCGTCCTCGCTTCATCGCCACCATCGCGGGTTGCGCGGCTGTCGTCGGCATCGGTGCCGCTGGCGCTGCGGCGGATCTCGGAATCATGTCGCCGTCCAACCAGAAGGTCGCAGCGCTCCTCAAGGCACGGCTGCCAAGAACCGACGTTTCCAAGGTCGACTGCGGCGTCGTCGACGGCCTCTGTGAAGTGACTGCCGGCAGCAATCTCTTCTATGTCGATCGTTCGGGCCGCTACCTCATGATCGGCCGGGTCTACGACATGGAGACGCGGCAGGACCTGACCGCCACCCGGCTCCTCGAGATCAATCCCGACACGCTCATCGGCGGGGCGGCTAAGGCCAACAACGCCGCAAGCAGCGACGAAGCACCGCTAACGCGTGGTGCCGGGTCCCAGCCCACCGCACCTGCAGCGCCGCAGCACCTCTCGCTCACGAGCCTGCCGGCGACCGGCGCGATCGTCTGGGGCAAGCCTTCGGGCAAGACGGTCACCGTCTTCAGCGATTTCCGCTGCGGCTATTGCCGCGCGCTCTCCAACACGCTCCGCACGATGAACGTCCGCGTGATCGAGCGCCCCATCTCGGTCCTGGGCAGCCGCGACCTCGCCAATCAGGTCTATTGCGCCAAGAACCGCGAGGAGGCCCTGCATCAGGCCTACGCCGGTGAGCCGCTGCGCAATGCCGGCACCTGCGACACGTCGGGCCTCGACGCCAACGAGAAGTTCGCGCGCGCCCATGGTCTCTCCGGCACGCCCGTCATCGTCCGCGCCGACGGTGCGATGATCGAGGGCTACCGGCCCAAGGAGGCGCTCGCCGCCTTCATCGCGGGAGGGCGGTCGTGAACCCTACCAAAATCGGAGCGCTTGGTCTCATCCTCGCGGGCACTGGCCTTGCCAGCTGCACGACGATGGGTGGCAACATCAAGGGCAACTTCTCGTGCGTCGCCCCGGATGGCATCTGCGCCCCGAGTTCGACGATCGATGATCGCGCCTTGGCGATGATCGCCGGCGAGGACGGCGATCGCATGATTACGCCCGCTGGTCCCTACAGCGTGCCCGCAAGCGACGGTCGCGGCCCTCAGAGTATCGCCGCGCGCTCGGTAAGTGGCGGCTTCCAGGCCGCATCAGCCGCGCCGGCGCGTAGCCAAGAGCGGGTGCTGCGCATCGTATTCCCCGCGCAGATCGACGCGGCGGGTCGCCTTCGCGAGCAGACCGCCATTCATGCCGTGGTTGAGCTTGGCGAGTGGCAGCAGGCTCTCGCTGCGAACGCGGTTGCGACCACGCCCTCCGAGGTAGCATCGGCGACGGGCGGCGATACTCTCCTCGCCGCGGTCGATCGGGCCGACCCCCCCGTCACCGCGTCCGCGGATCCCGCCTTTGATCCCGACATGCCGAGCGCGGCTGCGGTTGCCGCTGCGCGCGTGCAGGCCGATCCTGTTGGCGACATCAAGGACCAGGTCGCTCGCCAGCTTGCGCGCAATCCGAGACGCGTGCCGGTGGCCACCCGGCCCACGTTCCGCCCTGCGTCGACAGGGGTAGCCGTCCAGACTGCACCCGTGGCTCCTGCCTCCCCGCCTCAGGCGCGAACGGCGACGACACAGCCTGTCGGCCCCGCCAAAACCCCCGCCCCTTCCCCTTCCGCGTCTGTTCGCCCTGTCGCGACGACGCCAACGGCGACGTCGGCCGTCACCGTCCCGCTTCATGCAACCCAGGCGGGTCGGACCGCGATCGCATCGGTCGCGGCAAACCCGGCAATCCGTGCGGGGCTCGGTCGCGTCGAGCCTGACGCGCGCGAAGCCGCCAAGGCCAACGGCGTCGTACCGGTGCTGCGCGCTCCCTCATTCCCCGGAGTGGATCAATGAGCTTCCTAAGCGGCCTGCTGGCGATGATCCTTGGCGATAATGCCAAGCCCGAGGGCGGACGGCCCGACACGGCGGTGCCGCGCTTCGTTCACTGGCTGCCGTATCGCAGCTTCGACCCGAAGACGAAGATCTTCTACAATAGCGCGACCCGCGGGTTCGTCCTCGAGTGCACGCCGATGCTCGGCGCGACCGAGCAGAGCCATGAAATGCTCGCGCAATTCCTCTCTGAAGGCATTCCGACGCCGGGCGCGCTGCAGGTTCATGGCTGGATGAGCCCGCGCATCAGCGAGTTGCTCTCCAAGTGGTATCTGCCGCGCTATTCGGCGGCCGGCGTCTATGAGCGCATGGCCAAGCACCGTACCGAGTATCTGCTCGGTGGCGTGTGGAACTCGCTGTCGTCCGCAGCGCCCTTCCACATGCGCAATCACCGGCTCGCCATCTCCTATTCGACGCCGGAATCGAGCCGCGTGTCCAACGAGGAAATCGTCTCCGTGATGGAGGGCCTCGCGTCCGCGCTGGAGTCCATCGGCGTCCATTCGCGCGCCATGGATCCCAAGGCGCTCATCACCTGGATCGATGACCTGACCTCACCGACGACGGCACCGGGTGACGACACGATCACCTACAATCCGTTCGATCCCATCGCCGATCAGGCGGTGCGTCACGACCTCGAGATGAAGATCGAACCCGATCGTATCCTGCTGCGGACCGAACGTTTCCGCCCGACCGGCAAGACGGTCGATAATGCACCCGAGATCGGGGAGATCTATCCCGACACGTTCGACGTGCGCTCCTTCTCGGTGCGCAACCTGCCGCAGCGCTGGGCGCCGTGGGACATGGCCAAGCTCATCGGCGACATGTTCGCCGACAAGCTGCGCATGCCCTGCCCGGTCTCGACCAACCTGTGTCTCGACTTTCCGGATGCGGAGGCCGAGGGGCAGCGCGCCGGTCGCAAGTTCATGCGGACCACGAGCCTCGCGGACTCCAAGTCGGCGCGCATGCTGCCGCAGCTGAAGGATCAGTCGGCCGAGTGGAAGTTCGTCAAGGACGAGCTGCGCCAGGGCCGCAAGCTCGTGCAGGCCTTCTTCTCGGTCACCTCGTTCAGCCCTAAGGGCAAGGGTGACTCGAACGAGCGGACGCTGAAGTCGGTGTACCGCGCCGCAGGCTGGGACCTGCTCGACGATCGCTATCTGCAGATCCAGGGCCTGCTCGCTGCCATGCCGATGACGATGGCCAATGGCCTGTCATTCGACCTCAAGAACATGAAGCGCATGCGGACGGTGCTGACCACCACCGCAGCGAGCCTCATGCCGCTGCAGGGCGAGTATTTGGGCGGCCTCCAACCGCACCTCATGCTGGTTGGCCGGCGTGGACAGCCGTTCTTCTGGTCGCCGTTCGAGAACACCGCCGGCAATCACAATGTCGCGGTGTGCGGCAAGTCGGGCTCGGGCAAGTCGGTCGCTCTGCAGGAGCTGTGCGCCTCGATGGTTGGCGCCGGCGCGAAGGTCGTCGTGATCGACGACGGTCGCTCGTTCGAGCACTCGGCCAAGCTGCAGGGCGGCGCCTTCGTCGAGTTCACCATGGCGTCCGGCTTCTGCATCAACCCGTTCGCGATGATCGACCCTGAGCTTGCCGGGCAGGACGAGGACTATCTCATGGACTGCTTTGCGATGCTGAAAAGCATCGTGAACCAGATGGCGCGGCACATCGACAAGCTCAACGACACCGAGCGTGGCCTGATCGACGGTGCCATCAACAAGGTCTGGGCGGCGAAGGGACGTAGCGGTTGCATCGATGACGTGATCGCTGCCCTCGAGGAGACGGGTAATCCGGTTGCGACCGACCTCGGTATCGCCATGCGCCCGTTCTCAAGCGCGGGCACCTATGGCCGCTTCTTCACCGGCGACGTGTCGTTCCAGCTGAAGGCGAACCTGACCGTCTTCGAGCTGTCGGACCTGTCGTCGCGCGAGGAGCTGCGCTCGGTCGCGCTCACCGCGATCATGTTCATGGCGAGCCAGGCGATGCGCCGCGAGGATCGCTCCGTGCCCAAGGCGCTGCTCCTCGACGAGGCTTGGCAGATGCTGAAGGGCGGCTCCATGGCCGACTTCATCGAGGCCTATGCGCGTACCTGCCGCAAGTACGGTGCCTCGCTCGTCACCGCCACCCAGAGCATCAACGACTATTACAAGTCGGATGGCTCCAAGGCGGCGCTCGAGAACAGCGACTGGTTCGTCGTGCTGCAGCAGAAGGCTGAGACGATCGCCGACTTCAAGAAGCACGATCGCTTCGAGATGGACGATTACACGGATGCGCTGATGCGCTCGCTGAAGCGCAACGGTGTCGAATATTCCGACGTGCTCATCAAAGGTCCGGAATCGATGGCGGTCGGTCGCCTCGTCCTCGATCCCTACTCCGCGACCGTCTTCTCGTCCTCACCGCGCACCTTCGCGGCGATCCACGACCTGCTCGATCATGGTCTGACGATGGAAGAGGCGATCGAGCGCGTCGCCTACCCCGAGAACCCTGAAAAGTGGAGCGACGCCGGCGACGACGCGCTTCCGATCGCCGCGGAGTGACCGTCATGGCAACGCACGCAAACCCCCTTCTCCCGCTCGCCGCGCCCAAGAGGACCGGACGGGTCGACTATGGCTTCCTGCTCTACTTTGGGCTGCACATGGCGGGCTTTCTCGCCACGACGTTGCTCATGACGTGGGGGCTCTTCGTGCTCTTCTTCCTCGTCCTGGGCGGCCTGTCGCTCGATGGGATGATGCACCACCTCCAGAACATGACCAGTCGCTATCTGGCGGCCGGATCTGACCGCGTCGACCAGTTCAAGATCACGGTGGGTATCGCGCACCTGATCCTATCGACCGCCCTCATCTTCTTCCGCCGGCACGCCATCCTGCCGCGCGACCCTGCCGCCTGGGAGCGCCAAGCATGACCGAAGCATCGAGTATCGACCGCAACGACGATGGCCTTGGCCTGTCGCCCGGTCTCGAAACCACGCCTGTCCGTGCATCGGGGCGCGCGGTGACGCGGCGGGCTGTCTTCGCGGGCTACACGATGCCGCAGCTCCTTGTCGGCGCGGCGCTCCTGCTGGCCCTGATCTGGGCCATGTGGATCAGCAAGGCCGTTATGGCCGAGAAGCCGCAGCGCATCGTGAAGGCGGACCTATCGCGCATTGTCGGCGAATACGTGCAGGCGCAGGCCCGCAGTGCCACGCCGCCCGATCAGGTGCAGGCGCAGATGCGGACCTTCATGGCGGCGCTTGATACCGAGCTTCAGCGACGTGGCGCCGCAGGGCAGGTCGTCCTCGTCGGCGAGGCGGTCCTGTCGAAGAGCGTCCCCGACATCACCGGCGAGGTCGCCAAGGCCGTCTATTCGGCCGGCGTCCGCGTGCCGCAGCCCGCCTCTCCCGCTCAGATGGGTGCCATGATGCGTGGACAGGCTCCGACTGCTCCCGTTGCTGCCCCCGTCGCCGTTGCGCCTGAAGTCACGCAGATTCCGACTGGTGCTCCCGCCCCATCGCCCTTCGGCGCGGTAGGGATGGACACGGCTCAAGCGGTCCCCGCCCCGGCCCCCGACCTTAGCGCTGCTGGTGCCAGCGTCTCGACCTTTGGTGGTCCCAGTGGGCAGTAACGCGGTCAGCGCACCGGCGCCGACTGAGCGCTTTCGGCCGAGGAAACGGCTTTGGGCGGCGCTCGGCCTTTTCATCGCTGGTGGCGCGTCGCTCAATGCACTCGCGGAATGGCGCGATACGCACGCCCTGCTCATCAACTCGTCAGAGTCGCTGCCGAATTGGGCCTTCGTGATCCACAAAACTGCGACGCCGGCGCGCGGTGAATACGTCTTCTTCGTGCCTCCTGCCGCGCCGCTCGTCGTTCGGCACTTCGGTGCAAAGAAGCAGATGTTCGGCAAGATCGTCTATGGCATGCCGGGCGACCTGGTTGAGCATCGCGGCGCCGACGTAATCGTCGCCGGTAAGCTCGTCGCGCACATGAAACCGCTGACAAAGTTCGGCGAACGACTTGTGCCCGGCCCGACCGGCATCATTCCGCGTGACTGCTATTTCGTCGGTAGCCCGCACAAGGATGGCTTCGACAGCCGGTATGCGGCGATCGGCTTCGCGTGCGCGAAGAAGATCGTCGGCGTCGGAAAGCCGATCCTGTGAAGCGGGCGCTGGAGTCCGTCGCGATCGTCGCCCTCCTCTCGGTTTCGCTGAGCTCGGCGACCCGCGCGAGCGACCATGGCATCGTCGGGCAGACATTCCCGATCGTGGAGCCGGATCTGCTCGCCACGATCGAGGCGAAGCTCCAGCGGCTGCAGGCGAATGGCGACATCGATCGCATGAATGCGGTCTTCGCTCGCAGGGCGGAGGCCCGCGTGCGGCGTCCGAAACCCGTCGCCGGTATCACCCCCGCGACCGAAGCGCGGACCTGGGACTATGACCCGACGATCACGATCGAGCGCGACGTTCAGGATCAAAAGGGCAACTACATCGCCCGGCGTGGTCAGACCGTGAACCCGCTCGATTTCACGGCCGTCACCCAGGCGCTGGTGTTCGTCGACGGTGACAACAAGGCCGAGATGGCGTGGGCGACTGCCCAATACAGCGACCTCAAGGCCAAGATCATCCTCGTCAGTGGCTCCCCCCTCGAGGAGATGACGGCGCGGCAACGCCGCTTCTACTTCGATCAGGAAGGTCGCCTGACGGGCAAGCTCGGCATCCGGCACACACCCGCCGTCGCCGTGCAGGACGGCCGCGTCATGAAGCTCTCCGAAATCAAGCTGAAGGGAAACAGCTGATGCCTCTGTGGCTCGATCTCCTGAAGACGCCGATGGCAGCGCCGGAAACGGCCGAGCTGCGCGGTATGCGCCGCACCTTCCAGTTCCTGTGCGTGGCATCTGCGGTTGGCGTCCTCGCCATCTCTCCGCTTGTGAAGCTCTTTGGTCGCCCCGCGTCCTTCGTGGTGGCGGCCGTCCTCGCGACGACGGCCCTTCACACGGCGCTTTACGTTTTCCGGAAGAATCGCGCGGACAACGCCTACCTCGACGCCGCCACTTCGCCGGAGGAGGCCGCGTGAAAGGCCTGCGCCTCCTCACCCTCGCGCTCTTCGCGTTCGCCCTGTCGGCGGTGTTGAGCCCGCGCGCGGAGGCGCAGTCGAAGTGCACCGGCAAGTTCGTGAACCCGATCACGGATGTGTGCTGGTCGTGCCTGTTCCCGCTTTCGGTGGGTGGCCTCAAGATCTGGCCGAGCAATCGTCCCGATACAGACAACCCCAGCTTGCCCGTCTGCGCCTGCGGATCACCCGTCCCGCGCATCGGTATTTCGGCCGGCTTCTGGGAGCCGGTGCGTCTCGCCGACGTGTCGACGAAGCCATGGTGTTTCGTGAACCTTGGCGGAACCAAGATCTCGCCCGGCTTCGACATCGGACAGGGCAATTTGTCGGGGCCGTCGCAGAAAGGTGGGAACGGACAGAACACGTCGAAGTGGCATGTCCACTGGTACGTATATCCGTTGCTCTACTGGATGGAGATCCTCGCAGACTTCGCCTGTTTCGAGCAATCCTCCTTCGACATCGCCTATATGACCGAGGTCGATCCGCTCTGGCAGGACGACTCTCTCACCGCGCTCATCAATCCTGAGGCGGTGCTTTTCTCCTCACCGATCGCGCAGGCCGCGTGTGCAGGTGACTGCATCGCAGCGACCGCCAAACTGCCTCTCGATGCGACCTTCTGGTGCGCTGGCTGCCAGGGACCGATGTACCCCGTCAACGGCAACATCGCTGCCTCGATCGGCCACGTTCAGGCGTCGCGCCTGGCGCTTGCGCGCTTCGCCTTCAAGATCCACCGCGAGGGCCTCGCGTGGGGCACGATGGGCTCCAAGGGCCTTTGCAACAAGTACCCGATGCCGGTGCTGCGCAAGCAGCAATACCGCGTCCAGATGACCAACCCGATCCCGACCGTCAGCGGCAAGTATGCCTGCTCGCCTCTCGGTGCCTCGACCATGCCCCCGCAGGCTGGCCGGGCCTTCCCCGTAAAGGGCGAGGACATGGGCTACCTCGTCTGGCGCAAGCGCAACTGCTGCGTCCTGTGAGGAACCACTGACATGCGTCGCTTCACCATCGTCCTCGCTCTGGTCGCCACGATCGGCGGGATTCAGGCAATCGCTCAGACCGTCGACGGTCTGGATCTCGACGCCATCAAGCGGCGCTCGGCGGCCATGCAGGGCGATGCCGAGACGTTCGCCGACCACGTCCGCAATCGTGGCGACGCCTTCCGCGAAGAAGCCGTGGCGGTCCAGACCAAGGCCACCGGAAACCTCGTCGAGCTGGCGAAAGCCGACCTGCCGGTGAACGGCGAAGGTGCTTTCGACTTCGATGAAATCATCAAGGGCGCCAGCCAGAACGTCTCGTCGACAGGCCGCGGCGACGCGCCCCAGTTCATAGCGTTTGCCAGCCTCTCGATGCCGGTGCCGGCGCTTCGCCAGCTCATTGCGGACACGGCGAAGGCCGGAGGTGTGGTCGTCTTTCGCGGTTTCCCTGGCAATTCGATGAAGGCGTTCAGCGAGGCCTTGAGCAAGGTCGTGACCGAGAAGGACCAGCTCTCGAACGTCGGCATCGATCCCCGGCTTTTCCGTGCCTTCGATGTCCAAGCCGTGCCGACCTATGTGGCGGTGTCCTCCGATTTCGACCTGTGCTCGGGCCTCAACTGTCGCACCGCGGTGCCCGCGCACGATCGCATCACCGGTAACGTCTCGGTCCGCTATGTGCTCGATACCTTCGTGTCGGCGCGCGGACCGGGTGCCGGTGTCGCCTCGGTCGCGCTGCGCAACATGGCGAAGGCCAGCTAAATGAAGCGGGTCGCCGCCTCTCTGTTTCTCGCGGTCCTCGTGGGTGGTGCCAGCGGCGTCATCGCGCAGACGACGATCGAAGAGGCGCGTCAGCAGGGCAATGCCATGGGCAAGGCGATGCGCGACGATGATAGCCTCGGCCCGAATGAGCTGAAGCTGCAGGAGCTTCCCGGCTATGGCGGCACCGATCTGCCAGAGAAGGGCTATTTCGACGATCCCGACAAGCTGACGATGGATGGGAAGGTCGCCGCGCCGACGAGCGACGCCTATGGCACCGTTACCGACAAGGGCGGCACGCGGCCCAGCTTCAGCAATGCCGAAATCCTCGCTGCGACCTCGCGAGGCACCGCGATCGAGAAGGATCCCGAGACCTATCTCGGCGGGCAGGACATCGGCGGAAGCCAAGGCACCTGCACCGCGCTTCCCCCATCGGTGGGCTCGAAGGGCTATTACGAAGCGACCTGCAACAAGGGCTCGAAGGTCACGCAGGCCAACGAGATCTGCCGCGGCAATATGGTCCCGCACGTCGTCAACACCGCCCGCTATTTCTACTACGGCGTTCTCGACAAGAACGAGGGCTACGGCTTTGCCCGCAATAGCGTCATGCAGGCGCGGACCGCGGCCGGCGTCTGCCGTACCGAGCCGGTGTCGAAGCACATCTGTGACGCGCAGATCGAACTCGGCGCAGGCGGCACCAACGTCGAGGACTATCGCAAATTCTGTAAGGGCAAGCTGAGCGGCACGGCGCAGCTCTATTCCTGTTCGAGCGAGCTTCCCGCCAGTGACACGGGTAGCCACCGGAATTTTCGCACCGGCACGGTCTACCTGAAGAAGGAAGGCGAAGTCAGCGTGTCCGTCACCCGTAACGAGGGCACCTGCCCCTCGCTTGCGGCGGACACCAGCTGCACTCCGCAGGCGGCCGAGGTGTGCACCGAGGGCCCTGAAACACGCACGATTGAAGGCGTTCCGGTAACGCAGAGCTGCTGGGCCTGGTCGCGCACGTTCACCTGCCAGCGGCTCGAACCGGCGAGTGACTGCGGCTCGCTGGACGACAACAAGCAGTGCAAATTCCTGCGCGACGAATGTCTCGACGATCCCCAATCGGGGGCCTGCAAGGTATCGCAGCGCGTCTATAGCTGCCCGCTACCGGATGACCCGGCGTCGACCGACAAGCAGTATGTCTGCGGCAACGACGTCTACTGCCTCAACGGCAACTGCGAGCAGATCGAGCGCGAAGCCTCGACCGAGTTCAAGGACGCGCTCGTCGCGCTTCACTCGATCGGCGACGCCGGCAAGCAGTTCGATCCGAACAACCTGACGGTCTTTTCCGGCGAGCGCGGGACCTGCAACAAGAAGATCTTCGGCGCGTCCAACTGCTGTTCGGGCAAGGGTGTGCCGTTGCTGACGCCCTGGCTGTGCAGCTCGGCCGAGAAGCAACTCGACGAGAAGGACGACAAGGGGCTGTGCCACAAGGTCGGCTCCTATTGTTCGGACAAGGTGCTCGGCATCTGCGTTACGTCGAAGGACGCCTACTGCTGCTTCGGCAGCAAGCTATCCCGCATCCTGCAGGAGCAGGGCCGCCAGCAGATCAACAAGCCGTGGGGCAAGCCCAAGGACGAGACCTGCAAGGGCTTCACCATCGAGGAGTTTCAGCACCTCGACCTGTCGAAAATGGATTTTTCGGAGGTCTATGCCGAGTTCATGGACGCCGCAAAATTGCCCGACGAGGTCAGTGTCATGACCGACATCCAGCAGAAAATTCAGGGGTATTATGACCTTCACGGGGGCAAATGATGTGGAAGGTCCGGGGGGACCATGCGCCGTCGACATGTCGGTGCTCGACCTCGCCATTTTCCTGCGGATCCACCGCTCCGGGCGCGGCACGTCAGCCGGCGAGGTCGCACAGACGGTCGGGCACTGGTTCGACTGTCAGATCGACCCGCGAGAGATCGAGCGATCATTTCCTCGTATGGTCGACGCCGGTTGGCTGGTGCGCCGCGACAGCGGGATGCGCGCCACGATCAAGGGCCGCAAGCACGGCCGCAGCCACCTGCGTGGGATCGTCCGCATGCTCGATCAGGGCACCAAGATGCTCGACGTCGCGCGGATGATGCACGTCCTTCAACTCGCAATGATTGAGCTCGACGGGGAGCACGACGATGATGACGATCAGGGATAACCGCCGCGGCCGCTTCGCCGCCACGCTTCTCATGCTCCTCGCAGCTGCCGCGCCGGTCGCGGCGCCAGCGGGGGCGCAGTCGCTCGATCTCCAATCGGCCGCCATGGCCGATGTGGGTGACGATGCAGGCAACGAGGACCAGGCGCAGCCGGAAGTCCTCGAGGCAAGCGTCGATACGCCTGCTCAGGGTGACGATTTCTACTGCGGACAGCGCCGCCTCGGACAGTGGTTCTACTGCGAGCGTCCGAAGACCCCGCACAAGGCCCCGCAAGCTGCCCAGCAGGCTCAAGCCTCGGCGACGGACCGGATGAAGGCGATCTCCAAACAGCTTAACGAGCTGAAGAACCGCGCCATCCTCGAGCCGACCGAGGCCAACGTCATCGCCTACGTGCGCTATCAGCGCGAGCAGCTGGATCGGGCCTCCACCTTTTCCGACACTTGGCAGCGCGCGCTCTGGCAGAACCCCGACATCGACTACACGCTGCAGCGACCGGTCTCCACCGTCGGCAAGCGTGCCTGGACCGATAATCGCAGCGCAACGCGCGATCAGGCGCTGTCTCGTATCGGCCAGCGGTACGGCATGTTCTACTTCTTCGCGCAGAGCTGCGCCGCGTGCGAGGTCTTCTCTCCGATCCTCCGCTCGGTTGCCGACAGTCATCGTATGACCGTGATGGCCGTTTCCACCGATGGCGGTCCGAGCCGGACCTTCCCCAATTACGTGGTCGACAGCGGCCAGCGCGAGCGCATGGGCGTGCCGCTGGCCACGCCGGCTCTCGTCCTCTTCGATACCGTGACCCGCAAGACCGTGCCCATCGGGTTCGGCGTCATGTCGGCCGACGAGGTCATGGAGCGGATCTTCATGCTCACCAACACCAAGCCGGGTCAGGATTTCTGATGACCGCTGCCACCTGCAAACCCCGCCCCTTCCCCTTCCGCGTCTTCCTGCGGCGATCCGCCGCAGTCGTCGCGTGCCTCGGGGCCGCGAGCATGATCCCGGTCGACATCGCGCGTGCCGACGTCGCCGGGCAGATGAACAGCTTCTTCCAGGACGCGGGCGGCGCCGCCAATGTCACTGGACCCAGCGCATATCAGGGGCAAAGCGCCGGATATTATTCGATGGGGAATGTCTGGACCCGCTTCCCGCAAAAGAGCGTGCAGCCGCTCAATCTCCAGATGCCGAGCGTGCGCGCCGGGTGTGGCGGCATCGACATCTTCACCGGCTCCTTCTCGTTCATCAACGGCGCCGAGATGGTCGCTATGCTGAAAGCGACCGCGAACAACGCGCTCGGCTTCGCGTTCCAGCTCGCGATCGACAGCGTCTCGCCGGAAATCGGCAAGGTCATGGATGGCATGGCCAACAAGGCGCAGCAGATGAACCAGATGAACATTTCGTCGTGCGAAGCAGCGCAGGGCCTGGTTGGGGGCTTGTGGCCGAAGATGGCCGGAGCGCGTTCCAACGTCTGCGCGGCAATCGGCAACAGCCAAGGCATCTTCTCCGACTGGGCGCGGTCCCGTCAGGAGTGCGGACCGGGAAATAAGCAGGAGTCGACGATCGACGCCAACACCGATCCCAAGGTGGCGGAGAATGCGGCCGGCACACCGCGCAACTACACCTGGGACGCGATCCAGAAGTCCAACAAGTTCGGCACCTTCGATCAGGCGTTTTCGGAATACCTGATGACCCTCGTCGGCACGATCATCGTCAACCCGAAGGGCGGCGATGACGGCGGCCCGGCCGTGGTCTTTCATGGGCCTGCCGAGGAGGCGGTCGTCACCGCCCTTCTCGATGGTACGGGCACGGGCGGGCAACCGGTCAAGTTTCTGAAGTGCGACGAGCAGCTGAAGTGCCTTAAGGTCACCGAACAGCAGCTTCAGATCGCGACCGGACTTCGCACGAAGATCAAGGGCATGATCGACTCGATCAACTCGAAGATCCGCACCGACAGCGCGCTCGACGTTGGGGAGCAGCAGCTCCTCAACATGACGACGATCCCGCTCTACAAAATGCTCGCGGTCCAAGCGATGGCACACCAGAGCTTCAATCCCGGTGAGACGAACGCTCTTGCCGAGATCGTCGCTGTGAACATGCTCTCGGCAATGATCGACAACATGCTCGATCGGATCAGCCAGTCATCGGTCCAGGTCCAGTCGGGTGACGTCGACGTCAGCAAGGCATGGCGCGAGCAGCTGGCGTCGGCACGTGACCGCTACTCGCAGCGCGACTTCAAGCTGAACGACAAGCTCAACCAGACGATCTTCCTCATCAACAAGTCCGTGATGCTGGAATCGACCCTGCAGAACAGCATGTCGCCGGCGATGGCAGCCTCGCTCAACTTCTCGCGCGGGCTGAGCGCGCAGGGCCTCAACTAAGGACATACGGCATGGTCGAGGTCTTCACGATCGGCGGTGGCGAATACATCGTCAACACGTTCAACGCCGTCGCAGCGTGGACGGGAGGGGGCGGCTACCGCTCGCTCCTCCGCGTCGTTATGGTCCTCGGCCTGATCTATTCGCTTCTGTGCGTCGCCTTCACGATGAACGTCCGCGTCTGGATGAACTGGTTCATCGGCTCGACGCTCATCTACATGTGCCTGATGGTCCCCACCGTGTCGGTGAAGGTGACCGACCGCATCAACCCGTCGCTGGCCCCTGCCACCGTTGCCAACGTGCCCCTCGGGCTGGGCGTGATCGCGAGCTTTACCAGTCAGGTCGGTGACTGGCTCACCCGGACGGCCGAGACGGTCTTCACGATGCCAAGCCAGCTGAACTACTCAACCAACGGCATGGTGTATGGTGCGCGCCTTTTCGACGCGACGCGCAATTTCGAGATCCGCGACGCCGAGTTTGCGACCAACCTGTCGGCGCATTTCAAAAACTGCGTCTTCGGTGACATCATGCTCGGTCAGAAGTCGATGACCGATCTGGCCAACGCAAAGGATCTATGGACTGCGATGGGTCCGGGCTCGGTGGCTCGGTCGCAGCCTTGGGTCAGCCGTAGCGGTGCGTCGGTGACGAGTGACATCATCACCTGCAACAACGCCTACAACCTGCTCTCAGATCAATGGACGCCGATGATAGCGGCGCACACGCCGATCTGGTCGAAGCAGGCCTTCCCCAAACTCTCGACGGCCGTCGCATCCGCGAAGCTCCGCGCCGACGTTCCGATCGTCAATCAGGCCTTCACCGCCTCGAGCGCCAATTACGAGGCCGTGATGCGGCAGAACACGGCGATCAACGCGTTCATGCAAGCGCGGGACGGCATGGCCGGCGGTCCGGGCGCGGCGTCGATCGATACCTTCGCCACGACGCGGGCGGACATTCAGGCGCGCAACACGTACAACTCGATCGCCCAACAGGCGATGAGCTGGGTTCCGATCCTCAACATCGTGCTCACGGTCGTGTTCTACGCGATGTTCCCGGTAATTTTCCCGCTCTTCCTGATGCCTCAAACGGGGGTCGGGGCGCTCAAGGGCTATCTGACCGGGTTCTTCTACCTCGCGTCTTGGGGGCCGCTGTACGTCATCCTCCACATGATCTGCATGACGCGCACCACCAGTGCCGCGCAGGGCGCAGCCGAAGGAGGTATGTCGCTAGGCACGTTCGCGGGCATCGGCGCCGTCAATGCCGAGACGGCCACGATCGCCGGCTTCATGCTGATGAGCGTGCCCTTCCTCGCGGCGGGTCTCGCCAAGGGCGCGATGAGCATTTCGGGTCAGGCGACCTCGGTCCTCAACCCGGCCCAGAACGCAGCGGAAGCGGCTGCGGCCGAGCAGACGACAGGCAACTATTCCTATGGCAACACGAGCTTCGCCAATTCGACGTCGAACATGCGGCAGGCCAATCAGTGGTCCGACGCTATGTCGTACACGAGCGGAGCCGGCGCTTATTCGTACCGGCACGATAACGGGGCGACGTCGACGAGCCATGGCAACGGCTTCGTCGTCACCGACACCACCGGTGCGATGTCGCGGCTCTCGGTCACGCCGACCCTTTCGACCGGGTATGTCTCAGAGATGCGGCAGGCCGCGAGCATGCTTGAGCGCGAGGCACAAAGCGAAGAGGCTGCAGCTGCCCGTATCCTCAGCACCACTCATACGGATCGGAGCGCACGAGGCACGTCGACTGACGTCACGAAAGCCACTGAGAATGGCGCGGGTATCCAGACGAATATCGGCAACGATCGCTTCGTCCGGACCAGTGGCTCGACCTTTGATACCCTGGAGAACCGTGGCGCGATCAACAACTCCTCCCGTGTCACGAACACCAACGGCCGCGGAGCTGAGGTCATCGATTCCGTCTCAGGTGGTCTTAGCGTCGCGCTTGGCGGCGGTGGGCCAGCGCGTCCCGGTAGGCCGAACCCCGCAGATGCCGTCGGTCCGAACGGGCCACAGCAATTGCCAGAGAAGCCCAGCCTGGGACAAAAGCTCGCCGGCGCTCTGCCCCAAATCAAGGGAAGCAAAACTTGGACTGGCCAGCAAACCGACTCACTGCGCCAAAACCAAGACCAAACCCGTTCCGTTGAAGATGGATCGTCGATTGGCGATGGCACTCGCAACGAGCAGGCGTATGGCGAAAACCTGAACCAGAGCACCGGCAATTACACGAGATCCGGCACATCCGTTCGTGCTGCTACTTCACAGACGTCGAGCGTTAGCACGGAGGACGCGCGGTCGCTGGCGTATTCGCATGAGCTGCGCGCCCGTCAGCTTCACGAAAAGGCCCAGCAGCTATCCAATGATGCAAGCTATGCGGAGACGCACGGCATGCAGATGAGTGAGAACATGAGTCAGGAGTTGGCTCAGTGGTACGCCAAAGAACAGGCCGAAAAGCCTGCGTTGAACGCCCCCGGCCTTCACGAGACGGCGGTTAGCGATCAGCAGCGGGTCACTCGCGATCAGATGGTTTCCCGGTTCCTCGAGCAAAAGCGGCAGGACATTTACAATGGCGTGGCTCCGCGCCTTCACGAGCCGGACCTCGTCGACGTTCCGAAAGTGCCCGTCTCAACCGCTGCAGACGTTGAGGCTCGCTATCATCCGACTGGCCTCCGCGCAGTCCCAACGGTTGGCGGTTCTGGTGATGGGTCTGCGACCGTCGCCCAGATCGATGCTCAAACGGCTGCGATCAAGGCAGATCAGGATGCCAAGAAGGTGATCCGAGCAGGCGCCGTTGAGGCTGGCTCAGCGGTGAGGGGCGAGGTCGATGAAGCTATGCGTAAGGGCTTCTTCACCGACCCGGAGCTGAGGAAGTGACTCTACAGGAAATACGCGCAATAGAGCAGCCCGCCGGCGAGCAGGCCGTATGCGAGGAGATACCCGATGGTGCCTCCTTGGGTCCAACGGCCGCTCGCGTCCGAGAACGGCTGCAAACTCGGCGCGTCGTTGGCATCATCAGCCACAACGAGTGGGCCTCCCGGCCTATCCCGTGTCGCGTTGTATAGCGACAGATCAAATTCTGGCATGACGCTAACCTCCGCATGGAGGTTGGCATTGGAGCGAGGCAATGGCAAGCATTTCTGCGCACCGCACCGATAACCACGAACCTCTCGATCTACGCAGCAATCTGCTTTTTGGGTTCTCATGGTTGCTGGTGATGGCGGTCGGGCTGATGCCCCTTGCGGAGGCCGTTCTGCATCGATCGCCTTCGATCACGATGCCGACCACGATTGCCTTCTTCATCGCGGTCGGGAGCGGCGTCATGCTGCGCCGGCGTTATACCTGGGTAGGCGTCGTACTGCACATCTACGGGCAGATCGCCATCTGGCTTTCGCTGTTCGTCATGTCGCTCGCTATCGTACTGGCCCTGCTGGGTCACAAATGATCCCGTTCTGCCTGATCCTCGGTGACAGCACCGCAGTTGGCACCGCCGCGGCGTTGGCAATGTCGGGCATTCAGTGCGAGATGCGCGCTCGTGTTGGCGCATCTTCCAGTGACGCGCTGCGGTTCTCTCCTGAGACGTTGTCCGCCAGCTTCGTTGTCATAGCTCTCGGTTCAAACGATCCGCGCAGCCCTAAGCTTCTTCAAAATCTGAACGTCATCCGGCGTAGAACCGCTGCTTCCCGGGTCGTTTGGATCGCGCCGTATAACCCGGCTGCCTCAGCGATCGTCAGGACTGTTGCAGTGACGTTTGGTGACACCGTCGTGCGTCTGGACGCCTTTCGCACTCAGGACGGGATTCACCCTATCAGCTATCGCTCGGTAGCTCGCGTGGTAGGTTTGTCGCGTTCGACGCTCTCCATGACAGGCGAGCAATCAGCATCACCAGGCCCGCCTTTTGCTGTCCGCCAAGCCGTCGTAGTTACGTTCTGAACCGTGCCAGGCTGCAAACCGCCCATAAGGATTGCAAATGCACCTTTAAGCGCTGCAAAACGCATATGAAGCTTGTAAAACGGCCTCATCTCTGAGGCTTAGAACTAAGCGGTCGCGTACGCGGGCGCTGAGACGCTCAGACCCGTTTGCAGCGCTTACATGCTATTTCGTTGATATTGCTGGGTCGAGTTTGCAATCCTTACATGCGGTTTACACCGAAATCTTCGGCGACTAGGTCAGGATTTTCGGTGATGGGACGTAGGGATGCGCTTGGCGCACAATCTCTGCGGCTTTCTCGATGGCTTCGATCTCCTTCTTGGTGCCGTTCGGATCAATCCTCCAATTTGACCGGGGATTGAATACGATGGGCAAAGCCGTCACCTCGCCTATCAGTTTCTCCCAGTGCGCTTCGGACTTGCCAGTGACGCCAGCGAGCAGATGGGCGAGCAGCGCGCGAATATCGCTCGGGCTTTCGGGAGCGTCATGGTTGGCCATTGGTCACCCTTTCTCGCCGTTGCCGCGGCAGTCTGAACCGGGAGGGGATTTATCGGTTTGCTACCGGCAAACGAAAAGGATGACCATGAGCGACGCATCTCTCGTCAACGTAAACACAGCGACGGCCGAGCAGCTGGATGGCGTTCCCGAACTCAAAGGCCATGGTTTCGAGATTGTGCGCTACCGTGAGGAGCGCGGCAAATTCACCGATCTTCGTCAGCTTGATGAGGTGCCCGGCATGGCCGGAAAGGCGGACGGCGGAAGGTCTGCCCTGACGGTTGGCGACGCCTGATGCCTTAGCGGCGCAGGATCGGCACCGACGATACAGAAGCATGGCCACGGCGACCACATCCTCGGCATCGCAACCGAATGACCTTGGATGCGACGTCGCCGTCGCCATGAAACCGTTCGAGGATTTGGCCTGCCGGCATATTCATGCTTCGACCGCAGACGCATGCAATCCGCATGTCGGCGCGATCGGTCGCCCATTCGCCAAGCGTTTTGTACGGTGCCTCGATCGTCGGCCGTTTGCTCACAGCGGTGACACGTCCTCATACCGTCCCGCCTTGCGAAGCTGGCGAACGATCCCGTTAAACGCGGCCGTCACGCCTTGGGCTCTGCCAATTTCGTTCGTCTGAGATGCTGCATCCCAATAGAGCTCGAGGGGCCAACGCTCAGGGCAGTGGGGCAGAAGACAGCGTAGCGCGAGACGGACTTCCATGCCGTCGACGGTCGTCTCCGAACACCTGGCGACGCCGGCACGCAGGATGTGCACCGACAGCGCGATCACCACGCGCTGGTGCCGAGGCAGCGTCGACACGGATCAGTGGAAGTCGTGCGATTTGAAGCGCACGACCTCCTCAGGATCCTTACCGTCCGCATGGGGCGGCCAGTATTGGTTGCGCGGCTCGGGCTGCCATCCCTTGTCCCCGCGATCCGGTGAGCCTGGATGCTGGGCTGCATCGCCGCGCCCGGTGCGGTGCGGGAAGGACATATCTCCGACACGGTGCAGCAGGTCGCCATGGTCGACGATCCGGTCGCAGATGACGTGGATCACCTCGCCTTCCTTCTGCACCCGCCCTTTCAAACCGACCATGGAGGCCGACATCACGGTGCGGCGCTGCGCCTCAAAACGGTCGGGCCAAAGTATGCCGTTGGCGATGCCGGTCTCATCCTCGATCGTTATGAACAGGACGCCCTTCGCGCTTCCGGGCTTCTGGCGCACGAGGATGATGCCGGCGACCTCGACGTGTCGGCCGTCGCGGACGCTGGCGAGGTCAGCGCACCGAGTGACGCCGCGCCGTCGCAGCTCGTCACGCACGAACGTAAGCGGGTGACCGCGGAGCGACAACTGCAGGTTGCGATAATCCTCGATCACCTCACGGCCATCGGTCAGCGCCCGCAGCTGCACCTCTGGCTCGATCCCTTCTGCGCTCAGCGTCTCGGCCGCGCGATCCGCCGCGGCGAAGAGCGGCAGCGGGGCTTCGCCGAGCCCCCTCACCTTCCATAGACCCTGCCGGCGATCGGCGCCGAAGCTGTGGAAGGCATCGCCATCCGCCAGCTTCTCGATCGCTGCGCGCTGCGCGCCGGACCGGCGCCAGACGTCTTCGACGCAGTCATATGCCGTGGTGCTGCGCGCGGAGACGATCTTCGCCCCGTCAGCGTTCGAGAGCCCGCGGATCACCCGCAGGCCGAGACGCACCGCCAGGTAGCGCCCGCCTGTCCGCTCGAGCGTGCAATCCCAGCGACTGGCGTTGACGCAAGGCGGCCGCACCTCGACGCCATGCTCGCGCGCGTCGCGGACGATCTGTGCAGGCGCGTAGAAGCCCATGGGCTGCGCGTTTATCAGCGCGGCGCAGAACACGTCCGGATGATGGTGCTTCATCCAACTGCTCGCATAGGAGATTTTGGCGAAGCTGGCGGCGTGGCTCTCCGGAAAGCCGTAGGAGCCGAAGCCCTCGAGCTGGCGGAAGGTGCGCTCGGCGAAGTCGCGCGGATAGCCGCGTGCGACCATGCCCTCGATCAGCTTCTCGCTGAAATGGCTGACCCCGCCGGTGAATTTGAAGGTGGCCATGGCGCGGCGCAGCTGGTCCGCCTCGGCCGGGGTGAAGCCCGCGCCGACAATCGCGACCTTCATGGCTTGCTCCTGAAACAGGGGAACGCCGAGGGTCTTTTCCAATACCGCGCGCAGCTCCGGGCGCGGGTACTCCGGCCGTTCCAGCCCCTCACGCCGGCGAAGGTACGGGTGGACCATGTCACCCTGGATCGGCCCCGGCCGCACGATCGCGACCTGAATCACGAGGTCATAGAAGCGGCGCGGCTTCATGCGCGGCAGCATGCTCATCTGCGCGCGGCTTTCGATCTGGAAGGTGCCGAGCGTGTCAGCCTTCTGGATCATGGCATAGACTTCAGGGTCATCATCCTGTAAGTCTGCCAATCCGACACGAATACCTTTATCCTGCTCAAGTAGATTGAACGCCCGGTTCATGCACCCAAGCATACCGAGGCCGAGAACATCGACCTTCATAAATTTCAGACTGTCGATGTCATCTTTGTCCCATTCAACGATTTGCCGGCCTTCCATTGCGGCAGGCTCAATAGGAACTAGATCATCAAGACGATCATGGGTCAGCACGAACCCGCCTGGATGCTGCGACATGTGGCGCGGCACGCCGATTAGCTTGCGCGCGAGGTCGAGCGTCAGACGCAGGCGACGGTCCGCGATGTCGAGGTTGAGCTCGTCGACCTGCTTCTCACCGACGCCCTCGGCCGACCAGCCCCATACAAGGCCGGCGAGCGAGGACGTCAGATCCTCCGGTAGCCCGAGCGCTTTGCCAACGTCACGCACCGCGCCGCGCGCGCGGTAACGGGTCACGACCGCAGTCAGCGCCGCGCGATCACGCCCATAGGTCTCGTAGATCCACTGGATGATCTCCTCGCGGCGCTCATGCTCGAAGTCGACGTCGATGTCGGGCGGTTCGCGGCGCTCCCCCGACACGAAGCGCTCGAACAGCAGCTCGTGCTTGATCGGATCGATTGAGGTCACGCCGAGGACGAAGCACACGCAGCTGTTTGCAGCCGAGCCGCGGCCTTGGCAGAGGATCCCGCGCCGACGCGCCTCCCGCACGATCGCATAGACAGTGAGGAAGTACGGCGCGTAGCCAAGCTCGCCGATCAGACGCATCTCATGCGCGATCTGGTTGGTGTAAGCCTCCGGCACTTGGCCATCGAACATCCGCTCGACCGCTTCGGTCGCCAGCTTCTCCAAGGCTTCCTGCGCTGACAGCCCCTCGATCAGGCGTTCGTGCGGGTATTGATAGGCCAGCTCGCCAAGGTCGAAGGTACAGATGCGCGCGATATCGACGCTTGCCTGCAGCGCGTCCGGATAGGCGCGAAAGCGCCGGACCATCTCGTCGGGCGACTTGAGCGCCCGATCCGCGTTGACCTCGCGGCGGTAGCCGAGCTCGTCGACGGTGCATTTCTCGCGCACCGCCGTCACCACGTCCTGCAGTAGCCGTGCCTCGGGCGCATGGTAGAGCACATCGCCGGTCACAACGGCACGGACCCCTGCCCCGCCTGCCTGCCGCGCCAGCGCATCGATCCGGACCGCGTCCCCCGGCCGACGCCGCTGGAACAGGGCCATATAGCCGCGACGCCCGTAGATAGCCTTCAGGTCCTTCAGTGCGGCGACGTTCTCCTCGTCCGCCTCGTGCGGCAGCAGGATGGCGACGACGCCCTCGGACCACGGCTCGAGGTCGTGCCAGTGGAGGAGGCACCCGCCCTTGCCCGCCCGCTTCTTGCCGACGGTGAGCAGCCGCGTGATCCTCGACCAGGCGGGCCGGTCGGTCGGATAGAGCAGCAGGCGCCGGCCGCAGGACAGATCGACGCGCGTGCCCGCGATTGAGCGGACGCCTGTGGCTTTCTGCGCCTCCCATGCCCGCACGACACCCCCAACGGTGCCGATGTCGCTGACGCCGATCGCCGGGTAGCCGAGCAGCGCCGCGGCCGCGAACAGCTCCTCAGGCGACGAAGCGCCGCGCAGGAGCGAAAAGTGGGTGAGCACCTGCAGCTCGACATAGTGGGTCATCCGAAGACCCCGTGCATCCACCAGGACAGGTCGCCCGTATCTTCCTCGAAACCGTCACCGCGTCGGAAGACCCAGTAGCGGCCGCCCGCATCGTCCTCGACACGGTAATAGTCCCGCACCGCCCACACCTCGGCATCGCGGCGCCACCATTCGCCATGGACCCGCTCGGGGCCGTCGCCGGCAACGATCTTGTAGGTCTTGCCCCGCCACTCGAACCGACGCGGTGGCTGGTCCGGCATCAGCGCAATCACGCGCGCCAGCGGCTCCGGCCGGGCAAAGAGGCGGATCGGGCGCTTCCATGCCGGCCATGATCCTGGCATCTCCACCGGGTCGGAGCGGGTGACGGCCCGCTCCGGCACATGGCTTTCGACTGGCGCAAGCCGGTAGACGGCATAGCCTCCAATCCTGCCGGCGATGAAGTCGACCAGGCGCGCTGGGTCCCGCACCAGCGCCTCGCCGGCGAGGACGGCGCCAAGGGCGACCGCATCCAGCGGTTCGGTATGCGGCGCAACCAGCCAGAATTGCTCGAGGCCCATGCCGGGGTCGATCCGCTCGATCCTGAGCTTCAGGAGCCTGAGAAGGTGCGATACCTCGCGCGTCGGGCGCGACGTGCCGACACCCACGACCTGTTCCGTGCCGTCGACGCGCAAAGCCGTGAGGCGGAGTGCCCGTGCGCCCAAGCCTCGCGCCTGCAGGACCTGCGCAAGATCGTTCAGCAGGTCGCCCATAACCTGTTCGATCGCCTCGGCCGTACCGATCGGCTCGAGGAGGCGACGCTCGACGATCGGAACCTCGGCATCCTCGCGCGGGGTGATTGGCTCGGCGACGGCGCCGAGCGCCTGGTCCAGACGCGTGATCGCCGGCAGGCCAAGCCGACGCGCCAGTGGCCCTCGCGCGACCGGCAGCAGATCCGCTACTGTCTCGAAGCCGAAGCGTTTGGCGGCGCTGAGTGCGCTCGGCGCCAGGCGCAAGGCGACGATCGGCAGCGGCGAGATCGCACTGGCGGTTGCACCCGGCTCGACGCGGGTCAGCTCGCTGCGGCCGAAGCGAGCGAGGGCATGGGCCGCCCCTGCGGTGTCAGCGACGGCCACGCGTGCGGTGAAGCCGGCACGACGGCAGAAGGCGATCAGCCACCTGCAGAACCGCTCCTCACCACCATGCAGATGCGCGCAGCCAGCAAGGTCGATCCAGAGCCCATCGGCGGGCGTGACGGCAGCAATCGGAGACCAGCGCCGAACCGCGAACAGCGCCAAGCGGTCGAGGAGTGCAGCATCAGCCTCCGGCTCGGCCGGACGGAAATCGAGATCCGATACGAGCGCGCGCGCATGGGTCGCAGCCATGCCGGGATGGATGCCAAGCGCCCGTGCGCCTTCGCAGGCAGCAACCACCTCCTCGCGCCGGCCAGCCTTCCCGATAAGCGCCAAGGGTGGAAAGCCATGGGTTTTAATATCCAACGGCGATGCTTTTGGCGCCGGATGCCCTGCGATTACGGTCCTATAAGGGTGGCTTGCTGCCTCCGATCGCCGGCCGAGCTCGCGCATAGGCGGCTGCGCATGTGTTGGCAGCGCCGCGATCTGCGTCTCGACGTCGGCGCGGGAAGGCAGGCCCTCGCGTGCCCACCGCGCACCTGGCCGCCAACCGCCGCCCCGCGGCACCGAACAGGCGCCGGGGTCGTCATCTACCGGCAGCTCGAGGACAGGCCGTTCAGGCTGCCGCGAAGCGGACCGTTCCAACCGTCTCAGCCGCTCGATGGCCAAGTCCGGCAGGAACAGCGAGACGACCCGTCTCATCGCTGCCCTCCACAATCAGGGAGAACCCCTCACCCCCACGCTGGCGAGCGCACTCCACCGCCCATCTCGCCCTTCCTACACCCGCGACTTCAAGCCGTTCGGACGGTGAGGTGCCGATCCGCCAGCGCGTCCAGGCCGCGGATGGTTCGGCAAGCGGATCCTCGTTGAGCCCGCGTCGACGGCGCAAAAGCAGGACCGGCATGTCAGCCTCGGCCGCGACCAACTGCAGGCGGCGGGTGGCGACCATGGAGACTTTGCTCGCCTCTGCGACGATGGCAGACGGTGTACCGTCGCGCACCGCATCCTCGATCACCGCCAGAAGGGCCGCGTCATCGCGCGGTTGGGCATGGATCACGGCTGCGGCTGGTAAGCCGATCTGCTCCAGCGCCGGCGCATACAGGTCGGCTCGGCAGCTCGCCCACAACACCGGCCCGCCTGTCGCAGCAGCTTCACGGGCGGCGATGCTGGCGAGGAAGAGGGTCGTTGCCGCATCGTCGACCATCGTGGAACTCTGTGCTGTCGCCTCGTGTAGCGCGCCCGCGCGAAGGCCCCCTGCCCCGAGCCGCCCGTCGATCGCGTCGACGCCGAAAGGCATGATGCGGAAGTCAGTCGCGGGTGTGGCGATCGTCCGAAGATGCGCTATTGACGGCGCTGATGAATCAAGGGCGGCGGGCATAAGGGTTAGACTCTACTCGTTCCCTTTATGTTCCGTTACCGAGCCGCGTTGGTCAAGCCCATCTCGATCGGTTCAGCGCATTGTACCCGGTCACGCGGGAGGTTCGGGGGATCGTCGCTTGAGTGTTCGGAGCTTCGCCGCTGGGTTCGGGACAGCTGCCGTTATCGGCGTTGCGGCGTCCCTTTGGCTCTTGAAAACGGCTGAGGACCGGCCCGTCCGGTATGCGCCGAAGACCTTCTATGATGACAAGGACGACCGGGCGAGCGACACCGGGTTCATCTCGGCCGAGGGAACGCTCGTGGGTCCAGATATGGACGGCCGGACCTTCCTGCACATCGAGTGCCGGCGAGGCCAGGGCTCCTGCCGCATCGCCGATCTATCGAACCTTGGTGCCGCGCGGTCCGTATTCCTGCACACCGACGAATACCCGATCAAGTCGTGGAATGCGGAGACCGTAGTCGCGGAAAGCGACCCTCCCTCCTATGGCTGCAACCGTGTAAGGTTGACCATCCAGCGGCAGGCGCAATCGGTCGAGTATCTCCGCATCCCTATGCCGCAAGCTGACAAATCGCGGTGTCAGGCGTTCGATCGGAAGCCGTACCAGTGGACCTTGGGGGACCAGCCCGCCTAGCATGATGGTCCCACGCCCTGTTGTCCAATCCTAAAGATCGATATTTCGAATTTCCATTGCTTCAGCCGCTAGGTCACCGATCGGTCCAGCTCCGCCCACAATTTGGAACACGACTGTAACATCGTGATCGGTCATTTTGGACAGCATCATCCTCACGGCCTCTGCAGCAACGTGATCTAGAATCGTCGTCGTCTCATCGATCGTCATAACTGTGGTCCGTAGCTTTTGGAGGGTAAAGACATCAGTTGGCGTTTATCGCGAGCAGGGGCGCGCCCTCGAGTGTCACACGGTCGAATGAAAAGACATGTTCTTTCGGGCTTTCCCTACACCGGCCGACGATGCGACCCTTCAAATCATACGAACCATTAGCAAGCACAACCTTAGCGTCACCGCAGATGGGACAATCTGCGGTGTAGCGTCGGATACGCACAAAGCGTTCCTCTCCGCGGCTTGTTCGCTCTAAAACCGCCCCGAAGTCCTCATCCTTCAACAGGGTGTCCGGTATCAGCATAACCTTATCCTCTAGAAGGTCATGCCAATTCTTTTTAGCCGCCCAGATCAGATATGCGGTTATCAAAATGAACAAGACTACCTGAATCGCTTGGGGCAGTGTCCTATATATTTGAAACGTCATTTGAAACCATACGGTCGCCATGCCACACATAATGAGTAGAAGCGTCCCGAAATACGGAATTAAAAAGAGCCATTTCTTATATTCCGTTGGTTCTCCAGAGGAGACGCCCGGGTATTTTAGCCTGCCTAGGATGTTCAATCTGGGCGTATTTGCTTGCGTCTCGTAGCGGAGGACGGATCCCAGCAGCCTAAATGACGCGAGCTGCTTCTGTTTCGCATACAGTCGAAAGCGGTGGCGAGATCCAGAATCGTCAATCTCAAGCGCTACCAGTCGACCTGGATCAAAGCTGTCGGAAAGCCGCGCAGCATACGTCTTCATGAAGCGCTCGACGGCATCGTTGTCACACCAATAGGCCCGCCGGGATTTCACGTCGTCCCGCCCAACAAACGCACCCACTTCCTTGCGTTCGAAGTAGCGCTGATCGGGTCGGTCAAGCGAGGCGCGCAACAGGCCTTCAATGAATTGGTATGCCCCCAGGGTGAGGGGCGCTGCGATCGGTAGGTTGTTGATTGCACACTGAATTTCCTCGGGAGAAAGCTCTGTGTCTCCCGAAGTCTCAACGCTTCTAGCGACATCCCCTGCCATTTTCCGCTCCTTCCCACGGGATCAATCCTAGAACCAGGAAGCGCGATGACAAAGCCCGTTAAGGCGGCAGCCAAAGGCACGAAAATTCGATTTGTTTATGATCGGGAGGGCGCCATCATACCGATTGAGGCGGCCGATCCACGTGCCGCAGCCGGCACCATTCTGGACCGCTCAGCTCTGCGTTGCTGCGCTTGCGGACAGCCGCTGACCGCACGAGCTGGACCCGATCGAGTCGCCCACTTCTCGCATCGCGGTAAGGCTTCGGACAATCCCCCCTGCCCTTGGCGGTCTGAGGAAAACGGCTTTGACCATTTCAGCGCCAACAACCCATTGGGCCTTGAAGGACGCTGGCATACTCAGGCGGCAATCGAAATAAGCTACATTCTTTCGGAATTGATGTGCCTCCCGATCGATAGAGAGCCGTTTATCCGAACATCCTTCGGCCTCAGAAAGCCTGACATCGCTTTTTCCATCGCGCGGCAGAAGGTTCACATCGAGTTGCAGGCAAGCCCGACTAATCTACCTTCCATTGAGCAACGGACCGATCGGGATGCCTCGGACCTAACCTCCACACTATGGATCATCAACGCGCACCAGTACGAGCGAATGATGACGCAGTCCTCCAGCGTAGGTTGGATCCGCGACCTTATGACGTTTGGGTCGAATCAAATTTGGCTTTGGGACGAACATTGCTTTCAGTATTCGTTGAGTCGTCGTGGCTTGTTTCTTAAAAGAGCAATCTTTGACGATCCTGATACCATACAGATGGTGCGCTTAACGGAGCGATCAATACCATACACGGTCGCCTACTGTTGCAAGATACATAGTGGCGGCATGCCGACCGTTGTCTTTCATCGACCTTCGGAAAGCCTCCCATCTACAGCTTTTATCAAGGCAAACATGGATCATGAGACACAAGTCATCCTGCGGAACACGCAGGCGAGTCGAGCAGAACGCCGTTACGCTTGGCGCTACCAATATGGATATGCTCGGCTGAACGTCCCGTATCCCGCATCAGCTCCCTCGCAGCTTAACGATGACAACGCACGCCGTTGGTTTGATGCTGCGAAGGAGTCGTTTATAACCCTCGCCGATGATAGTGCAAAACGACACCACACCATCTAAGGACTATCCTCTACGCTTAGCCTCTGATCTAACCAAATACCTTTCTTAGTAATCCGCTCTTAACGTTAGATGATGACTCGCCAATCTCTTTGATCTTGTTTTCAGCGTCACTCAGTTTAAGCGTTAGTATGCGGTTCTCGTCATCTCGCTTTTTTATCAAAGCCATGAGTTCGACCGCTGTCGGTTGCGCCTCTGGCAGCGCAGGTATCTTTAATTGATGAACCTTTACCGGGTCCGAATACCATGATTCCCCCGGCCCCGGCTCTGGTGTTAGGTTCCAGGTTATATTGAATGCACCATAAAGCCGCCTGAGGTACTCTCGTTTTTCCTTTGGGTATGTACCAATGTTATATTGATATACGTCCCTGTTGGGATGGTAAAGCTTAGCCCATCGCACCAAGCGCGCGAGCGCAATACCGGCGATTCCACGCCTAAACCAGTCTTCCTCAACACGGAGCATTCCCTCTGAAAGGCTCACCTCATGCTTGCCGAAGTTCGTATGTGCGCCAAACTCGGCAATCGCTCGGGGGAAATCCTTTGCCGTTAGGATACTTCCTCGCACAATAATGCCGGCGTCCGGGGGTAGCTTACCTTTCGTTTCTGCCCAAACCACCATCAGGTGACTGTCGTCTAGGTTCTCTGTTTCGAAACCGGTCTGGACGGGCAGCGGGTCGTTCGGCCCTCGAACCCTCGGGGGAAGCCGATGGATACTGGTTTCCCAAACATCCGGCACAGCAGTAGACATATTTCCGATTCCCAAGGCAGCGTCGTGATGATGCGTTTCCTATGTAGGTTGAGTCGCGGTTGTTCCCAGAGCGCGGGCCGACAGCCGGGGCGCTCAGAGGCCGCAAGACTAACACTAAACACGCAGCTCATGGTCAGAGGCACTCGGCCGCGGAGGGCCGGTGCGTTATGGGTATACCCTTCGCGTTCCTGCGCTGGCCGGTCCGATTTGCGCCGGAAAAAAACGTCCAAAATTTGGACCCAAATAGCCCGTCGGTCTGCTTGGAGCCCTAGCCAAGGAAGACCATACCGCACCCTATCAAACGGCGCCGCACAGCTCCATTGAGGAGTGAAGATCTGCTTTTTGCGGTGAGCTCAAAGCGCTAGATTGCAGCTGCAACGTGCCAAGCGCCCGCGACGTGCACGTGTTCACCGATGCCGAGAATGCCTCCCAGCCCCAGCCCTTCCGGCTGCCCGCACGCGGCTCGGAAGGCCCTCGTTCATTCGAGACGCTCCCACAAAGGTCACGTCCTCGCGCTCTTCGGTTGCCGAGACAGCCCGGCGCATTAGACATGGAGGCAGAGGCAGGGGTTTCGAGCGTCCTTGCCCGGTTATGGGGCAAAATGACACCGCAGGAATTTCTCAAGAAGTGGCGCAATGCTGAGCTGAAGGAGCGATCGGCATCACAGAGTCACTTTAACGATCTGTGTGCCCTACTCGGTATCGAGGACCCAGTATCCGCCGATCCAAGGGGCGAATGGTTCACGTTCGAAAAGGGGGCGAACAAGACCAACGGTGGTAATGGCTGGGCTGACGTTTGGCGGCGCGGCTGCTTCGGTTGGGAGTACAAGGGGCGGCACGCGAACCTGGACCGGGCCTATGGCCAACTCCTTCAATATTCAGTGGCGCTGGAGAACCCACCGCTGCTGATCGTGTCGGATATGGATCGGATTATTATCCGGACAAATTGGACCAACAGCGTCCAAGAAACGCACGAGTTTGCTCTCGACGACCTCACCGACGGAGCAATCCGTGATAGACTCAGAGCTGCTTTCATCGATCCCGACCAGTTCAAGCCCGCGAAGTCGCGGCAGGAGCTGACCGAAGAGACCGCCAAGGAGTTCGCCGGCATCGCGCAGCGGTTGCGTGACCGCGGTTTCGACCCACGCCAGGTCGCGCATTTCGTAAATCAGCTAGTCTTCTGCATGTTCGCCGAGGACGTCGGACTTCTGCCGGACCATCTGTTCACAAAGATGCTAGAGGTTAGCAGAAGCGATCCCGGGAGGTTTGTAGACCACGCGTCCATGCTCTTTGGCGCGATGGCCCGACCTGGCGGCACCGTAGGATTCACGTCAATCGAATGGTTCAACGGCGGATTGTTCTCCGACGAAGCGGCGCTGCCTGTCGATGGCGAGGATATTGAGCAGCTCCTTCGCGCAGCGCGAAAGGACTGGTCACAGATCGATCCGTCGATCCTCGGCACACTGTTTGAGCGCGGCTTGGATCCTGAGAAACGCAGCCAGCTTGGCGCTCACTATACTGATCGCGACAAGATCATGATGATCGTCCGTCCGGTCGTTATTGAGCCGTTAGAGGCCGAATGGGCGGAAGCGCTCGCTCACATGACCAAGCTGGTGGAAACCGCGCCTCGTCAGACTAGTGACAAGCTGCTCCGCGGGGCGGATCTCGGCAGGCGCACGCGTGCGTTCAAAGAAGCACAGGCTGTTCATGAGCGCTTCGTTCAGCGGCTTGCCGCCTTTCGTGTGCTGGATCCCGCCTGTGGATCAGGCAATTTCCTCTACGTCGCCCTTAGGGCGCTGAAGGACATAGAGCACAAGGCTAATCTCGATGCCGAAACTTTAGGCCTGTCGCGGGGCTTCCCTCGCGTCGGCCCTGAGTGCGTCCTTGGGATCGAGCTAAATCCCTATGCTGCCGAGCTTGCACGTGTTTCGGTGTGGATCGGCGAGATCCAATGGATGCGCCGCAATGGCTTCGCTGCGTCACGCAATCCTATTCTAAGGCCTCTCGAGACTATCGAGTGCCGCGATGCCGTTCTTGCTGATGATGGCTCTGCCGCAGAATGGCCCCAAGCGAACGCGGTGGTTGGAAATCCGCCCTTCCTCGGCAACAAAAAGATGATCGGCGAGCTGGGAGAGGATTACACAGTCGCGTTGCGACGCGCTTGGCCGACCGTTCCCGGTGGGGTGGACCTAGTATGCTACTGGTTCGCCAAAGCCTGGTTGATGGTCGACGAAGGCGTCGCCTCCCGAGTGGGGTTCGTGGCCACAAACAGCATCCGTAGCGGCAAGAACCGAGAAGTTCTCAAGCCGGTGGTGGAGCGCGGACGTATCTTTGAAGCCTGGGGTGACGAAGAGTGGACCGTTGAGGGGGCAGCGGTCCGCGTCTCGCTCGTCTGTTTCGAGGGAAGGGCCGACAGCGCGGTCATGCTCGACGGGCTACCGGTTTCATCCATATTCGCGGACCTTTCCGGCGAGCGTGGCGGCGTCGACCTGACGACGGCGCGGCCACTCGCGGAAAATCGGGATGTCGCATTTCAAGGTCCTGTGAAGGTCGGCAGCTTCGACGTTGAGGGCGCTGAGGCGAGGCGTTGGCTGCAGATGCCGATCAATCCCAATGGGCGCCCAAACGCCGACGTCGTGCGCCCGCTAATGAACGGCAGGGATATTACCCGCAGGCCCTCCGACCGGTGGATCATCGACTTCGGGACGATGTCGCAGGGCGATGCCGCACTCTACGAGGCTCCCTTCGAACACGTTCGCGCTGTTGTGAAACCGTTTCGTGACGGCAACCGCCGCGAGCGGCGGAGGACGTTCTGGTGGCAGCATGGCGAAACCGTGCCGGGCATAAGAAAGGCCGTAGCCGGGCTGACTCGTGCTATTTTCACTCCCCGCGTCGCCAAGCACAGGCTGTTTGTCTGGGCTCCGCCCTCGGTCATACCTGACAGCCGAGTGGTCATCGTTTGTCGGGACGACGACGTTACCTTCGGTATCCTCCATTCGAAGTTCCACGAGTTATGGTCACTTGCGCTTGGCGGGTGGCACGGCGTCGGGAACGATCCTCAATATACGCCGTCTCTTGGATTCGAGACCTTCCCGTTTCCGGACGGACTCACCCTGGACGTCTCAGTCGCTCAGCAAGGCGATCATCCGCACGCGGCTGCCATCGCTACGGCCGCTATCCGTCTGGATGACCTTAGAAGAGCTTGGTTAAATCCCGGCGACCTTGCTGTCTCGCGGCCCGAGGTGGTCGGCGGTTTCCCCGATTGCATCGTGCCCCGTAGTGAGAGTGCGGCTGCAGAGCTGGGTGAGCGGACACTCACCAACCTCTACAACCAACCGCGCCAGTGGCTGCTCGATGCGCATGCGGCGCTCGATGGCGCTGTTGCCGATGCCTACGGTTGGGGAGACGATTGGCGTGGCGGTCGGCTTGGCGAGGACGAAATACTGGGCCGCCTTTTTGAGCTAAATAGGTCACGAACCGGCGGGTAAATATGCCTCATAGTCCGAGGGGGAGGTAAATTGGGGAAGCTGCAGGAGTGGGTTGCCGGGCAGGAGGCGTGGATCGCTGATGCCTTGCATCGCGCCGCTATCGCCGGCGTGGCGACCGCTGAGGACGCTGACGCGATCGCGATCCGCGTTCAGGCTGCCAACGGAATTGCATCCGCTGGCGAACCAGAGTGCATGGTTTTTGAAGAAGGGTGCGTCGCAGCAGTAAGAAAAGCCGTTGAGACTCCCCTGCTATGTTCGATCGGGCCACTGGCCCATGTTGATCGGCTTGCAACGGGCCAAGAGCTGAAATTTGCGCTTGATGGCCTGACCATCGTCTTCGGCGAGAATGGATCTGGCAAAAGCGGCTACGCCAGGGCGGCAAGACGGCTCTGTACGTCTCGTGTTCCGATCGTTCTTCAAGGCAACGTTTTTGATTTTGTGACCAGCGGCCCCGCAGAGGTCACCTTTTCCACAAAGACCGGCGACGCGGAGCCTGTTTCTCACAACTGGGCCGAGGGTTCGGAGCTTCCTGACGCATGCGTCCAGATGACCTTCCTCGATACGGCGAACGCGCGGCTCTATGTCGAGGACAAGGCAGAGATACTCTTCTTGCCGCCCGAAGTGCGATGCCTCACGGTCATGGGCCAGCTGTATGGCCTTGCTGCCGAGCGCTGCCAGACGGCAGCTGACCGATTGAATGTAACGCATGGTGGCGCGATCCCCGTCCAGCTCGCACCGAGCACAGTGGCTGGCGCACTAGTCGGATTGCTCACGACGTCGACCACGCTCGCTAAGCTTCCGACAGCCGATCAACTGCGTGCTGCTGCCTCGTGGGATGACGCAGCAGCGGTGCAACTCTCTGAGGTACGCCGCCAGCTTGTTTCTGGCCCGGCCGCACAGGCGCGCACCTTGCGGCGCCTTGGGCATGCCGTGAAAGCCGTCACTGACCGTCTCGTCGCGACGATCGTACCGCTAGGGCGACCTGCTATCGTGCGTGACGCGGATCTGCTCCAGTCTCTGGGGCAGGCGCGAATTGCAGCGGATGCCTTCGCAGCGGAGCAGGCTGGTCGCTTTCCTATAGCCGCCACTGGTAGCGAAACCTGGCAGACACTTTTCCAATTTGCACGCCGGTTTGCAGCCGAAGCCAACATCGTTCCAGACGACGGTGCGTTTGCCGTCGGCGATCCTTGCATGCTCTGCCAAAGGCCATTGGATGAAGCTGCAAGCGAGCGCATGAACGCCTTCGATGCTTTCATCGCGGGCGAGGCAGCTGCTGCGGTCGAAGTAGCCAAGAAAGCTGTAGCTGCTCGCGTGACGGAGCTGCGCGGGCTGGAAATCGATACCGAGGAACAAGTTCGCCAAGCGCTTGCGGAGTTCCGCGATCATGACGATGAATCTCGAATAACGGCCGACGCTGCTGCTATAGCAAGCCAAGCACTGCTCCAGCACCGCAACAGGTTGTTAGAACATCTTGGTGGCGGGGCTCCCGTGGATGCTTTGCCGGTGATCGCGCCGATCTTCGCGCTTCAGAGCGCGGGGGAGAGCATGATCGAGCGGGCCGATGCACTCGAAAAGGGCGGCGGTGTCGATGATGCGTCGGTTGCGTTAGAACTCGAGTTGCGGGACCGCGAAACGCTGGCGGGATGCGTCGATCATTTGATCGCTAGGCGGGACGGACTCGCCGACCGGCAACGCTATTTGTCTTGCGTATCTGCCCTGAATACGCGCCCTGTGTCGAAGCTTGCCTCGGCACTTCGGGGCGAACTTGTTACTCCTGAGCTTAGCGCTCGTATCAAGCGTGAGATTGCGTCTCTTGGCATTGAGCATGTGCCATTGCGCTTCACCGAACAGAGCGCATCCGGAAAAAGCTTTTTTGAGGTGGCGCTCGACAGCGGTGGCCGGGCCAAGAAATCGAGCGTGCTCAGCGAAGGAGAACAACGAGCGCTAGCAATTGCGTGTTTCCTCGCCGATGCACACGTCAGCGAGAGTAAGGGCGCGATCATTGTCGACGATCCGGTCACCAGCCTCGATCACCAGCGGATGCGACGCGTCGCAAATCGCTTCGTGGCCGAGGCTGCAGGCGGCCGGCAGGTCATCATCTTCACGCACAATCTTTTGTTTTATCAGGAAGTGCTTCGTGCATGTGCCGACAGGTATCCTCAGGTGCCTGCGCTACCTTGTCTGATTCAGCAGTCGGAGCAAGGTTTCGGCCTTGTTTCGGTCGACGACCAACCTTGGATTGCGAAAAAGGTCAAAGAGCGTGAGCGTGCACTAGATGCACAGCTCAAAGCTGTTCCCGATAACCTAGCGCCGGATAGTGACGAGCTTCGAAAGATTGCCAAACAGTTCTACACCGATTTGCGTGAAACCTGGGAACGGGCGGTCGAGGAAATTGTCCTCGGCGGGGTCGTAGAACGGTTTGGGACGGACGTTAAGACTCAGAGTTTGAAGATGGTCGATGTCGATGACGAGGACTATCGGGTTATCTATTTTGCTATGAAGCGAGCGTCTGAGCGTTCTGGTCACGACCAAGCGGCGGGGAAGCAAATCGATGCGCCAGGCCGAGCGCAAATGGAAACGGATTTGATGGAGCTGCGAGGGTTCATCGCGGCTCATCGTAAAAAGACGTTGGCAGCCGGCGAGCGACGGAAGGATCTAGAACGTGCTCCGAAGGCGAGTGTGGCTTAACGCTGCTCGATGCTGCACAAATCGGTATGTAAAGTCTGGCACGAGGCTCATCGACCGCCAGAGCCCCCTCGCCTTTCCGCCCTCAGCGTCGATCGTTTCAATTGGTGCCTTTTGGGTATATCCATCCGGCACCTTAAAACGCTGATCCTTTTTCCGTGCGGAAAGAGCCTCAAGAATCAGACGCCAAATTCGCGTGGAGTCTTTTTGAGGTCTACATGTATCAAAGACTGTCGAGCTGCTACCCTATGAAGACCGCCATCGACAGGCACCCGCCGCAGCACGGCACTGTAAAGCTGTCCGCTTATTCGACCCGCCGCCAGGGTTGAGACTCAATCAGAGCCAGAATGGGCGCGCGGTTGCGATGGCGACGCCTGAGAGGAATATGGAGGCGAGTTTGTCGTAGCGAGTGGCGACGCGGTTAAAGTCCTTGAGACGGCAGAAGGCGTTCTCGATGAGGTGCCTGCCACGGTATCGGTCCTTGTCGTATCGGATGGCTCGCTTCCGGTTTCGTCGCCCCGGAATGACGGGAACGGCTCCAGCGTCGCGGAGCGAGCGGCGCAGCCGGTCGGCGTCATAGCCCTTGTCAGCAAAGAGGTAACGCATCCGGCCAGCACGTTTGAGAAGCGCAGGTGCCGCTTCCACATCGCTGACGTTGCCGGCCGTCAGCATCAACGCATAGGGGCGGCCGATAACGTCGGTGAGCGCATCGATTTTGGTCGTCCTGCCACCGCGCGAGCGACCGATCGCCGGGATTTGGCGCCCTTTTTCTGCCGAAGGCCGCGCCTTGCGCCTTGATGTAGGGGCTGTCGATCGCGGTACTTCTGGTGACCACGCCGGCATCCCCCAGTGCGTCGTGCAGCTTGAGCAAGAAGCCACGGCGCGACCAGCGGTTGAACTGGTTGCAGATCGTCGTCGACGGCCCGTAATCGGCTGGGTAATCACACCAGCGGCAGCCGACCTTCAGCACATGAACGATGCCCGAAATCACCCGCCGGTCGCCTACCCGCCGCGCGCCGGGCTAGTTCCTGGGTAGATGCGGCTCGATTGCTACCCATGCTTCATCCGACAACCAGAACAGTGCCATGCCTCACTCCTCCTGATCTACAAACCGGTGAAAAAGGAAAACCACCACCCCTCAAGAGGCTGATTGAGTTTGGCCCCTAGGAATGGTACCCGCAATTACTCACAACCCCGACGTCGACGGGGGACAGCACCGCACCACCTAAAAGTTCAGAGGAGCCCTCCAAGCATGATGCAGGGAAATAATACCAATTCCTGGGTTATGGGAGAACACTGACTTCCAAAGATCTGCTGCAGCAATCAAGCGGTCAGTTTGTCTCTTAGGCACGCGCCTTAACTTTGTTTTTGTCTCGTTTTTTGTCGAATGGACGCGCCAGTTTTTTTGATGAAGCTCAAGTATCGTTAGATTTAATATATCGACAGGATGAACAATCAAGCTCGGCAAGCGGGGAAGATCGTTCACTGCGCCATAAAATTGGAAATGTAGCGGGGGATGTCCTGCCTGCCCCCCGCCGGCCGAATTTGACCAGCCGCCGACACCAGCATCAAAATGGTATGTTTTCTCTCCATGGCCGGTCGCGGCCTCAAAGGTATCGGTTCTTAGCTTTACTACTGTGACGCCCTCCTCAACGATCACCCTTTTGGATGTAGCATCGTATGAGCAACGGTAATCGAGAGTCATTATCGCGCGCAAAGGCGCTACTACTTCGCTATCACCTTTCCAGACTTTTGAGGGGATGATCTCGATCGGACTGGCGGGCGCAGTCTTCCAATCAAAAATCCCTCCCCCATCTCGATCTGCTTTTCTGACAGCATTTTCAAGATCGGTACATAACACCTCGATCCGCCTTACTGAGCCGCCTAAAAGATACGGTGACGATGCGCTGGCGAGCGCGCGTAGATCCTCCCGCATGTGTGAAGCCGAGAAGGTAAACGTCATTCCCCCTCCTGCTTATCGGCCGGATCCACCATCGCCCAGATAAGCGGTTCTTTCTGAGCTTCAGAACGACGGATCCATGGTTCGATCGCCTCAGCCGGCCATCCAGGCGGATGAAGCTGAACGGCGTCATCCAAGTCTATAAACTCGTCTTCTCTTAAGTCTGGGTCGTGACCTACAACTCGTCCTGAACTGTCTCTGATGTTAATCGGAGTTCCGGTAAGCTGTTCGAGGGCTACCGCCTCATCGGAAGCCTCATCCACGGCGGATCGCATCGTCCACGCCATGAAGTTCAAGCCTGCTGCCCACCAACGTCGACCGAAGACGTTAGCGACTGGCCCTTTGAAAACGCAGGTTGCAAGATCTTGGTTAAAATCCTTGTCGCCAATAAGCAGGTTATCTAGGTCGTCAACGCCTACCCCTAAAGTCCACGCAGCGTATTGGTCCGACATCAGTAGGCCCGGATAGGGAAGAATGCGATGCAAGATCCAGCGCAGGACGCCAGCCACTCCTCTGCTGCCATCACTTCCCTCCTTACCGGGCTCCGTCAGCGGCGGTCGTGATCGAACGAGCTGCTCTAGCGCCGAAACATTCCAAAGCGCATTTTCGGGAAGGCACAAATAAGCCGCCAATTCCGCGGCGCTAACACGACCGTTGCCCGCGACGGTTTTCAACCGCACGCTCGCCTGCGCAAGCTCAACAATCGTTGACTTGGAAAAAGCCGCATCTTTAAGAATGAGCCACTCTACGTCGAGAACAGGAGCGAGCTGAGGCTCACGCCCTACGAAAGAGCCCGCAAGTGGAACGGCCGGCCCGACCGCCGGGACTTCCGCTGCGTAAGCCTCTTCCTCACTAGTATAAATAGCGACGGGCGGTAGGGCATTACCAGTAAGCCGTGCCCATGATCTAAGATGACCCAAGAGGCTTGGACCGTCGGTAGCCGTCAAGCTTAACTCAGGACTCAGGTCGAGGTTGTGATCTAGCAATACCAGGTCAACGTGTGCCAGAGCTTCTGTCACAATGCGTGTGAAGCTTGCATCATTTGGCTTAGCTAAGACTGGCTCTACTACAGCTGGAAGAAGATGAGAGCTTGCTTCGTCATCTATCAGTAGAACTTTTAGATTTTCAGTCATCGGCGAGGGATCTCCATTTCGATCGCTGTCGCAAAGCCGACAGATGGACTTTTGAAGCGGATTACCGCGCCGTATTCATCCAAAAGACTCCGTGTGATTGTTAATCCCAATCCCATCCCCTGTCCAAGCGCTTCATCGACACTAACCGTGGTCGACCTAAAGGGCTCGAAAAATCTTTCAGAGCCAATAAGATCAACAGCCTGACCAGTATTTTCTACTGTGACAACCATATACTTTTCACTGTCACGGGCCCGCACCGCCACTGCCCCACCATCATTCACGAATTTAATAGCGTTACTTAGGACATTGCTCATGATTGCCGTTAGTTCCGCCGGAAATAGTGGCGGCGTTGTGATATCGCTGGGCACGTCTATCGATAGTTGGATATTTTTGCGTTCTATCGCCGCCTTATAAAAGTCGACTACCCTCTTTAATCGGTCGGCAAAGTTTTGCCGGCTACGCCGACGTCGACCCTCGATTCCCGTAACGTCCGCTAAATACACGGCATTACGGCGCAGACGCTCACGCATTTCTCGGGCGTCAAGCGCAGCAGCTTTCAGGGCAACAGAAACTTCGCGGTTCGCAGTTTTCTGAGCAAGATCATCAAGCGTCGATGCAATTGTCTGTGCAGTTATCGAAAGGCTGCGCACCTCGTGAACGAATGCGGCGTGTTCCAAACCTAATGACGCCACTACCCGGAACATCGTAGCTTCTGTGGAAACCTCAGATGTTAAATCCGATGCTTCCGATAGCTTAAATGTCACCTCATCCAACAAAGCGCTTGCTGCTTGTCCACGGCCAGCGGATATCTCATTGCGTGCCGCCTGCAACCGTTGAACGGCGTCGCTCTGAATCTCCTGCAAAAGAAATGCTGACGGCGCCTGCCCACTCGGAGCGCGTTGAGCAGCGCTCCGCTGACGAATAACTGACTGACGCCGTGCCTGCTTCACTACTGAGGTGGTGGCATATCGCACACGCACCTGTAGATCGATTGCCAGCCTGACGGTATCCATTATAAAGTCGAATTGATCACTTGGCAGGAAACCTTCACGGTTAACAAGCATCTTCAGATCATCAGCACCCTCTCGTGTAAGCAAAACGGCACCAAAAAATGAAGAGTTGCCTTGAACAGAGAGCCCCTCTTGCTCCCGGCCCGCGGGGAGCTGCCACTCTGCACGGCTCCGAAGTCGACCTAGTTCAGATCGGCCACGGGACCGGTAATCTCGGTCTAGCTCAAGCCAGTCGTCTCGCATATCACCATACGGAAGAACGCGAAAACCCTCGTAATATACCCTAACGCCGCGATATCGTGCTGGCCAACTTTCATACTCCCGCTGAAATATTCTAGCTTGAAAACTTACGCTTGGTTCGCCGGCGTCGAGCGGTCGATCTACCTTGAAACCTTGTGCATCGGGATATTCCGTTAATGTCCGCTGCGTTGGTTGAACAGATATCTGCAACCTTCTTGCAGCAAGATCGCAGTCTATCTCGATAACCCATGAACTGCTCTCGGGCGCAGCCGGCAAATCTGAATCATCAGGTCGTAGGTCGCCAGCGTACTCGATCGAAAAATCACCACCGCGCGTCGCATCGCGGAGTTGCACAGTCTGAAGGAGAGAGCCGCTCGGGAGAATATCAGCGCTTGGGGTGTCAATCAGAACCCTTGGGGGGGTAAGGGTTGCAACTTCATCGAAGAAGGACGACAAATCTCTATCCGTCCACTGCTTTCGAAGCGGTGCTAATCTAAGAGTGGTACCTGCCAAGCCGCGATGTGAGGGCAGATCAAACATGCGAACGGCGGAACTTCCGTCAATATCAGATATCGATTCAAGGGCTTCAATTGCATCCCAATCGATCCGGGCGAGCGTAGCGCCGTCGGACAGGAAGCCTCTTTCTCTCTTATACTCAGTTCCCGACCACTTACGAGTGCTCACTCCCACAGCATGCGCGAGCTTATGCGCCGCCAATCTACCAACGCCCTTTTCCCCCGTATAACGGCGCCCGAACCAAGGCGAACGCCGCTCACCAGATGTTTTTGACCGGCCAGCTATGCGTAGGAACCCCGATGAGAACTCGCGGGATGTCATTCCAACCCCGTTGTCGGCGATAGTAATACGACCAGAGACATCTGATTTTAGACGCTCTCCAAATATGGTTACTTTAGTGGCATCAGCATCATAAGCGTTTTTGATCAACTCGATTAGCGCGGTCGATTCGCGGCCGACCAGGAGCTCTCCGAGTTCTCGAAACAGTTTGGTGTCTACCGAGAAACCAGGCACGTCCTATTTTCTTCCTATTGAAGCGCGCTTAACCGCTGATTACAGATGCAGCCTATTATTAATCTGACGCCCCGTCGAACGAAAGGGCTGAGAGCGAATTTTTTCCTCTCGGGCACCATCGGACACCTATATGCGAATGCACTTTCTGTGGCGGTGGATGGGTCTCTAGATAAGCTCACGACACCGGCTCCCTCCACCACAACTTCATCGGCTTTTCTTTTGGCGTCTTCTGCAGCACCGCTTCTTAATAGGCCGCCTGCATTGGCGAAGGCCACCTCAATTTTTTCATTGATCCAACCCCGTCATGAACGGTCAAAATCTCGAAGAGCGATTAGGATCGCTAACGAAAATTGGCATCTTATGTTTTGTTATGTCAAATAAGTTCTCCGCAGTAAGATGAAACACATTAGTGTGTGAGGACACGGTATGGTGCAGAGCGAGCGAGAGCCTGCAGAAGCTATGCTATACCGACTACGTCAATCGGCTGTCGCAGGCCCTCGCGATCAGCGATTCAACGGCTCTTGCTCGGATGTGGAACGGGCGCTGGGCCTGACCCTGCGATCCGGGCGCCGACGTTCGCGCATTGCCGCAAGCGCGTTGACCAGCGCGGTCTGCTGGTTAGACGCCAGCGCGATACTCGACCACCGCAGCAGCGCGGCATCAGCGATGGCACGGCTCCCGTCGCTGTCGCCGTTGCGCAAGGCCGCATCGGCGTTGGCATAGACCTGGTTGAGATCGTCGGGGTCGACGGCGTCGGGCATCATGAGCTGAATACGGTCGGCGTCGCGTGGTTCGTGCTTGAGCACCCCGGAGCCGTAGCGCCGACCGCACAGCTCCGCCGAGATCTGACTGAACGTCGTCAGCATCGACAAGGCTGCAAGCCGCTGCCGTTCGATTGGGGTATTGTCGAGGAAGAAGACGCGGTGGATGGTGTTGGTGCAATTGAGCGCATCGGCATTGAGCACGAGCCTAGGCCCATGGTGGTGCATCACCGGGAAGAAGGCATCGGGAGTCTTGCCGTCGCTGATCGTCGACCAATGCGGGCGTTTGCGAAAGGTGCTGACCTGCTCGCGTCGCTCGATCGGGTAGCTTTCCAGATAGGTAGACAGCGCCGGGCTCATCGACGTCGCGCCCGATTGCACAAGAAACGACCTTCCCCCTGTCCTGTCATAGCCGTCGAGGTCCGTGGCGCTCAGACTGATCCCGCTTGCCGCCCGGAATTTTGAGAGCACGCGTGAACAATCGCTATCGTCCAGGTTCGCGGCCAGGCAAGCGACGCGATCAAGGACGAAGAAGCCGTTATCGCCGGTCACTAGGCCGATCTGCACCTTGGCAAGGTCACCGAGCCGAACCGTGGTGGTCTGTGTCGCCAGTCGATTGAACAGATCTTGAGCGTCATTGGTGAAGCTCAGCATTGCAGGCGTGATGTCACCCGTTCGACCGGCCCAGGCATCAGCGCCCCATGCGACAATGAGCGCCTCGAGCGCTGCGAGTGTTCCCGCCTCTCCGATCTCAAGTCCGCGCGTTGCCGGCAAGCCGTGCCCGTCGGCCAGAAGGATCACGGTTTCCTCGTCCGCCCCTTCAGTCAGAAACAGGCGTTCATGGATAATGAAAGCGGCTGACCGCGCGAAGTGCTGCCCGACATAGCGCCGAATCGGCGCTGCATAGTCGGCTTGAAGAAACGCCCCCGGAAGGACCCAGGCCATGCGTCCACCTTCGGCGAGGAGACTGACCGCATGCGAAAGAAAGTAGGCCCAGAGGCTGGCGCGGCCCTTGACGCCGGCTATGCCTTGCTCGCGCGCCCACAGTTCTCGCACCCGGGCTTTGCCGATCCGGTGATGCGGTATGTAAGGCGGGTTTGCCAGGATCACCGAGAAGTGATCCGGCCAAGTTTCGATACCCGTGCAGTCGAGGAAATCCCGCTCGATAAAGCCGCCGGTATCGGCCGCGTCGCCGAACACGGCGCGCAGATATTCGAACGCAACCGGATCGATGTCGCAGCCATGGATTTGCCGAACGGGGTTCAGACAGCCGAGCCGCGTCAGCGTGTCGCGCGCGGTGGCCAGAAACCCGCAACCCCCGAAACTCGGCTCCAGCACCGTGTCATCGACATGACGGATTGCCCAATCGGTCAGGAGCTGGCTGAGGCGCTCCGGAGTATAATAGGCACCCAGAATGCGCCGATCCTCCAGCGGGCGGATCGCCGCGCGGACCGGTACCGGCGCTGCGGTCACATCAGCATCTACGTAAGCATTCACGATTTTAAGGTCTGTAGTCGCATTGAGGGGTCCTATCGGGTCGCACTCGGCAGGCAAAGCAGGAGTTGATAAAGCCGGAACAGCGGCCGCCGGCACGGCTCGGGGATCGTTCAGCGCGGTCGCGGTCGGACTCCGGCGTCGCGCGCGGAGCCGATGCGTGGGGGAGCATCCTTTATAGCGTCGCGTGGACCGAACACGCGGGCGAGCGCGCCGCATTCTGGTGCTCACAAGAAGCTCTCGCCGGCATGCTCGCGGAAGCGCTCATGATCGCGGACATATTCGGCGACCATATCGATCGAGGCGTGGCGACTATGCTCGCGCATCTTGAACAGATTGGCGTTCTGTCGTCCCGCCTCGGTGAGAAAGCCCGCGCGTAGCGAGTGACCCGAGAAGGCGGCTGCCGGATAACCGGCCGCCTTCGCGGCGGCTTTGACGACAAGGGCGACACCTTGTGCGCTCATCGACTTGTCCGTGAGACGGCCTTGCGGCGTGAGTTTGCGGAACACAGGCCCCTCCCCGATCCCGGCCTTCTCCAGCCATGCCCGGTAATGCCGCACGGGCCCGAGACGCTGGCCGTCGGGTATCGCCACGCGGTGCCCTCTACCCTCCTGATCGGTCTTCGACGATGGCACGAGCACCAAAAGCCCGCGGCCGGTTTCGACGACCCGGCCGACCGTGATCGCAACGAGTTCCGAGCGCCGGAAGGCGCCAGCCATACCAAAGGCTAACAGCGCCCGGTCACGGTGGGCGCGCAGATCATCACCGCCGATGGTTCGCAGCATATCGCGCAGCACATCACCGTCAGCCGGACGCTTCTTGGCAACGACGTCGTCACGCTTGTCGCGGCGGATCGCGCGCATGGCCTTGCTCAGCCGCGCAGCGTCGGCGTGTTGGGTTGGCGGTGTTACACCGGCAGCCTGGTGCGCGAACACAATGGCGGCGAGCCGGCGACTGATGGTGGAGCGGCCAAGGGGCCGCGGCGCATAAGGATCGGCGTAGCGCCCGCCCGAAGGGTGACCGCGCGCGGATGGCGCATAGCCACTCTCGGCCAGCAAGGTCACAAACGCTGCAACAACAGCAGCGCTGGCGGGCAAGGATTGATAGCCGCGCTCGTCACACCACGCACAGAACAACTGCCAGTCAGATCGATATGCGCGCAGCGTCGCATCGGACGATGCCCGTCGGACATAATCATCGACGCGCGCGCGATCATCGGTGGCCAGATCGGGGAAGGGCTGGTCGGGCAGTGCGAGCGGTGCAGGGACGATCAGGCTCCCCGCCGAACCCCCCGCCCCTGCACTGTGCCATCCTGCTACCACACTCACCCCACCCTTCCGCGCAATTTTTCGTCAGCTTGCGTTTAGCGAGGTGTCGGTTTCCCCAAAAGGGTGGACATTCTGCCCCGAGCGATCGTCACCTGAAACGGTGGACTTGCACCTGAAACAGTGGACGACGGAGCCGTCTAACCCACCCGCGACATGCTCGCAGTCAGCCACGGGCGCCGATTGAGCCGCGCGGCTCCCTTTGCGCGAGCGCAACCGCATTTCTCGCAAACGATCGGGCCTGTTGAAAAATGCCGGACATGCCGGGTTGCTCCTTCGTTTCACCCCTATCGAAAGGAGCGTCGCTATGATGGGACCAGCCTGTCGCAGTAAGCGGGAAGGGGCGTCCTTCCGCACCGTAGAAGCCATGTTGCCCACAGACCACCTGCTGCGTCGCGTCGATCGATGGCTCGACATCGGCGAGTTGAGACAGGCACTGGCCGGTCATTACAGCGCACGGGGAAGACCATCGATCGATCCCGAACTCCTCATCCGCATGACGCTGATCGGCCGCATCTTCGCGATCGCGTCCGAACGGCGGCTGTGTGAGGAGCTGCGCTACAATCTGGCCTATCGCTGGTTCTGCCGTCTCGCGCCGGGAGACAAGGTTCCGCACCACTCCACGTTCAGCAAGAACCGCCATGGTCGCTTCCGCGATGCCAACGTGTTCCGGATCCTGTTCGAGAGCACGGTGAGACGCTGCATCAGAGAAGGACTGATTGGCGGAAAAGACGCCGCGATCGATGCGTCGTTCATAGCGGCTGATGCGAGCTGGCAGCGCAAGACCGTTCCCGGCTACCTGCCGTATGTCGCCAACGCGTCGCGCGCGGTTAGGGAGTGGGTGCACGACACAGGAGATGCCGTCTTTGAAATGGCGCGGTCGAAAAGCTGCCAAGGCATCTCTCGAACGGACCCTGCCGCGGCCTGGTCGGCGCGAACGGTGCGTGGCCGGTTCGGCTACGCCTTGAATGCGCTGGTCGACACCCCGAGTGGCGTCGCGCTCGATGTCGAGGCGACACCAGCTCGCTTCGCGGAGGAAGTTGATGCGGGGCGCGTCATGCTCGAGCGGTCGGCCGATCGGTTTGATTATCGCCCCAAGCGGGTCGCGGCCGATAAAGCCTATGGCAGCGCGAACTTCCTCGGCTTCGTGCGGGATCACGGCGCAACCCCACACATCCCCGTGATCGACCGGACGCAGCAGACCAAGGGCAAGCTGCCGCGAACGGCCTTCAGCTATGATCGTGGCACCGACAGCTTTACCTGCCCGACCGGCAAGACGCTCCGGCACCATGCCTTCCATCCTCCCACCGGCGTACACCGTTACGCGGCGGATGTTCGGGATTGCGAGGCGTGCGTGCTTCGGAAGAAATGCACGACGTCGCGGCGTCGTACCCTGGTTCGACTGGACGATGAAGACGTTCGCGATCTTGCCAGAGCCGAAGTGGAAACCGGGCTCTACAAGCGGTCTATGCGGTTGCGGCGCGGGGTCGAACGGTTCTTCGCCGACGCCAAGGGCAAGCATGGCATGAGGCGGCTTCACCTGCGCGGCATCCGCGGAGCGGAAGAAGAGTTCCTGATCGGCGCGGCGGTAATGAACCTGATGATACTGGCGCGACCACGTCGGCTGATCGGCAAGCCGCGCAGAGGTGTCTGCGTTCCCGCAGCCCTCACCCCGGCCGCCATCTCGGCCCGGTCGATCGAACATGACGTGATCGTCTCGCCCGCTCGGCAATATGCCTGATCGCTGAAGCGCGGCGTGCTTCATCACGCGGCGCGCAGTCGTTCTTTGCGGTACGGCACACCGTCAAGCAGTGCCTGGCCCGGCGCCTTGGGCGTGCCGTCACCGTTCACGTACATATAGAGTGTCGTCGTCGTCATCCCGAGACGGCGCGCGACATCAGCTGCGATCGCGTTACGATCGGACATGGCGGCCATCGCCATCGCCAGCGTTGCCTTGTCCATCTTGCGGGGCCGCCCTCCCATGCGCCCCCGCGCGCGTGCCGCAGCAAGGCCGGCCTGTGTGCGCTCGGCGATAAGCTCGCGCTCGAACTCGGCGAAGGCGGCAAAGATGCCGAAAGCCAGGCGGCCGTTGGCGGTGGTGGTGTCAATCTGCGCGCCGGCGCCAGTCAGTACCTTCAACCCGATGCCGCGCTCACGCAGCGCCTCGGCGGTGATGACCAAATGCCTCAGGTCACGTCCGAGGCGATCCAGTTTCCAGAGCACCAGTGTATTGCCGGGCTGCAACGCCTTGAGACAGGCAGTCAGGCCAGGACGCGCATCATGACGACCCGACGCGAGATCCTCATAAATGCGTGAGGCATCGACGCCGGCGGATAGCAGCGCGTCGCGCTGCGGTGACAGCGTCTGCGATCCGTCAGCCTTGGATACCCTCACATATCCGATGAGCATCATCACCCCGCCAGAAAAGATATCTAACACCCTGCAATGTGCCGGTGGTTTCCGCAACGGGTATTCCGACCGCTAGGAAGCTTCGATGAGGCAAAAACCGCTACCGCCAGAAAACCGGTCGTTTTTCTGGCGGTTGGTGTGCGCTGTGAGTGCCCGGTCGCTTCACGGCTAAAGACAGTTACGATGGAGGCTTCGGGAAACTTCGGCAACAAATTAGCGTGGTGCCGGATACGATCAGCTTTGCGAAAGGGGGGGGGGCTGACCATAGGCGTGGGTGGCGATGCGTTTGCTTACTCGTTTTTGGGACGTAGCGGTGCCGACTAGTGTCGCATCGCCGCGCACAACGAAAAGCTTTTAAACCACCGTCCCGGTGAAAGCCCCAATAAGGGCCGTCATCCCCATCGCAAGGACACCCAGTAAAACCACCCGGATTATGGCGCGCCCGATCGGGGCGCCGCCCGCCTTCGCTCCAAGCGCACCCAGCACGCCAAGCAGCACCAATGCCGTTGCTGGCACCGCATAAAGCACAGCGCTACGCGGTGCTAATGCAGCGATCACGGGTAGGATCGCGCCGGCGGCAAATGCCAAGGCCGAGGATACCGCGGCCTGCATCGGCTGCGATGCGCCGTCGTCAGCAAGGCCAAGCTCATCACGGCGATGCGCTCCCAGAGCGTCATGTGCCATCATCTGTTCGGCCAACTGAATCGCTAGCGACGGCTCGACGCCACGCCCTTCATAGATTGCGGCCAGTTCCCGCGTTTCGGTCACGGGCGAACGTTCCAACTCGGCCGATTCTCGCGCAAGGTCAGCTTTCTCGGTATCCGCCTGCGAACTGACCGAAACATATTCGCCCGCCGCCATCGCCAGTGCACCCCCGACCAATGCTGCTACCCCCGCAACAAGGACTGTGCTCGCAGTCGAGCCTGGCGCGGCTGCGACACCGACGATCAGGCTTGAAACAGAAATGATTCCGTCGTTGGCACCGAGCACCGCTGCGCGAAGCCAGCCTGTACGGTGGACGAGATGATGTTCTCCTGGCGCGTGATCGATGGCGTCGGTCGTCATTGGCTATCCTAAAGTATGTCGAACTCGGTGAGCCGCCGAGTGGGCGGGAATTGGATTGTATTTGGCTCCGGACAGCAGTGCAGGGATGATGGAGCGATGTAGCTACGCCAGGTGCGTTGCGGCACGGGCCTGACGAACAGCTGACGAAAGCGATGGCTCCCGTAATTTCAAGGCTAGACTTCGAGTCGGACGCGAAACGAAGCACCCCCGCCTGTCGCGTTTTCGACGCTGACCGTTCCACCATGCGCTTCGGTCAACCGTTGCACGATGCCAAGGCCTAGGCCCGCTCCGGTAGAGCTGCGGCGATCCTTGCGCCAGAAGCGGTCAAACACGTGCGGAAGATCGACCTCTGCAATCCCCGGCCCGTAGTCACGGACCGTCAGCTGTGGACCGGGTCCCGCGCTTACGTCGATGGGCGTGACGCCGGGCGCGTGTGACAGCGCATTGTCGATCAGGTTGCGATAGATGCGGAAGATCGCTTCCGGGTGCCCGATCGCCGCGGTGTCGCCGAAGCTCTCGAAACGTAGATCACGCTGCGCCGCGAACACCTTTGGCGCCATCGCGGCCACGACGTCCCGGCCGATGTCGGCGATATCGATGGCAACGTGGCCATCGACGGCCAGCGCGTCGGCTTGGGCGAGATCGAGCATCTGTTCGACGAGACGGGTCAGGTGCCGCGCATCGGCCTGCAGTTCGTCCCGTTGCTTGCCTGCGGGGAGCCGATCGAGCGATAGCTGCATGATCGACAACGGTGTGCGCAGCTCATGTGCGGCGTTGGCAGTGAACTCCCGCAGAGTCGCCATCGCTGCATCGAGCCGACCGAGCGCCCGATTGACGGCACTGACGAGCGTGTTGACCTCTCGCGGCTCACTCGGCTCCGAAAGGCGAAGCAGGGTGTTGTCGGGTTCCAGCGCGTCCACTTCGCGCTCGGCATGGCGAAGCGGTTGGAGCACCCGGCGGACGGCGAAGACGTTGAACAGCAACAGCAACAGCGACAACGGGATCAGCGGCAGCATCACGTGCTGAATGATCTCGTTCACGATCACCGGCACATAGGGGCGGATGCCGTCGCCCTCGAACTGCATCGCCAGCCATCGCCGCTCCTCGCCGCGATCGATCGCGCGAACGCCCGATATCCGATAGCCGCGAGGAGTCTGTTCGCGCCGCGTCCAGTCGACCAGGGTTGACGCGCCGTCGATCCCGGTTTCCCCTACCCGCCGGAGTTCGGGTGATCCCGGTTCGACATAGCGCGCGGACCAGGATTCGGCCCCCGGCGGTCCGGTTAGCAGGTCGGGCGACAGCACGCCGCCTGCCTGAGCCTTCGTCGCTTCAAGCGTCAGCAATTCCTGCGCGAGAGATTCGGGCTGGCGACTGTAGGTGAACACGACGATCCCGACGTCGAGTGCTGCGAACAGCAGCGTGAACGCCGCCAGACGCGCCGCAATCTGTCGGAACAGCGTAGGGGGGCGTCGCCTTGGCCGAACCGCGTCCATCTTATTCACCAGATACGCTCGGCGCGAACAGCGCATAGCCGACGCCGTGCACGGTGCGGACCTGCACGTCCGCGCCGGCGGCGGTCAGGCGCTTGCGCAGCCGCGATACTGCCGCTTCCAACGCATTGGGCGTTACCTCGGCGTCCATCGCATATAGCGTATTCTCGAGCGCCGGCTTGGCGACGACGTGTCCGGCGCGGCGGAGCAGAACTTCGAGCAGGTTGATTTCACGCGGCGTCGCGTCGATCGCGACGCCGCCCACCTCGGCCGACCGTGAGGCACAATCGAGCACGACGTTGCCCGCGGCGAGCTGGGTGCCGAGCGACGCCCCGGGTCGTCGCAGCAGGGCACGACACCGCGCCGCGAGCTCGGGAATCTGGAACGGCTTCACCAGATAGTCGTCGGCGCCCGCGTCGAGTCCGGTGACGCGGTCGTCGAGGCCACCTCGCGCGGTCAGGACAAGGATCGGCGTCGCATTCTTGTCCCGGCGGGAACGGCGGACGATGTCCAAGCCGTCTCCATCGGGTAAGCCAAGGTCGACCAGTAGCAGGTCATATGTCGCCACCGTCATCGCCAGCTCGGCGTCCTCGACGGTCTCGACCCAATCGACCGCGAAACCCTGCGGGATCAGGCCGTCCCGAACCAGGCTGCCGAGCCGGGAGTTGTCTTCAATCAGCAGCAGGCGCATGGTCGATGTCGGTCCCCGTTGGTGCACGTTTGTAGCCAGTGACCATCGCCAGCGGCAGGTTTTCCCGGTGCCGCACGCTCTCGACGATCGCACCGATGACATGCAGGGCTACCGCGCCGATCAGAACATTGGCGGCGGTTTCGTGCAACGTCTCGACCCAGTTCACACCCCAGAATTGGTCGAGTCCCATCATCCATCCGCTGGTCCCCACCGTCGCCAGCAGGACAAGGAGGACGACGATCATTGCGCCTCCGGCCGGGTTGTGCCCGATGTAGCGCGGCTCGCGCCGGGCAGCCATCGCGCGAAAATAGCGCAGCAACACGAACGGGCCTGGCACGAAGCTGGCGAACCGCGCGTGACGGCGGCCGATAACACCCCAGATCAGCCGGATCGCCAGCGCCGTGACGACAACGTAGCCGACATAGATATGCGGCGTCTCCTCATGCCGAAGGAACGTCAGGTTGGCGATGACACCTCCTGCCACGGTCCAGTGAAAGATGCGGACGATCGGGTCCCAGACCTTGACCCTGCCGCGGTTGCGAGCAGGGTCTCGGGAAGGAGCCGCTGGAGCGACGTGGCTCATCGTCAGTCGACGTTGTTCTGAACGACCGCGCCGTTCACCGGGTTGAAATAGACCTCGGCGCGCTTGCCGTCCTTGGTGTGGGCGTAGATTTCGTAGCAGCTGCCGGACACCTGAAAGACCTTGATGTCGCGATAGCCCATCTTGGCGACGCGGCCTTTCATTTGTGCCGGCGTCATCCATTTGGCCTGGGGCGCCTTGGTGCAGACGGGCGACGCCATCGCCATCGGCGCAGCTGCGACGACGGCGAGAAAGGCTGCGACCTTCAAGGGGGCAAATCGGATCATCGAACGAGCTCCTGTCAGAGGCGGGATAGCCTCGATGACCGGGAGATCGCAGCACCGCCTGACCGAAACCTGACGGCACAGCGCGTTTTTCCGACGGCTCGAAAATGCGGTTGCCGCGGACCTGTCAGGTCGTCGTCAGGACCGAGGTCGATAGCGGGGCAGCCGCACTTCCGGCGGCAATGGAGTATCGACCATGATGAAGTCCCTGATCGTCGCTGCCGCCGGTGCCGCGACCATTTTCGCCGTCAGCGTGACCGCCGCGCCGTCGGCGCCGACCCGCCCGCTAGCCGCCAGCACGCGGGCGAACCTCGAAGCCGCGATGCACGGGGAGGCTTATGCCAACCTGAAGTATCTGCGGTACGCCGACCAGGCGCAGGCGGCGGGAAAGCCCGAACTCGCCAAGCTCTTCCGCGCATCGGCCAACGTCGAGGCCAACGAGCACTTCGATCGCGAAGCGCAGGCGCTGCGGCTCGGCAGCAGCAACAATGTGAACCTCGAAGATGCCATGAGGGGCGAGCACTACGAGAATGTCACGATGTACGTGAATTTCGCCAAGGAGGCGGAAGCGGCCGGCGACAAGAAGGTAGCGCAGATGTTCCGCCAGATCGCGGTCGACGAAGGCACGCATTACGCGGCTTACAAGGCTGCCCTGGCAAAGCTCCCCCGTCGCTAAGCCAGCTGCAGGCGCCGGCCCGGCCATCCCCCCGGCGGGCCGGCGCATCAAATCGGGATCGTTCGATAGGTTTTTAACACACGCCCGCCGGATGGGGCCTGAAAGAGCGCTCAGTGCCCTAATCGCGCAACATCAATTCGAACGCGAGATTTTCAACAGCCACGTCCGTTTTTGACACCTGTTCTCAGAGGTGACTTAGGACGGAGACAGCGCTTCAAGAATACCGCACTCGGCAACCGTCCCGTGCCCGCATTTCTCAATGATTTGGGCCAACTCGTGATCAAGCGCTGATAGGTCGGCGATCTTGCGCTCAATTGCCTTACGGTGCTCACGGGCGATCGTCTCGACTGCGGTACATGACCAATCGCGATGGTCGGCTAACCCAAGTAGCTCCCGGACCCGATCAAGGCTGAACCCAAGGCCGCGCGAGCGGCGAATGAATGACAACCGGCGAAGGGTCCCCTTGTCATAGGTTCGGAAGTTGCCTTCGGTTCGCGCGGGCGGAGGCAGCAATCCGATCTCTTCGTAATAGCGAATCGTCTGCACCTTCGTGCCGGTCGCGTTCGCGAGGTCACCGATTTTTAGAGCCATGGCCCTTGACCCTACAGTTACTGGAGGGTGCATATGCGACGAGGACGAGGATCTTGTCGAGAAGCTAGACGACGTGCGTGTCGCTTCGGCGGAGCGGGAAAAAGGAAACGATGTGCCTACTGAAGACGCTCTGACGCGGACAGCCGACAAGACGGGCGTGATCGGTGCGATCATCGCCTCTTTCGGTTGTGCAGCGTGCTTTCCGGCTCTTGGCAGCCTCGGTGCCGGGATCGGCTTAAGCTTTCTAAGTCAGTATGAAGGCCCCTTCATCCGGTACATATTGCCGCTCTCCGCTCTCGTCGTTTTGGCGGCAAACCTTAGCAGCGGATTTCGACACAAAACTTGGCTCCGCCTAGCCCTTGGGGTTATTGGCCCTGTGCTCGTCCTGATTGCCGCCCTGCTAATGTCGCTTCGTGGCATCCGGGCGGAATGGGTGCTTTATGCGGGGCTGGTGTTGATGATCGGGGTCTCGATTGTCGATCTGGTTTCCCCTCCGGGGCGGCGATTCAGCAATCCGGTCCCGTCGAGGAACAGATAATGACGGATACCGCCGCAAGGCGACCCTCGGCACCGGATGCGCCGCCCGTTTGGGGTGTCGCATCAATCGCGGGTGCGTTGGGCTTGAGCGCGGTTACGGCTGCCGCTGCCTGCTGCGTCCTGCCGCTTGCGCTCGCCTCGATCGGCGTGGGTGCCGGGCTCGCCGGTAGCCTCGCCGAGCTGGCGAGCATCCGGACGCCGCTTCTTGTACTGAGCGGGGTCGCACTCGTGGTCGCCTGGATCATGTGGTGGCGCAAACGCGAAACGGCTTGCACGGCGGGAGACGCTTGCGCGGCCGATGCCGCGCCGCGCCGCGCCATCGGCCTTCTGATCGCTGCGACGGCGCTGGTCGGGTTGGCTGCTATTTGGGATTCGATTGAGCCTTTGCTGATGAAGTGGATATTGTAGTGCTGCTTACCTCCACGTTGACCTGTCCGAAGTGCGGCCACCAATCGACAGACACCATGCCGACCGATGCCTGTCAGTTCTTCTACGACTGCAAGGGTTGCGCTGCGGTGCTCCGCCCCAATGCCGGGGACTGCTGCGTCTATTGCTCGTTCGGGGACGTGCCATGCCCCCCGATTCAGGAGGCGCGCGCGTCCGGATCAACGGCGAGCTGTTGCACCTGATCGCGTCTGGCGATCAACACCTGAGCGCCATTTACACCCGCAGCAGGGAAGAAGCTCATGCCCGAAACCTATGATCTGGTCGTTATCGGCGCGGGAACCGCGGCGCGGGTCGCGGCCATGCGCGTCCGCAAGGCAGGCAAGAGCGTCGCCGTGATCGACTGCCGACCTTATGGCGGCACCTGCGCGCTGCGCGGATGCGACCCCAAGAAGATGCTGCGCCACGGTGCGGCCGTCATCGACAACGCGCGCCGGATGCGCCGCAACGGGGTGGTGGGCGAGGACCGCATCGACTGGCGCGAGCTGATGGCGTTCAAGCGCACCTTCACCGATCCGGTGCCGGGCAAGCAGGAACAGAGCTACCATGACGCGGGGGTGGAAACCTTTTATGGCTCGGTCCGCTTCACCGGCGCGAACACCCTTGTCGTGGAGGGAAAGACCCTCACCGGGCGACACGTCCTCATCGCCAGCGGTGCCGAGCCGGTCCCGCTCGGATTGTCCGGCGAAGAGCATGTCATCGACAATGAGGCATTCCTGGCAATGGAGCGCCTGCCCCGGCGCATCGTGGTCGTCGGGGGGGGCTACATCGCGGCCGAGTTTTCGACGATTGCGGCGAACGCCGGGGCGGAGGTGACGATCCTCCAGCGCGGGCCGCGCATGTTGACCGGCTTCGACCCCGATCTGGTTGGCTGGCTGACGCCGCGCCTGCGCGACGCAGGGATCGACGTGCAGCTCGATACGGTGGTCGAGGCGATCGACAAGACAGGCGACGGCTTCTTAGTCCGCGCCTCCACGGGCGGGGAAAGCAAGAGCTTCGCGGCCGACCTGGTCGTTCATGCCGCCGGGCGCAGGCCGGCGCTCGAAGCACTCGACCTGGATGCGGCGGGGATCGCGCACGAGCACGGCCGCCTCACGCTTAACGAGCATCTGCAAAGCGTGTCCAACCCGGCAGTGTATGCAGCCGGCGACGCGGCCCAGATGGGGCCGCCACTGACGCCGGTGTCGAGCCACGATGGCAAGGTGGTCGCCGGCAACATACTGGAGGGAAATCACCTCCAGCCAGACTATCGGGGCGTCCCAAGCGTCGCCTTCACACTTCCTCCCATTGCGTCGGTTGGCCTCGGCGAAGCCGAAGCGCGCAAGCGAGGAATACGCTTTCGCGTGAACAGCAGTTTCGTGCCTGGCTGGTATACCGCGAAGCAAGCGGCCGAACCGGTCTATGGGTTCAAGGTGCTGGTCGATGAAGGCGACGACAGCATAGTCGGCGCTCACCTGGTCGGACCCCACGCAGAAGAGGTCATCAACCTGTTTGCGCTCGCAATCCGGCACCATCTCACGGCAGGCGACTTGCGATCAACCATGTTCGCCTATCCAACTGGGGCGTCGGATATCGGCTCGATGCTTGGATGAAGGTGGCCTCGAAGAACAACATGACGCGGTAACGGTCCACCAATAAGGCGTGGCCCGACACTTAATATCCATTATGCTGGATATATGGAAAGTGATTCGGCTATCGCTGCATTGGGTGCCTTGGCTCAAGGTACACGCCTGGACGTGTTCCGTCTGCTGGTGCGGCACGAACCCGATGGCTTGGCCGCGGGTGAGATTGCTCGTCAGCTCAACGTGCCACAGAACACCATGTCGGCGCATCTCGGTATTCTCGCACGTGCCGGTCTGGTCCGGTCCGACCGGCACAGCCGCTCGATCGTCTACCGCGCCGACCTGGACGGCTTGCGCGCGCTGATGCTGTTCCTCGTCAAGGATTGCTGCGCCGGATCGCCCGAGCTGTGTGCGCCGCTCCTCGCGGAACTCGATCCTTGCTGCTGAAAGGACACCCTGTGGCTACCGATATCGTCATCTACCACAACCCCGCGTGCGGCACGTCGCGCAATGTCCTTGGCCTGATTCGCAATGCGGGGATTGAGCCGCACGTGGTCGAATATCTAAAGACCCCGCCCTCGCGCGCGCTGCTAGTCGAGTTGATAGACCGTGCGGGCATCACCCCGCGCGATCTGCTGCGCGAGAAGGGAACGCCTTATGCGGAGCTGGGGCTGGGTGACACGTCGCTCTCCGACGACGCGCTGATCGACGCCATGATGGCGCACCCGATCCTCATCAACCGTCCGCTCGTCGTCTCACCGCTGGGCGTGAAACTATGCCGCCCGTCGGAAGCGGTCCTCGATCTGCTGCAGACAGGCCAGCAAGGCGCGTTCGTCAAGGAGGATGGCGAGCAAGTCGTGAACGCTTCGGGTCAGCGCGTCGCCTGATGCTTCTTGCCGTCCTGATCTTTGTCGCCACGATCGCGCTCGTCATCTGGCAACCGAAAGGGCTGGGCATTGGATGGAGCGCGATGGGCGGTGCCGTCGTCGCCTTGCTCGCTGGCGTCGTCACTCTCTCGGACGTGCCGGTGGTGTGGGGCATCGTCTGGAACGCGACCGCTGCTTTCGTCGCGATCATCGTCATCAGTCTGCTGCTCGACGAGGCCGGGTTCTTTGAATGGGCAGCACTCCATGTCGCACGCTGGGGCAGAGGGCATGGCCTGAGGCTGTTCGTTCTCATCGTGCTGCTGGGCGCGGCAGTATCCGCGTTGTTCGCCAATGACGGCGCGGCGCTGATCCTGACGCCGATTGTCATCGCCATGCTGCGCGCGCTGGGCTTCAAGGACAAGGCGACGCTGGCGTTCGTCATGGCGGCCGGCTTTATCGCCGACACGGCAAGTTTGCCGCTGGTCGTCTCCAACCTCGTCAACATCGTGTCGGCTGACTTCTTCAAAGTCGGCTTCGGTGAATATGCCTCCGTGATGGTGCCGGTCGATCTCGTGTCGATCGCCGTCACGTTGGGCGCACTGATGCTGTTCTTCCGCCGTGACATTCCACAAGCCTATGATGTCGGAGCGCTGCGCGCGCCCCATGAGGCTATTCGTGATGCCGCGACCTTCCGCGCCGGTTGGGTTGTCCTGGCGCTTCTGCTCGCCGGCTTCTTCCTACTCGAGCCCCTCGGCGTACCGGTAAGCGCAGTTGCCGCTGCCGGCGCGATCCTGCTCCTGGTGATCGCCGGGCGCGGCCATGTAATCGAGACACGGAAGGTACTGCGAGGCGCGCCGTGGCAGGTCGTGATCTTCTCGCTCGGCATGTACCTGGTCGTCTACGGCCTGCGGAACGCCGGCCTGACCGATCACCTCGCCGCGCTGCTCGATCGCACGGCACAAGGCGGTGTGTGGGGTGCGGCCTTCGGAACGGGCATCATCGCGGCCATTCTCTCGTCGGTGATGAACAACATGCCGACCGTGCTGGTCGGGGCGCTGTCGATCGACGCGGCGCACGCGACCGGCGCGGTCAAGGAAGCAATGATCTACGCAAACGTAATCGGTTGCGACCTCGGCCCGAAGCTGACGCCGATCGGGTCTCTCGCGACGTTGCTGTGGCTTCACGTTCTCGGTCAGAAGGGCGTGCGGATCGGATGGGGCTATTATTTCCGCGTCGGCGTCACGCTGACCGTGCCGGTACTGCTCATCACGCTCGGCGCCTTGGCATTGAGGATCACTCTTGGATGACAGCCCTGATCTACATCGCAGCGGCGCTTGCTGAAATTGGGGGATGCTTTGCCTTCTGGGCTTGGCTGCGCATGGGAAAGTCACCCCTGTGGCTCGCGCCAGGCATAGCGTCCCTCGTCGTCTTTGCCTGGCTGCTGACCCGCGTGGACAGCGATGCGGCAGGGCGCGCCTACGCCGCTTATGGCGGCATCTACATCTGCGCCTCACTGCTTTGGTTGTGGAGCGTCGAGGGCGTTCGGCCCGACCGCTGGGACGTGGGTGGCGCGGCCCTATGTCTCATCGGAACTTGCGTGATCCTGCTCGCGCCGCGTGGTGCGTAACGCCGGCCCTATCTGACTTTGGAATGTTCAATGCCTCTTCGCGACCTGTCCGAACCCGACCATCTACCCGCACTCGATCCGGCCTATGCCCACCAGCGGCCTGCGCTCGGTCTCGGTCCGGCTGATCCCGCACCGCGCATCCTGCTGCTCTACGGAAGTTTGCGCGAGCGCTCCTTCTCGCGGCTATGCATCGAGGAAGCTGCGCGCCTTCTTCACTTTTTCGGGTGCGAGACGAGGATTTTCGATCCGTCGACGCTACCGTTGCCCGATCAAGTGGCGGGCGACGACCACCCGGCCGTTCATGAGTTGCGGCAGCTCTCTCTATGGTCGGAAGGACAGGTCTGGTGCAGCCCCGAGCGACACGGTCAAATCACGGGCATCATGAAAACGCAGATCGACCATCTGCCGCTGAACATGGGCGGCATGCGCCCTACGCAGGGGCGCACGCTGGCGGTGATGCAGGTGTCAGCGGGATCGCAGTCGTTCAACAGCGTCAACACACTGCGCGTGCTCGGCCGCTGGATGCGGATGTTCACCATCCCCAATCAATCATCGGTCGCCAAGGCGTTCAACGAGTTTGACGACGCCGGGCGGATGAAGGCCTCGAGTTACTATGATCGCATCGTTGACGTGATGGAGGAGTTGGTCCGCTTCACCGTCTTGCTCCGTCCACATGCTGACCAGCTTATCGATCGCTATTCCGAGCGCAAGGAAGCCGGGGTGCCGATGGATCCGACAACCGATCTATCAAGCATCGCGACGGCCCGCGTCTGAAGCTAAGCCCGTCCGCCGGGGAAGACTGCCGCCCACGCCCGCAATAGCGTAGCGAGTGCAACATTACCGCACGATAGGCTTGGCTTCAGCCGGTACAATAATCGCTGTTTGCGTCGAGGGATCGGCCATAACGTCAAGGCCTTCGGGCACGTTGCGACGCAGCTCGTCGATCCAGACCTGTCCATGCGCGTCCGAAGGCATGCGCCAGTCGCCGCGTGGGGATAGCGATCCGCCGGTCGTGACCTTGGGTCCATTCGGCAGAGCAGAGCGCTTGAACTGGTTAGCGAAGAAGCGGTGTAAGAACACCTCAAGCCAGGCGCGGATGACGCCCACCTCGTAGGCGCGCTTTTGCTCCTCGGGAAACCCCGGCGGCCAGCTTCCCGCACTAACGTCCTGCCAAGCGTGGAATGCCAAAAAAGCGATCTTCGAGGGCCGCAGCCCGAACCGGGTGAAATAGTAGATCCAGAAATCGTGGAGCTCATACGGTCCGATCTTGCCTTCGGTGCTCTGCGATTCTCCTTCGCTCGCCTGCGGGATGAGCTCGGGCGATATCGTAGTCCCGAGAACGTCCAGAAGGACGTCTGTGACATTGGTATCGAACAGCCGGTTCGAAGCCGTCCACCGGATCAGGTGCTGAATGAGAGTCTTCGGAAGCGAGTCATTCACGTTGTAGTGGCTCATGTGGTCGCCGACACCGTAGGTACACCAGCCAAGTGCAAGCTCCGACATGTTGCCGGTGCCGAGCACCAAGGCGTTACGCTGGTTGGCAGCTCTGAACAGAAGATCCGTCCTGAGTCCCGCCTGCACGTTTTCGAAAGTCGTGTCGTAGACCGGTTCGCCGGTTGCGAACGGGTGCTGCAAATCCGCTAGCATCTGGTTGGCAAGCGGCTTGATGTCGATCTCCTCGGCGGTCACACCGAGCCCACTCATCAAGGCGTGGGCATTGGACTTCGTACTGGCGCTGGTGGCGAAGCCAGGCATTGTAAATCCGAGAATGTCGGTACGTGGACGCCCAAGCAAATCGAACGCCTTTGCCGCGACGATCAAGGCATGGGTCGAATCCAACCCTCCGGACACGCCGATGCAGATCTTGGCTAAACCGGTTGCTTCCAGCCTCCTCGCAAGCCCGCTGACCTGGATGTTGAACGCCTCGTAGCAGTCCTGGTCGAGACGGGCCGGATCATCAGGTACGAAGGGGAAACGATCGATGTTCCGTCTCAGCCCGAGATCGCCCATCGGGGGATCGAGATGGAAGGACACACGTCGGAATCGCCGGTCCGGCATCCCGTTTGCGATAGCGGCCTCGTTGAAGGTGCCGGTCCGCATGCGCTCTAGTTGCAACCGCTCCACGTCGATGTCCGCAATGACCATCTGGGACGCGACGCTGAACCGCTCCGTTTCCGCGAGCTGAGCTCCCAGCTCGTATATGCAGGCCTGGCCATCCCAAGCGAGATCAGTGGTCGACTCTCCGTATCCGGCCGCGGAGTAGATGTAAGCTGCCCAGCAGCGGCCGGACTGCAGCTCGCAGAGGCGCCGTCGTGTGTCCGCCTTGCCCACCACGATGTTGCTTGCCGAAAGGTTCGTCAGGATCAGCGCGCCGGCGAGCGCGGCAAAGTCGCTTGGGGGTGCAGGAGCCCAAACGTCCTCGCAAATTTCAGTGTGGAAGATCAGGCCGTCGACGTCGTCAGCCTGGAACAGCAAATCCATTCCGAAAGGAACTGGCTCGCCTCCAACATAGATCTCGCCACGCACGTCACGGCCGGAGGCGAACCACCGCTTCTCATAAAACTCACGGTAATTGGGAAGGTGGCCTTTTGGTACCACACCAAGAATCCGACCCCGGTGGATGGCGACAGCACAATTGTAGAGCCGACCTTCGCGCCGTAACGGCGCTCCCACGAGGAGAACCGGCCTCAACGTCCGGCTTGCCTCGACCAGATCTATAATCCTCGCTTCAACTTCGTCGAGCAACGCGCGCTGAAGCAGGAGATCGTCAATTGAGTAGCCCGAAAGTCCCAGTTCCGGGAAAACCATCAGCGCTACTGCCTGAGCGTCGCCCTCGCGGGCTAGTTCCATGGTTTGTGCGAGGTTGAACGTGGGATCGGCGGCCCGGCAGCGCGGCCGGCAGGCAGCGACTCGCACAAAGCCTTGGCGGTAGATGGAAAGAAAGGCCTCGGCGCCCTTGCTCTGGATCATATGTGCATGCCTTGGCCGAGCAGGACGAGAGCGGCCTCCTTCAGCGACTCCGGCAAGGTGGGATGGGCGTGCGTCGTCAGCGCGATGTCCTCAGTCGTCCCACCATATTCCATGGCCAGTACGGCCTCGTGGATCATCGTTCCGGCGTCCGGCCCGATAATGTGAGCGCCGAGCAGGCGATCGGTCTTCGCGTCTGCCAGCAGCTTCGTGAGCCCGCGGGTGTCGCCGTTGCATCGCGCGCGGCTGTTCGCCAGGAACGGGAATGTGCCGGACTTGTAGTCGACGCCGGCTGCCTTCAGTTCCTCTTCCGTTTTGCCAACGCTCGCGACCTCGGGAGAGGTGTAGATGACGGCGGGTACGGTGTTGTAGTCGACCCCTGGATAGCGGCCGGCGATCCCCTCCACGCAGCGCACCCCATCCAGCGTCGTTTTGTGCGCAAGCATCGGTCCCGCGATAACGTCGCCGATAGCGTAAATTCCGGGGACAACAGTCTTGAAACCAAGCTCCACAGGTATGCGGCCCTTGGGGTCGAGCAAGACACCGACTTGGTCCAGCCCTAGGCCGTCTGTGTAGGGTCTACGGCCCACTGCGACCAGCACGACGTCGGCCGCGAGGGTCTCGGTTGCACCGCCGTTTGACGGCTCGATGGCGATAAGCAGGTCGTCGGGGCGCTTCTCGACGCTCGTCACTTTGGTCTGGAACCGGAAGTCTAGCCCTTGCTGCTTCAGCGTTTTAAGCAGGTGTCGCGAGATCTCGCGATCCATGCTGGGCACGATGCTCTCGAGGAACTCAATCACAGTCACCCTGGCGCCCAACCGACGCCAGACGCAGCCCAGTTCAAGGCCGATATAGCCGCCGCCGATGACGACCAGATGATCCGGCACCTTCTTCAACGAGAGCGCGCCCGTATTCGAGACGACGCGCTCCTCATCAATGTCGATACCTGGCAGCCGCGCGACATCCGAGCCGGTTGCTACGATGATCCCCTTGGTTGCCGTCAGAGATCGAGCGCCACCCTCGGCCAGATCGACGGCGAGGCGATCGTGTGCCGTGAAACGGGCGCTTCCCTTCACCCATTCCACCTTGTTCTTTTTCAAGAGGTGTTCGACGCCCTTGGTAAGCCCAGCGACGACCTCATTTTTGCGGCTGATCATTTGCGCCAAGTCGAGGGCAACGCCGCTGACGCCGATACCATGCTTCTCAAGCCCCTCGCTGAGGTCGGCAAACAGCTCCGTCGAATGGAGAAGAGCCTTGGAGGGAATGCAGCCGACATTGAGACAGGTGCCGCCAAGCGTGGCGCCACGTTCGACACACGCGACGCTCATCCCGAGCTGTGAAGCGCGGATGGCGGCGGGATAGCCTGCCGTGCCCCCGCCGATTACGATGATGTCGAAGCTGTCGTTCATTCGTTCGTCCTCGATAAACCGGTCACCTGAGCTGAACGCCGCTGGCAAGGAACCGCTTCGCCAGCAGCGCGAACATCCGAGTTCAGCCCATCTCTAGATATCCACGTGAAGTCCGCTGAACCCGCACCATCAAGGCGGGGAGAAAGGGATAGAAGGGTCTCACCTCTTGGACGAAGCGCTCTCCGTCTCCAGTATCGCCGGCCGGTGTGCGCTGGGCGCTGATCAGATCACTTGGCACGGGCACCTCTCGTCAGAATTTGCAGCCGCAGGCAATCGCCTGTGCCGCATCATCAATCTTCCCTACATTCTACAGTAGCTGTAGAATCAAGCTCATTGTAATTCCGGCAGCAGAAAGCGGGCATTCGAATGCAAATCGGCGAACTGGCGAAAGCCACCGCGACCAAGGTCACGACGATCCGCTTCTATGAGGGCATCGGCTTACTCGGCCGCCCCGCTCGCACGACCTCAGGCCGGCGCACTTACGGGGCGTCGGACACCGATCGTCTCAACTTCATACGAAACGGTAGGCGTCTCGGCTTTTCCATCGACGAGATCCGCTCCTTGCTCGCACTCGCCGATCAGCCGGACCGCGACTGCGGGGAAGCCACTGAGATCGCATCACGTCATCTCGCCGATGTTGAGGAGCGCCTTCGCCAGCTAGGCGCGCTGCGCGATGAACTGGCTGCAATGAGCGCTGCCGGCTGTTCGGCCAAAACGATGGCCGAGTGTCGCGTTATCCAAGCTATCGCTGGACCAACCGCATAACCCTGAACCGAGAACGGAAAATTACGTGATGCCACTACGGAGCCTCTGCGCCTCAACAGCTCTCCTGATGGTGGCTACGATCGCGATGGCAACGCCCGCCATCGCAGACCCGTCCGATGATTACATCAACGCCGATCGGCCTGGCATTGCGGACGGCAGCACAACCGTGGGAAAGGGTCGCTTCCAATTGGAGACCGCGATCCAGGCCGAGTTTCGTCACGACGGCGATGAACACGAGCGGACAATCTTCTTTCCGACCCTGCTCCGCTACGGCGTTGTCGACAAGGTCGAGTTACGGGTCGAGGGAAACACCTATTCATGGATGAGGCAGAAGGACGCTACCAATACATCATACTCAAATGGCTTCTCCCCCACATCGATCGGACTAAAATACAACTTCATTGATGTTCCGGAAGGTTCAAAGCAGGTCTCACTCGGCGCAATTGCTCGTATTTTCCCACCGTCTGGCTCTGGAGATTTCTGAGCTGCCCCCTTCTGAGTGGTCCATCGACTATGACAGTCTGGACCAAGGAAGGGACAACGAATGCCTGCGAAGAAGCACAAGCCGGAGGAGATCATCGGCAAGCTGCGTGAGGTGGAGATCGTGCTGGGCCAGGGCGGCACGACCGCGGAGGCATGCCGGCGGATCGCGGTCAGCGAGCAGACCTATTATCGCTGGCGCAAGGAATATGGTGGCCTGAAGACGGACCAGGCGCGTCGGATGAAGGATCTGGAGAAGGAGAACGCCCGGCTGCGGCGTGCGATTTCGGATCTGACGCTGGACAAGCTCATCCTGCAGGAGGCGGCAAAGGGAAACTTCTGAGCCCCGCACGGCGCCGGCGCTGCATCGACCAGGTCCGGGAGGTGCTGGACGTGTCCGAGCGGCGCGTGTGCCGCGTGCTTGGCCAGCACCGGTCAACGCAGCGCAAAGTGCCGTGCGGGGCAGATGATGAGCAGGCGCTCACCGACGACGTCGTCGCGCTGGCAAAGCAGTATGGGCGCTACGGTTACCGTCGGGTGACCGCGCTGCTGCATGCGGCGGGCTGGTCGGTGAACCACAAGCGGGTCGAGCGGATCTGGCGGCGCGAGGGGCTGAAGGTGCCGCAGCGCCAACCGAAACGTGGCCGGCTCTGGCTCAATGACGGCTCCTGCATCCGGCTTCGACCAGAGTATCCGGGGCACGTCTGGGCCTATGATTTCGTCGAGGAGCGTACCCACGATGGGCGCAAGTTCCGCATCCTGACCATCATCGACGAGGCCAGCCGCGAGTGCCTGGCACTGGTCGTGTCACGCCAGCTCCGCCACGAAGACGTGCTGGCCGCGTTGGCCGACCTGTTCATTGAACGCGGTCCACCAGCGCACATCAGGTCGGACAATGGCAGCGAGTTCATAGCCACCGCCGTCCAGACTTGGCTCGGCCAGATCGGCGTGAAGACGCTCTACATCGCCCCGGGCTCGCCATGGGAGAACGGCTACAACGAGAGCTTCAACGGGTCGCTTCGCGACGAGCTGCTCAATGGCGAGATCTTCTACAGCCTGGCCGAGGCCAGGGTGCTGATCGAGGCATGGCGCCGTCACTACAACACCGTCCGGCCGCACAGCAGCCTTGGCTACCGCCCGCCAGCCCCGGAAGCGGCGACACCGCCATTGCCGGCCTCCGGTTCCGCTTCGCTCCACCTACGCCCGGCAATGGCGGCGGCGACGACAATGCACTAACTAACAAGCCGGACCACTCGGTGGGGGCCGCTCAGGAAACGGACTCTCCCTCACAGGAGACCGCATGTGCTCCTCATATAGACGATGGCTGATAACCGTTCAACTAACGGCAGGTGCGACACGGACGGTGCAACGCACCTCCTCCGGCCCGACATCAATGCGGTTACTGTCCTGCTGCGCCCGCACGCTGCCCAGCTCGTTGACTTCTATTCGATCGCGTCCGTCATACCGCGAGCATTGAACCAATTATCGCCGGTCGAACATCACGAACTACCATGCGCCTATGCGGGAGCGCCGGTAAACGAGACCAATCGATGTCGAGACACTGCGCGGGTACGTCGTAGGTGATTTCCGACGATAGGAAACGGACTGCAACCTTCATCAGCTCGACCGTGACCGGCTCGCCCGGGCAGCGATGGTGAATGCGCGCGTCACCGCCGCCCTGGGGAATGAAGCCGAATGCGCCGCCATCCTCCTCTCGGAAGCGTTCCGGACGGAACTCGTGCGGCTCCGACCAGGTACGCGCATCGCGGTTTGTGCCGAACAGGTCGAGCATCACGCGCCGCCCCTTCGGGAAGTGCATGCCTCGCCAAGTGAACCCGGCGCGCACCCTTGCCGCCACAGCCGGGAAGAAGGGGTAGAAGCGCCGCACCTCTTGAACGAACGCATCCAAGCCGCTGTCGTCGCCGGCGCGGAACCGTGCCCTCCACTCGGGGTGCAGGTGAAGCGCGTGCGCGGCGAACGTGATGAAGACCGCCACCGCAACTGTTGGCCGCAGCACGTTCAGGAGTTCGACCGCCGCGATGCGGAGCGGCAAGGGCTGCCCTTCAAGATCGCGGTGCGCGGCGATCGCGCCGAGGGCGGACCCTGGCGGCGTCTCGATGCGGCCCTCGCGGGTGTCGCGGATAACTCTAGAAAGCCAGCGCTCGGCGCGCCCGCGGGCGAGACGCGAGCGTAGATGCCGAGGGCCAATGCTCGCCGCAGCATCGAACATGGCTACGAGCTGCCGGGTTCGACGGCGCACTTCGGTTTCGGCGAGCGGCACGCCCGCCCAGGCGCACACGGCGCGCGCAAGAGGCTCGTGTAGCGCATCGTATAGCACGATCTCGCTCTTGGAGCGCCATCGGGTCGCGGCGACGGCAAGCTCCTCGCCGAATCGAGCGCCGAGCGCCGCCACCCGGTCCTGGGTCATCAGCGATACGAACAACGCCTTGCGGTGGCGGTGTTCCTCGTCATCGAGTCCCTGAACCCCACTCTTGCCGAGCAGCGTCGCCCGAACCGGCTCGGGCATCGCGCCCTGACGCGCGAACCGCGCCTCGTCGTAGAAGAACTCGGCGGCCTCGGGGCCGCTCATGCAAATGGTCGGCCGGAGCAGAAGCCGGGTTTGGAAGGCGTCGGACCCGAACCGGCGACACCGTGTCGCGATGTAGCGGTACGGATCGCGCAGCAATCGAGCCGTCGCGTCGAGGGTCGGTTCCTGAGACATCTTTGTCATGCTCGTCTTCCCGCAGTCCGGGCGTCACGATGTGCGGTCCATCGGTCGTCGGAAATTAAATCACTGCTCCTGCAACCGCGCCGCCACATCCGCCAAGTCGAAAGCCGGCTACAGGATCGGCTGAAAGCTTGATCGCACCTGAGTAAAGAGGACAGACCAAACGATGGCGCCCGACGTTGGTCGGCGAGCTTGCCTCATAAGCCGCACTCTGATGCCGGCTATGACACTTCGCAATCCGCAGGGAAACTCGAATCCCCGCCGTCAATTCAACGTTTTCGTCGGCGCCCTCGCACTGCTGACGCTCATGGAGATTATAGGATGGCTGCCGCTACCGATCGTCAAGCACCGGACGAACGACGCACGCTCTAGATCGTGCTGCTGCTGAACGTCGCCATCGCGGCGGGCTTCTTCGCCGCCGGGTTCTTTGCGGACTCCAGCGCCCTGATCGCGAACGGCGTGGACAACCTGTCGGACACGGCCGTGTACGCGCTCAGTCTCATAGCGCTCAGCCACGGGCAGACCTGGAAGAGGCGCGCCGCGACCGCGTCGGGCGTCATGCTGCTGGTTTTCGCCGGCGGCAACCTGATCAACGTCGGCCGCCGCTATAATCAAGGCAGCGAACCGATCGGGCCGACGATGATGGTCATGTCGGCGGTTGCCGGCGTCGTGAACTACATCTGCCTGCGGCTGCTTCAGCGGCTAAAGCAGAAGGACGTGAACCTCCGCGCCGCCACCACCTTCAGCTTCAACGACATTATCTCGAAAGGGGGCATCCTGATCGCCGGCGTGCTGGTGTTTTGGCTTGGAAGCAACTGGCCCGACCTGCTGGTCGGGCTCGCGACCGCCCTCATCGCGATCTAGGGCGGCATGAAAATCCTGCGCGACGCACGCGCTGAAACCAAGATTGACGAGGGCAGGACATCATGACCGGCTCTGTTGCGTAGATCGGCGCAGGCGCTCGTCGGATAGTTAGATAGCGGCACACCCAAGAGCGATGCACCGGGTTCGCAATCCGTCCGGCTGCAACCGTTCGGTCGGATACCCTGCCGGGCTCCTTCGTTCTGGCCAAGGAAGGAGAATTTGCATGGCTGACAACAATGTTGAAACCGACGAAACCGATCGTCTGATCGCCTCCAACAAGGTCGAGGGCACCGCCGTCTATGACCGCGAGGGCAACAAGCTCGGCTCGGTTTACAACTTCATGGTCGATAAGCGGTCGGGCAAGGCCGAATATGCCGTCATGTCGTTCGGCGGCTTCCTGGGCATGGGCGACGACTATCACCCACTCCCCTGGGATCAGCTCACCTACGACACCGACAAGGGCGGCTATGTCGTCAATCTTACCAAGGAACAGCTTGAAGGCGGCCCGCGCTACAGCGCCGGCAACGAGCCGGCATTCGATCGGGCCTACGGCCAACAGGTCTATGGCTATTACGGGTCGAGCTACAATTACTGAACTGACGGGGCGGCGGGTTGGCCCGCCGCCCCGTCATTCTCCTGACTGCGCGAGAGGCGCGATCGTGCCCGCGATCCGCGCCGGATTAGACGCCAGCGCCGCTTCGGTTGGCTTGCCTGGTCGACGCGACTTCGCCGCGCTGCTGTCGTTGATAATCATTCAGTCCGTCGCCCTCCGCTCCTCCGGACTGACCCTGGCCGTGCATCGCGCTGGCTCGCCCACCTTGTTCGCCGCTCGCTGGCAGCGCTGAAGCGCTTCCTCGTTGCCCCGGCCGATCACCGCGCCCGCCACCATCGCGTTTCAGGTGTCAGGCCCGTCCACCGTCGACGATCGGCGCGCGCCCTCTAATGCGGACCCGCCAAGCGTCCGCGCCGCCATGCTTTCCGGCCATCGCCAGCTATTCGGCGTCGCCGCAAGATCGGCCCCGCTAGCAACGTCCATAGCACGACCTCGACGAAGATGACCCCAATTGCCACCAACCTCAACCAACGGTTCTGCTGGTCGCCGGTCCGCGCGGAGCCGACATCAACGTGAAGCTGTCGCATCACGTCGTCCAGACCCTTACGTATCGGCGCTACCTGAATGTTCTCCAGTTTAGGCCTTAGCCGGTTCGAAGAGCACTCCACGCCGATGTCGGTTGTCCTGAAACGGTGGACGCACACGGCGAGCGTCGCCCGGCGTCAGTCCACTCCTGAAATGGTGGACATTCTCCCCAAAAGAGCGGACGCTTGCCAGGCTGGATCAGCCGAGGCGTCGTACCATGCGAACCGCGGACCTGAAGACGGCGAGCGACGCTAATTGGGCAGAAGCGCACCGCCGCGAGAAGATCATCCGCCCACTTGCTGCGCTGACCCGCATCCCGGGCAACGCAGCCGCCGAAGCGCTGGATAAGCTTGGGCTGGGTCGCGCCCGTTTTCATGAGCTTCTCCAGCTTTATCGGGCGTCGCCCGTTGCCGCTTCGCTGTTGCCGCGCCCGCGAGGGCGGGAGAGGGGAGAGCGGCGGCTCTCATCTGCTGCCGAGCAGTTGATCGCCCGAGGCATCGCGGAGTGTTATCTCACCCTCGAGAAGCCGAACGTGCAGGCGCTCCGCCGCTGGCTCCGACATGAGGCGCAGAAGATCGGGCTGAAGGTGCCCAGCACCAAGGCAATCCAAGCACGATTGGACAGACTGCCTCCCCAGACCGTCACGGCCCGTAGGCAAGGGTCCAAAGCCGCCGCTGACAAGTGGGAGCCGACGCGAGGCGTGTTGGATGCCAGCTACGCGCTGGAGCTCGTGCAATCGGATCACACGCTGGTCGACGTGATCGTCGTCGACGATCTGTATCGAAAGCCCATCGGTCGGCCGTGGCTCACGCTGATGATCGATATCGCGAGCCGCACGGTACCGGGGTTCCACCTCGATATGCTTGCACCCTCGGCCGTGTCGGTTGGCATGTGCATGCGCCAAGCCGTTCTCCCCAAGACCGCCTGGTTGGCCGAGCGCGGCATGGAGGCACCTTGGGACAATCAGGGTCTCATGGATCGGCTACACCTCGACAATGCGCGCGAGCACCGCTCCGACGCTCTGAAACGGGGCTGCCGTGCCCACTCGATCTCGCTCGAGTATCGTCCGGTTCGGCGTCCGCACTTCGGTGGCCATATCGAGCGGCTGATCGGGACAGTGATGGGCGCTGTCCATCTTCTGCCCGGCACGACGTTCTCCAACGTGGCGGAGCGAGGCGAATACGACTCCGAAGCCCAAGCGTGCATGACGCTGGGCGAGTTGGAGAGCTGGCTCGCCGCACAGATCATTGGGCCGTACCATGCAGAGCGACACCGCGGCATCGGCATCCCGCCGGCGCTCGCCTGGGCCGAAGCGATGGAACGGCGGCCGGAGCTGGCGCGGCTGCCGGTCGATCGCGCCAGCTTCCTCTTCGACTTCCTGCCTTGCGAACTACGCGCGGTGACCCCGCACGGCATCGAACTGTTCCATACGCACTACTGGGATGACGCGCTGTCCTGCTGGTACACGCGACCCGGGCAGGCCATGCCGATCCGGTGGGACCCGCGTGACCTTTCTCGCATCTGGCTCGAGCTCCCGCATGGCGAGCACCTCGAGGTGCCCTATCGTGACCTCCGGCGGCCGGCGATCACCCGCTGGGAACAGAAGGAGGCGGTTCGCACCCTGCGCGAGCGTGGTCAGCAAGCGGTCGACGAGACGCTGATCTTCCAGGCGGTCGAGACACAGCGGCTGATCGTAGCGGAAGCCGCTCACAAGACGAAGGCCGCACGGCTCGCGCTCCAGAGGACAAGGGCAGCCTTGGCTGATGCACGGCGCGCCAGAAGCAGCGGCAAGCCCACCATTGAGGAGGACAGAGCCACAGCTCTGCCGGGTGCCTCGGGAACGGATAAGGGCGGTGATCGGCAGGCGCTACCGTACCTCGTCGAGGAGATGCCCAGATGAGCGATCTGTCGCATCTTGCCGAGGACTACCGCGAGCGTGCGATGTGGGCCGACAAGGAGCGAATTGCCTGGATCCGCATGGATCGTTGGCTCGGCTTCCCGAAGGCGGAAACCGTGCGCAAGACCTTGGATGCGATGCTACGCTACCCGCCGCGCACGCGCATGCCGTGCCTCCTGATCTACGGCCAGACCGGGATGGGGAAGTCCCGCATCGTCGAGCGCTTCGAGGCGGAGAACCCGCGCGGGTTCAACGACACAACGGGAACGGCGACGATCCCGGTCGTGGCCGTTCAGCTGCCGCCACAGCCGACCGATGGCGAGTTCTACGGGGAGGTTCTCGAGAAGCTTGGCGCCGGCTTTGCGGGGCGCGGCGACGTCCAGCGAGCCCGGCAGCTCACCCGCCGGATCATGGGGCAGGTGGGTGCTCGTATGCTGATCCTGGACGAGATCAACCACATGCTGGCCTGCACGCCACGGCAGCAGCGCGTCTTCCTCAACACGCTTCGCTATCTGGCCAACGACCTGCAGATTCCGCTCGTCTGCACCGGCAACCACGAGGCGCGCGCGGCGCTGCTCACGGATGCGGCACTGGCCGAGCGGTTCGACGCGGTCGAGCTGGTCCGGTGGCAGAACGACGAGCCATTTCGGCTGCTGATGGTCACGCTCGCCGCGATCCTGCCTCTGCGCAAGCCATCTCAGCTGGAGGAGGAGCGATGCCGCACCGCTATCCTCGACCTCAGCGACGGGAACACCGGCCGCATCTTCCGGCTCGTCGAAACGCTCGCTGTGCGGGCAATCGAGAACGGCACCGAGCGTATCGAAGTGAGTGACCTCGACGCCGACGACCTTGTGCTTCCCTCCGTCAGCATGAAGGCGTTAGCCCAGCGCCGTGGACGCGGGCGGGCGACGGCGGCTGCTTGAGCCGTGGCGGGAGCGCTGCCGTTCGCGCCGCGTCCTCGTTCCGACGAGTTGCCGTCATCCTGGCTCGGACGGACCGCGGCCTTCTACGATGTATCGGTCGCCGAGCTTCGGGAGGCACTATGGACGGCCGGTCCGAAGGCGCAGCCGGATGTCCGCTGGGATCCGCACGAGGCGAGAAGCGTCGCAGCCGGTCTTCGGGTCGCGTTGGATGTCGTGCTCAATCTCGGGGTCAAGCGCCGCTGGCCAGGGCTGGCGGTGGACTGGTTGCCAAGCATCGACGGTTTCGGCCGAGCGCGAGGCGAACTCGATCTCGCCTGGTGCCGCTACTGCCTTGCCGAAGCGCACGAGGCGGGCGGAGCTTACCTGGACGCAGAGGCGGCGCTGCCGATCGTCTTCTGTCACCAGCATCGCGCTTGGCGACAGGATTACTGTCGGCGTTGTCGGCCGAGACACGCGCCGCGGTTCATCTGGTCGAATGGCATCGAGTTCGTGTGCGGCGATTGCGGCACCCCGCTAAGGGCAAGCCGCTGGACGCAGCCGACACCAGCGGCGTATTTCGAGCCGGAAGAGACGGCTGCGGCGCTTTCGATCCTGTTTGCGTTTGACGGGGAGGTCCGCAAGGCGCTGCTCGGGCATCCCGCATGCTTGCCGGGGATGGAGCCGGTGCCCGCCCGCCAGTTCCTCACCGTGCTGCGCGATCTCACCCGGGCGCTGCTGGCGCCGAGCCTCTTCAGGACCAGTTACATTAACCTGGTCGACTGCCCCGTGCTGCCGATCATGCCGGAGCACAAACCACAGACCTGGGACGAACAGCCCTACCATGAGCTTTCGCCTTACGGCCGAGCTCACATTCTCAGCGCGGTGGTAGCGCTCCTCGCCGACGAGCCCGTCAGCCGCCTGATGTCGGGCGCTCATCTGCCGTTTCGCGAGCGCCACATTCTGGAGAAGCTGCTCAGCTACGTGCCTCGCTGGGTGCAGGCCACCCTGATCCGAAACAGCACGGCTTGGCCGGCACGCCTACGCGTCCGCATTGAGGCCCATCAGCGACGAACTGGTATGGACGCCGAAAGCGTTCTGGCGCAGTTTCACGCGTGGCGGGCCGAGCGGGATCAGCGGCACCGCGAGCGACTGTTGCTGAGCGGGTGACAATGCCCGTCGGACGGCACGTAAGCATCTCTGAAGGAACAGAAATCCGCCAGTCCGATAATATATCTTATGTAAAATGAGGTTTTCTCTGAGCGCGCCAATGAGTGAACAGATCGCGACGCCGTTCCCATCAGATTGCACGCTACATGC